>JAAVYI010000004.1 GCA_022791055.1 Clostridia bacterium | reverse complement strand
TGTGTGAACCACATTCAGCCATTGCGGTGACGATATCGTGAGGGACCCACCCGTTCCCATTCCGAACACGGTAGTTAAGCCTCATCGAGCCAAGGGTACTTGTCCGGCAACGGACCGGGAGAGTAGGTAATCGCCGCATTTCATTAAAACCGACTTGATCACAAATCGAGTCGGTTTTTTTGTACTTTTTGGGGAATAGTCGTCGTAGCGGCGTTAGACAAGGATCTATTCGGGAGGCATTTTATCTAAACACAGCTTTTCTTTGATGCGAAAAAGTCGCTTGCCTATTATTTTGTAAAGAAATCGCTTTCGGCCTCGGCGGGGCGGCGCCGCGCGGCGGCGTCCATGATGTAAGTCGCAATATCCGGCGGCGTGTAGACGGGACGCGGCGCGGGAATGCCGTTGTAGAATCCTACAAAGCAGGATATGAGAAATGCGACGGCAGGCGCGATCAGTGCGGCCAAGGCCGGCACGGTAAAGACTGCGGTTTCGCGTGAACGTATCGTGTTTTCCATATTCTCCGCACAAAATATGTGTGAGAGAGGGGGAATTTATACGAGTATAAAAGTATCTTGTTTTTTACTCGATTTTTCAAACGAAAGCAGAGGCAAAAAATTTTTTTGGTCAAGCATATTGACAAAACGGAAAAAGTGCAATATAATAAAACAATAAAGGCAAGGGAAGAACGAAACATATATATACAAATGCATGATAGGAGGCGTTTGCAATGCACAAAAGAATGGCTAGGGTTTTCGGTGTGTCGGCTTTCGTGTTGCTCGCGGCAATCAAGATGTTGTTTTGTTTGTTCGGTGTGATTGCTGTCCTGCTGCTCTCGGAAATTGTGGGTGATTGGTATGCGCACGGGGAGAAGGGGGCTAGAAAGTATATAAAAAACACTTCCGCGATCGAAGTGCCGGAAGACGGGGAGATGATATTTATATATCGGCGAGAATGCTTTCAAGAGCGAACCTCGCAATATGCGGTTTTTAAGTTTGCGAATTTGCCTACAGACTGGATGTCGGAACGTGCATTTTCCGAAGAAAAAAACGGCGATTTTGAAAGTGATTTTAATAGCTATTTGCGGGGATGGTATGCCGATGAAAAGATTCCGGCGGCATATATCCCCGACTTTAACGAATCATACTTTTGGCTGAATGTGCAAGCGTTTGAAAACGCGCTAGACAGAGAATATTTTGTATGTTATAAGGCTAAGCGTTTTTACAATACATTTATACTCATTGTTTATATTACATAGCGCGATGATGACAGCAAACAAAGCGCAATGTCGGACTACCGCACGAATCGGCAAAGCGGTATGCCGCGCTGTTAGGCATGTATGGCAATATATAACGGAATCCAACGCACAAATTTTCGAAAAGGATATAGGCGAATACAAATAAAGCCGAGATCACGAAAGGCTCGGCTTTTTTGCTACATAGAAAGCGGTTTGCGGTGTAAATGCGAACTATAATGCCGCGCGGCGGGGCGATGTTTGGGGAATCGGGCGATTCGTGATTGTCGTCGGGGATTCGAGAACAAACGGGCTTGAAGGTTATTTTCTAAAGAAATTATTTTGAATGCGGCGGGGCGTCGCAGGGCGGGTGTTGTTGCGATGTTTGGGGAATCGGGGCGATTAAGTTTTGTCGTCGGGGGATTCGAGGACGGTGATGCTGTGGGAATCGTGGAACGGGGCGTGATGGTCGACGAAACGGTAGTGGGATTTGCGGTATTCGCCGGCCGAGACGCCGAAGGCCTTTTTAAATTCATAATTGAGCTGATTGGTGTTGGAAAAGCCGACGCGGGCGGCGACTTTGTTGATGGCAATGTCGGAGTCGGTCAACAATTCGGCTGCCTTTTGCATACGCAGGGTGTTGATCGTTTCCAAAATGGTGTTGCCGGTATATTTTTTGTATTGGCGGTGTAAGTAGGCTTTGCTCACGCCGACCGCTTCCGCAATCGAGTCGACGACGATCTTGCGCATATAATTTTCCTGAATATAGGCGTTTGTTTTGCGAATATACGAGAACGAGCTGGCCTCGCGGGTGTTGACGCATTTGGAGATCTCATTGAAAACTTTGGCTTGGCCGATCGCGGCCGCGACGGCATCGTCGGGGGAGCGGATGTCGTTGGTCAGCTGCAAAATCAATTCTTGCAAGGCCGCGCCGACCTGTTGGGAATCGTACAGCACGGCATAGCCGTCGGTGTTGGCGGCTATACGCTGCAAGGCCGTTTCGCGCATGAGCGATCCGAAGTTGATCCGAATCATGTCGTTGACGCCGAACGGGTTGTATTCGTGCGCCGGGCGCGGCATAAATTCGACATTGTAGATAAATGACGGCTTGCCTTTGTCTAATACTAAGCGGTGAAAGGTAAAGCTGTCGAGAACGACGAACTGGCCGGCCGAAACGGTCACACGCGTCAGATTGGGCTGCTTTTTCTCGTCGAAAATTTCAAGGATAAAGTGTCCCGAATTGCTGTACATAATTTCGAAATAGGGGTGCGTGTGCATACCCATGCCCGGATAGTTTTGGTCGTTAAAGGGTTTCATGTAATAAGAAATCGGTTCCAACGTGACGTTGGACAGATCGCGCAAACGATAGCCTTTACCATTCTTCATTCCGGATTCTCCTTTTTCCGCGTGTACGCTGCCGATATGCTACTTTTATCCAGTATAACGCAAAATTTCGATAAAGTCAAGTACGAAAAATGCGCTCAATTTCTCGAAATCGTGACCTAAGTTCGCAAACCCCTATTGACATTTTCCTATTTTGGGGTCATAATGGAATTACGACATCGGACAACAAAGCAGCCGATGAAACAGCGGAAAACGCGAGAACGTTTCCGACACCATATGTGCAAGGAGGAGTACATGATGACAGTTGCAAAGAAGTGGAGCCGCCTGTGGGTGGCGCTGTGCGTAGCGGCGCTGGCCTTATGCGCGGTGACGGGCAGTCTGTTTGCCGCAAACGATCGGGCAGCCGCCGACGGCGCCGACGCAAAAGCCCCGATCGCCAGCTATACGTTCGACGATCCGACCAACCCCGGTCTGGATTCCGCGGGGGGGGGATATAATCTTGAAAAAGTAGGCGGAACGATTGCCGTCGACGACGGTGTGGCTGTGTTTGACGCCGCCGCATTGAAAGGCATTTTACCGGCCATGCAATCGTTCACCGTCAATTTCGACATTAAACTGAACCCGAACGCGCTGAAATGGAGCAGCGTTCTCGGCCTCGGCTACATGGCGGAAGGCGCGACGGGGTTTGCCTTAACGGGGCAGGACGGCGCGAAATCATTGCGTATTGACGGCCGCAATATCAATAACAGCGCGGGCAAGGCCTTGAACGGCGCGGGTTTTTGGGAGAGTGAAGGCCATTTGGAATGGAAGTGCTTGGATAACGACGAGAAACTCGGTACTGCGTATTATCACGGCGTATCGGTGGTCGTCGACGGCGCGGCGAATACATATACCGTATATACCGGCGGCCGCAACATTAAGGACGGTATTACCGGTTATACGGGCGCTATCACAGGCAATTTGGTCGTAGACGACGGGATCCCGTTTGCCTTGGGCGCTATTTTTAACGATGCCGAGGGCGGGACGTGGAATAGTTACAACTATACTTCGCACAGTTACAGCAATATGGACGTCTTTAACTATGCCATGACGGCGGCCGAGGTGGCCGATTACTGGGCGAACGACTACAGCGACCCGATCAAAACGCTGAAAGCGGCGACATACGATTTCACCGACAGCGTGATGCGCTGGGAAGGTATTACCGACGCCGATGTTTTGGTACAGACGACCAACGGCGTGTATACGGTGACGACGACCGAAGATAAGCAGGTCGACGCGCAGATCACCTGGGACGCCGTCGTACAAGACGGCGACGCGTGGTTTGTCGAGGGGACTGTCGTCGGCGTGGACAATCCCGAAAACATCAAGGCGCGCGCCGCCATTTCGACGGTCGAAGCGCCGACGGCGCAGGCGAAACCGTTTGCGAAATACGAATTTCCGTATGTCGATCCCGACGATGCGGACGCCAAGCCCGAGGATGCTTTTGTCGATTCGATGGGCAACTTCGATTTGAAACGCGTCGGCAGCAACCGCGGCGTCAAAGTCAACCGTGACGGCGTGGTGACGTTCGACGGCACGGGCGGCCTGATCGCCAAGCCCGATTTCACCGATAAGCTGCGCTCGTTTACACTGGCGTTCGATATTAAATTGACCGAAACGTCGGCCGACTGGACGTGTCCGATCAGCATCGGCGACAACGGCGCAGGAAAGTGGTTGCACTTCGACACGGCGGACAATTCCGACATGCTGCGCTTTGCGATCTCTTCCGGAAAGGCGGGCGGCAGCACCAGCGACATCCAAGGGCAGGACGCCTGGTGGGCGCAGGAAGTCGGCGCGCTTGGCAGCGCGACGCACAGCGTGCTGTTGTCGGTCGACGTAGGCGGCAACGTCGTTGTCACCTTTGACGGCAAGGCGACCAAGGTCGGCGGCAAAGTCCCGGCGGATTTTGCGTTGCAAGGCGATGCGTTTGTGTTGACCTTAGGCGGCGAGTACTATTTTAAGGACGGGGAATATCAATTCCGCCGCGGGGAGAAAGTCGAACTTTCCAACGTCGCGCTGTTTGACTACGCGATGACGGCGTACCAAATGCAAGTGTACAGCGCCGACGGCACGGCCACGGTCGGCGCCACCCGTCTCTCCAAGGGCTGGATCACCGAAATCGGCAGCGACGTGACGATGGGCGACGGCGAGGAACTGAAGGAGGACATGACCGAATCGGAAATGCTCGCGATCCTTACCGAGAGCGGCGCGACGGTTTCGGCCACCCGCAGCAACGGTACGGCTACGCCGCCCGCCGCGCTTAAGTTGCCGGTCGTTTGGACGGAAATCGTACAATCGACGGAAGGCGGCAACACCGTGTGGACGGCGCAAGGATATGCCGAAGTGGTAGGCCTCGGCATTGCGACGACGGTTGCGCGCACGCCGGTACATAAGACACTCGACGTCGAACAGATGTGCGCGGTCACCGTGGCAAGCGGCATCGAGAACGGTACGGTAACGGTCAGTGCGGCGAAGGCGTTTGTCGGCGAGGAGATCATCATCACCGTCACGCCCGCAGAAGGCTACGAGATCGGCCGCGTGACCGTAAACGGCAGCGCGATCACCGACGATGACGGCGTATACAAAATGACGGTTTCGGGGGACATGACCGTTTCGGCCGAGTTTACGCAAAAAACGCAGGGCGGAGACAATAAGCCGGACGACAACGACCCCGATAATAATCCCGGCGGCAACGACGGCCCGAACGGCACGACCGACGCAGGGTGCGGCTGCGGCGCGTTCGTCGGCACGACGACGGCGCTCTCGCTGGGTGCGCTGCTGTTGCTCGGCGCGATCCTGTTTGCGGTCGCCCGTCGCTCGACCAAGCGCAACCGATAAGCGCAATCATACATGGACTGTTTCGACGGTTCGTGGTATTGTTATACGCGTTTTAGCCGATCGGCTACCCGGCGGGGCGATCCTTCCGCCGGGTAAAAAAGCGCAACCGAATGGACATTTTAAGGCAATATGCAGGAAGGAGAAAAGACAATGAAGCGATGGAAAACAGTACTGATCACGATTTTGTGTTTGTTGATGGCGTTCGGGTGCTTGGCCGGCTGTAATTTCGGCCCGGTCGATAACTGGGACGGCACAGTCGACACCGACAAAGACGGACAGGCGTGGGACGGCACCGAGGATGAGAACGTCACGAGTATCAACATTTTCAAAAACGACTGGGCGGAGTTCAACAGCGCGGCGCAAACCAATTCGCCGGTTTATGCCAAATTGAAGTCGGGCATCGGCTGCGATATCGAGGCGCGCAACGGCTCGTCCAACTGGCAGGAGCAGCTCGGCCTGTTGCAGTCGGACAACGATCTGCCCGACATGTTTCTGACCAACGGCCCGGACAATCCGGAGTTCTTTTCACGGCTGATCCGCAACGGCGACATTATCGCCATTTCCGACTGGGTCAACGCCGAACATTATCCGAATATTTACAAACACATGCAGGAGTACAACTATATTCGGTATAATCTAGGCTACGGGCAGGGGAAAGCCTGGTTTATCCCGTCGACCTGGCACAACGAGAAATCGATGTACGTGCGACAAGACTGGATTGACAACCTGAACGCCAAATTGCCGTGGTGCTTGGTGCAAGAGGGCGTTATTGCGACGGAAGCCGAATGCACGGCCGAAGTGCGCGCGCAGTGGGCGTACAAACTGCCGACCGACTTATTGGAGTTCTACCGCTTGGCGCGGGCGTTCACGCTGTACGACCCCGACGGCAACGGGCAAATCGACACGCGCGGCTACATATCCGAATCGAATCAGGATTTCGACGCTTGGGTGTATACGGCGTTCGACGCGGGTTGGAATCAGTTTGTGGCCGACGGCAACGGCGGATACACGTACAGCGACATTACCGACGCGTCGATGTACGCTACGGCCTATCTGACGCGGCTGATGACAGACGGATACATGTCGCCCGACTCGATCACGGCAGACAACGGCGGTAAGCAGGATCGATTCACCACCGGCAAGGTCGGCATGATCTATGCGCACAACTGGCTGAACAACTTTGTTTCGGGGCTGATGTCGGTCGATAAGAGTTTGACGATCGAGACGGCGACGGCCAAGATTGCGATGATCGATCCGCCGGCCGGCCCGAACGGCGACTGGAACGGCCACGGCCCGACGTATTTCTGGCAAGGATTTTGTATCAACGCCAACATGTCGAAGTCGCGCATTCGCAAGTGCCTGGAACTGTACGACTATTTGCTGAGCGACGAGGGCTACGAGCTGTTGCAGTACGGCGTCAAAGATACGCATTATTCGGTGGACGAAGCGAGCGGCAAAAAGACGGCGATGACGGGTACGAACGAAGAGGGCTTTGTCAAAACGATCGTCACGACCGACACGGCGACCATGCTCTATGCGCTGGTCGATTGGACGATGCACTACCGTTCGACGGTCGTCACCAACGCCGACATCATCGTTGCGCGGCAAACGCGTTCGGAAGCGCACTCGATGCTGTCCGACTATCCTTGCGTGCAGACCGATTCGATCATCACCTATCTAGAGGACTGCCACGAGACGTTCTTAAACGCCATTGTCGAGTTGCAAACCAACGACCGCGAGCGCTATATGGCTAAGACCGAGAACTATAACCCCAAGACGTTCGGTTGGTCGCAACTCTATTCGCCGGATGCGTTGAGCAACCGCTTTAAGAGCCGTTGGAACACCTTTGTTTCCGAATTTAACGATAACGGCGGCGAGGCGTTCCTTGCCGACTATAACGAATATATCCGCAGCGGCCGCGCGGTCAAAGCGACGGCGGCATAAATAATCTGATAAGGAGTTCGACAGTATGAAAAAATGGATGATAAAGGCGATTGCCGGGTGTTTGGGGCTGACGTTGGCGTTTGGCATCGGCACGACGCTCCCGAAGTTTGCGGCGGCTGCCGATGCGCCGGCGCAAGAGGTCATCAACCCGATGGCGCATTATAAGTTTTTGGAGGCGGACGGCGACCATATCGGCGTCAACGCAGTCGGAAAGGACTACTCGGGCAACGGGTTTGACTTGAAAGCGCAGGATACGACGGCCGACGGCACCGGTTGGAACTTGCAAACCGGCGACGACGGGGAAACGTACGTTTCCTTTAAGCGCGGCGAGGGCGCGACCGCAAGAGGCGGCTTTTTGTACGCGCCCGAGTTGGGCGCCAAAGTGGGCAAGGATTTTTCCGACCTGATCACCAACAGCTACACCGTGTCGATGACCTTTAAGCGCGACGCGATCGGCGGAGGCGGCGGGCATTACGGATTGTCGACCGGCAAATACCACGACTCGTTCGGTATTGTGCCGTGGTACGACACCGGCGAGGACGGCGGCATATACGGGGAGATCGAGATCACCACCGATAACATTGCCAACAAGCCGGCCGACTACGAAGGGGACGACCAGCAGTGGCAGTTGAGCAAAAAGACGCGCATCGCCTATCCGGAGATCGATCAATGGACGACGCTGACGGTGACTGCCGACAAAATTACCAAGTCGATCAAAATCTATATCAACGGCAAGCTCAACCAAGAGAAAACCGACGTTGACGACATTCTTTTCACCAATCCCAACCAACGGTACACCTTTACCATCGGCGCGCAGGCCGAGTACACCGGGAATGCCGGCGACGGGTTTGCCGACATGTCCGTCAAAGACGTGCGCGTGTACGACACGGCGTTGTCCGCCGGCAACGTCGCCCGTATTTACAACAACGGCGACGTCAAAGCGGAAGAGGCGGTTGCCGTCGTCGAGGCGGATTCCGACGACAAGCAGATCGTATCGGTCGCCGCAGTCGACACGTCGAATATCGACCTCGAAGTGACCGATCGCAACACGACCGAAATGCTGATCAACGAGAAGCTGCCTAAGCGTGTGCAAGCGACGCTTTCCGACGGCACCGAAGTTCCGACGACGGTCGTTTGGTATCCCGATCAGACCGGCGCAAAGACGTTGGTCGGCTATCTGCAATCGACCTATGCCAATGTAAAGCAGTTGCACGCGGAAGTCGGCTACGACCATGTGATCAAGTTCAGTTACGACAAAGCGATGGTAGACGTCACCGACATTCGGCTCGACGGCGCAGATTATGTACCGGGGACTTCGGTCGACACCAAACGGCACACGCTGACCTTCCGCGTCGTTCCGAAGGGCGACTTTGTTTCGATCAAGCGCGTCAACTACGACGGCGACAACTGGCTGGAATACGTCGACGACATGACCGCGCCGATCACCGTCGATTACGCAACCGACGGCGCGGAGATCGTCATTATTGCGTCGGCAAAAGAATGCACGGTCACATACTACGACGGGCAGGAAAAACTGGGTACCAGTAAATACAGCTATCAAGGATCGGAGACGCTCAAGACGTTCGAGAAAGAAGGATACACGTTTGTCGGGTGGTTTACCGACGCGGCGTGTACGCAGGCGTTTACCGCGCTCGACTACGACAATCCGACCGATCTGACGCTGTACGCCAAATACACGGCGAACGGCGGCGCCCCCGACGACGGGCAGCCGGACGGGTCGAACGAAACGCCGACAAGCGGCAAAAACGGTTGCGGCTGCGGTTCGGTGGTCGGATCGGTCTCCGGGCTGGTCGGGCTGGTTTTACTCGGCGCGGCGGCGATCGTGACGGCCAAACGCAAATCGAAATAGCAAAAAATACGAGCAACGGGAGAAGCAAAGTGACAGAGGGCAAATACGGCGGACAGGCGCAGCTGTCGGCATCCGCGCTGAAAAAGAATAAGAGGCAGGGGACATGGAGCCGCATGAAACGCTCCAAACAGGTGTACTTGATGTTGTTGCCGGTCATGGCGTTTTACATCTTGTTCAGCTATGTCCCCATGTACGGCATTGTTCTGGCCTGGAAAGACTATTTGCCCAGTTACGGCATTTTGGGCAGTCCGGGGGTCGGGTGGAAGTACTTTATCGAGTTTTTCACCCGCCCCAACATGTTCCGCGCCCTGCGCAATACGCTCGTTATCAGCGGGCTTAAACTGCTGTTCTGTTTCCCGGCCCCCATTTTGCTGGCGCTGGTACTCAACGAAGTGCGCAAGCAAACGTATCGAAAAGTGTTGCAATGGATGGTGTATCTGCCGTACTTCCTTTCTTGGGTGGTCATCGGCGGCATCGTCAAACAGATCTTGGCGGTCGACGACGGATTGATCAACAATATCATCGCGCTGTTCGGCGGCGAGCGAAAAGCGTTTTTGCTCAATTCGTCCAACTTCTACCCGATACTGATCTTGGCCGAACTGTGGAAGGGCATGGGCTGGGGTACGGTCATTTACATAGCCGCCATATCGGGTATCGACCCCAGTCTGTACGAGGCGGCGACGATCGACGGCGCCGGTCGGTTAGGGCATGTGCTGCGGATCACCTTGCCGGGGCTGCTGCCGCTGATCACCGTCAATCTGATCATTCAGATTGGCAACATCATGAACGCCGGTTTCGACTCGGTGTATAACCTGTACAATAAGGCGGTCATCAGCGTTTCGGAGATCATCGACACACTGGTGTACACCAGCGGACAGCAGACCCGTTACGGATTCAGTACCGCCGTCGGCCTGTTTAAAAACGTTATCAACTTTGCGCTGCTGTTAGGCGGCAACTTGATGACCAAGAAGATCAACGGATACAGCATGTATTCGTTAGACTGAAGTTGCGTCCGACGCGATCGCAATTTGCAAAGTATAGGGATTGTTTATGGAAAACGTGATACAAGTACCGCAAACGAATGAAACGCCGCGCAAGCGGAAAAAGCGCAAGTTCGGCGTGTTCGACGTCGTCAACTACACATTGTTGACGCTGTTCGGGCTGGTCTGCATTTTTCCCGTTTTGTACGAGCTGACGCTTTCGGTTTCGTCGAAAGCCGACTTTTTACAGGCCAATCTGTTTGTCATTCCGCGCGACTTCAATATCGAAGCCTACAAGTTCATTTTCGGCAAAGGTCGGGTAGGAAAGGCGTTTTTGGTGTCGTTCTTTGTCACCGTCGTCGGCACGGTGTATTCGCTCTTTTTGACGGCGCTCGGCGCGTATGCCTTTACGCGGAAAAACGTTCCGGGCTTACGGATCTGCTTTACACTGGTGCTGATCACCATGTTTTTCTCGGGCGGCGTCATTCCGTTCTATTTGTTGGTCGGCAAGATCTTAGGCACCAACAACCTGCTCTGCCTGATCGTTCCGTTCGGGATCAACAGTTTCAATATGCTGATCTTGCGCAATTTCTTTATGCAAGTGCCGGACGGTCTGCTCGAGTCGTGCCGCATCGAGGGCGCCGGCGAATTTCGCATTCTGTTCCAGTTTGTCGTGCCGCTCAGCAAAGCCGGCATCGCCACCGTGATGCTGTGGTATTTGGTGGCAAAGTGGGACGATTGGTACTGGCCGTCGTTCTTTCTGACGCGCCGCAACGATCTGTATCCCTTGGCGCTCGAACTGCGCAACGTATTGCAAAACCTCGAAAACAATCCGCTCGGCGACAATGTGCAACTCGACGGCACAAAACTGTTCGCGCAGGGCAATAACGCCGCCATGATCATGGTGTCGATCACGCCGATCCTATTGATCTATCCGTTCTTGCAAAAGTATTTTGTCAAGGGCGTTATGATCGGGTCGGTCAAGGAATGACAGGGCGCGATCTGCGTGCTGTCCGTCGTGGAAACGGAAAGGAGAATGTATGAAAAAAATATGTAAGGCGGTACTCGGTATGTTGGCAGCGCTAACGATGTGCGTCCTGCCGGCGTGCGGCGAGACGGATACGCCGCCGCCCGCCGCGATCGATCCGAACTGCACGGTCGAATTTGCGCAATATCGGGACGTCCGCGCGATAGACGATCTGGTGGCCTATCAGGGCGACGTGTCCAACAATCTGCCCGATAAAAACGGCGTCATCGTCAGCCCGTATTACACGTTGAAACTCAACGGCGCCGACGTTCCCGTATATGCGACGCGCACGGCCAACGGAATCCACTCGTTTGCGTATGCCGATGTATCTGTCATCGACGCTGCGAAACCGTTTGCGCTGGCTGTCGAGATCGCGGTCGGCAGTCGCAGTTCGGTGCTTGCCGCGCAAAAACCGAACGTCACCGTTCTGCCGGAGAGCGCCGGCGTGACCGCCGAACTTTCCGATCGGACAGTGACGGCAACGGTGCAACAGACCGGCAGCTATTCGTTCGTGTTCAACCGCAGCCACAAGGAAGCGTTGACTCTGTTCGTCGCGGAGAAAGAGGACACGGCGGCGCTGTTCGGCGACTACCCGGTACGCTATATCGAGCCGGGCGACTATACTGCGGCCGATACGCGCAACACGACGCTGTTTACCGAGGGCGAAACGGTGTACTATTTTAAAGCCGGGCGGTATAAGACCGATTCCATTCGCGTGCCTGCGAACAGCTTGTTGTACTTCGAGCGCGGCGCGTATCTCGAAGTTATGCCGTGCGGCGGCGGATATGCGATGTACGGCACCGGCGACAATGTGCGCGTTGCCGGCCGCGGTCTGATCGATATGTCGGCCTGTTGCGGCGGAGAAGAGGAGCAACCGAACGACAAGAGCGGACTGGTGTTCGAGGGCGTCAAGGGCATTTCCTTTTCGGGCATGACGGTCATCAACTCGCAGACGTGGACGCTGTGCATGTACGCTTGCGAGGACGTGCAGATCGACAACTGCCTGTTTTTTGCCTACCGCGTGTTTGCCGACGGGATCATGCTGTCCGATTGCAAGAACGCCGTTGTCGAGGACAATTTCGTTCGCACCGGCGACGACGCTTTCGAAACCAAGTCTACGACGGCGACGGGGCTGACGCAAAACGTGCTGTTCCAAAATAACGCGGCGTGGACGGATAAGGCGGTGGCTTACGGTTGCATTTACGAGTCTGTGCACGACACGTCCGGCGTGACGTTCAAAAACTGTTCGGTCGGGTTCGCGCTGGGCGTTTGGAGCAACCATCTCGGCTGTTGTGTCATTCAGCTGGGCGACCGTCCGGGGTGCGTCATCGAGGACATCGTATTCGACAATATCGAAATTTTCCATTCGGACAATGCCGGCATTCTCAACTGTTATATCGGCGGCAGCGGCGGACGCGGCGCGGGGTACGGCACCATTCGGAACATCTATTTCCGCAATATCACCGTCAAGCGCAACAGCGGCGCGTTCCTCAACGTGCGCACCTACGACAGCGAGAACTGTTTTATTTACGACCTGTATCTCGACAACATCGTGTCGAACGGGGTGCAACTGACGCCCGCCAACTACCGCAAGAACGGTTATATCACCAACAATGCGGCGGGGTACGACCTTGCCCGATACGTGCATATCAATACGAGCGACGTTGCATAAAACGCGATAAGGAGACGGAACTATGAAAAAGATCGGCAAATGGATAGCGGCCTTGCTGTCTGTCGCGCTCATGCTGGCCTTGCCGGCGTGTAAACCGCCGCAACCGAGCGCACCGAACGGCGACGAACCCGATCCGCCGGGGATCGTCACGCCGCCGGACGGCGACAAAGATCCCGACACGGATAAAGACCCGGACGACGGCAAGCCTACGTATTGCCGCGTGTTACCCGTTTCGTACAGCGAGGTCGAGGCGCAGGCGGACATGGTCGCGTTTTTCAACCAGACCAAACAGGCGAACGGGGCCAGCCACGACGGCCGACTCGACTACGGGTTTGTCGACAGCGTGTGGCATACGCTGCGCGTCGGCGGGGTCGACGTGCCTGTTTATTCGGCGCGGTGCGGGACGAACGTGCATTCGTTTGCCTGGGTGGACGTCGATACCGACGGCGATCTTGCCCTCGACGTCGAGCTGACGCTGACGACCGCCGATAAGGCGCGCGTCGTCGTTCTGCCCGAAAAATCGGGCGTGCAAGCGACGTATGCCGGCGGCAAAGTCAAAGCCAAGCTGACCGCTTACGGCAGTTATTCGTTTGCCTTCGACGAGTCGGCCGATAAGGCTGTGACGCTCTACGTTGCGCCTAAAACGGCCGTGGACGTGCCGCAGGGGTGGAAGCGACAAACGGTCGAGCCGGGCAAGTACACGCGCGAGCAAACCGAATTTACGCAAACCAAAACGGTGTATGTGTTCAAAAAAGGCGTGTACGACATAACGTCGATCTCGATCCCGACCGAAAGCACGGTGTATTTCGAAAGCGGCGTTTCGCTGCGTATTTACGAGCAGCCGGTCGGCGACAAGCCCGATTATTTTGCGGCTGTGCGCGCGTCAAACGTCAAGAACGTCAAGATCGTCGGCCGCGCGCTTTTGGACTTTTCCAAGTGCATGGGCGGCATGGAGAAAACCAAAGGCGTTTACGACTTTTACAATGCGACCGATATGCAAGTCGAGGGCTTGATCTCGGTCAATTCCAACAGCTGGACGATGTGCTTTACCGACTGCGAGAACGTGCGCGTTTCGCGGTGTATGTTCTTTTCGTACCGCACGTTCTCCGACGGGATCATGCTGTCCGACTGCCGCGATTCGGGCGCGACCGATTGCTTTGTACGTACCGGCGACGACGCGATCGAAGTCAAATCGACGTCGTCGCGAAACGGCGCTATGACGCGCAATATCGTGTACGAAAACAACTGCGTTTGGACCGACAAGGGCATCGGATACGGCGCGATCTACGAGGCGGCGCACGACATGGACGGCGTGCTGTTCCGCAACAATTCGATCGGATTTGCGCAGGCGGCTTGGAGCGAGCATTTGGGTTGCTGTACCGTGCAAATGGGGTCGAATCGGGACGCGACGTGGGAGAATATCGTTTTTGAAAATATCGAGATCTACAAAACCAACTGTGCCGCGATGAGCGTGTACGACAAGGCGGCGACGGCGAGCGAAGGCGGGACGATCCGCAACGTCTATTTCAAAAATATCGCCGTCAAATACGCCGAGCAGTCCAATCTGCCCGTGTACGCCTTGCGCGTCACCGTGCGGCTCGGCGGCGGGGTGGACGGCGACAACTGCTCGGTCCGCAATCTGTATATCGACGGCGTCGACTATCAAGGGACGGCCGTTACGGCCGCCAACTACAAGACGTATTCGCAGATCGCCGTTGACGAAGGCGCGACCTTCTCCGACCGATATATTCGCGTCAACACCGACCCGGATCGGGGAGAATCGGCATAATAAGTTACGGACGCTTGGGCGTCGCACATTCGTTCATACACATTGACGGCCGCACGGTTTGCGGTAAAGGAAGAGTATTTTGCGCTATACCGACAAGCAAATCATCAAAATTCCGCTGAGCGGCATGACCGCCGTATACACCGTTTCGGGCGGCGTCATGTCGTTTACCTGCGTACCCAATCAAACGGTCGGCGACATTCGGGAGAGCAAACTCTTTAAGGAGTTTAACAAAAAGTATCCCTGCCGCGAGATCGAACCGATGGCGCAGGTGGCGCGACTGGGGGATTCGCCGCGCCGCGACTTTTCGGCAGGCGTCACCATGTACGACCGCGCGACGGCTTTTTTGCTGCGCGTTTACGACCAGAAAGTGACCGAAACGGCGACCGATACAACGGTAATCACCTTTTTAAAGACCGATGACGAGTTGTATGTTCGGCATGTGCTGACGCAAAGAAAGGGCTATGCGGCGGCGTCGCTTCACTTGGAAATCGAAAACAAGGGAAACGATACCGTACTCGAGTTGGCGTCGTCGTTCGCTATTTCGGCGCTGACGCCGTTTGCCGAGGAGAACGATCCCGAAAAGTTGATCTTGCACCGTTTGCAAAGCAACTGGTCGGGCGAGGGGCGCAAGGAAAGCACGCCGGTTTCGGCCTTCAATTTCGAGGATTCTTGGTCGTCGTTGGGCATTCGCTTGCAACGGATCGGCGCGCTCGGCTCGATGCCCGCCCGCGGCTATCTGCCGTTTACCGCGCTCGAGGACGTCGAACACGGCGTGACCTGGGCGGTGCAAGTCGAGGCGCCGTCGAGTTGGCAGTTGGAAACGTTGCACCGCTACGGCGGCATCACGCTGACGGGCGGGCAAGCCGACTATCTGTACGGGCATTGGCGCAAGACGCTCAAATCCGGCGAAACGTTTGTCACGCATAACGCGTACTTCACCGCCGTGCAAGGCGGGTTGACCAAGGCATGTGCGGCGCTGACCAAATACCATGATACGCTGTACCGATTCCCGCGTAGCGAACAGACGCTGCCGATCATCTATAACGAATATTTATACAGCTGGGGCGATCCGCGCATCGAGAACGTGCGGCCGCAGTTACAGACGGCGCGGGCATTGGGCGCCGAATATTTCGTGCTCGACGCCGGTTGGTTTTGCGGGAACAACGCCGAATTATTGGGGGACTGGAACGTCGTGCCCGAAAAATTCCCCAACGGTTTAAAAGAGTTTTCGGACGAGGCGGCGCGCGCCGGGTTTACCGCCGGCGGCGTTTGGTTCGAGTTCGAGGCCGTGACCGACAATGCCGAGCTGGCCGCGCGTACCGACTGGCTGCTGCACTGTGACGGTCTGACGGTCAACCACCAGGGGCGGCTGTTTTTGGACTTCCGCAAGGGCGCAGTCGACAACTATCTGACCGATAAAGTCATTCGCACGTTGCGCGAAAACAAGCTGAACTATGTCAAGATCGACTATAACGAGAACATCGGATTCGGCGTCGACGGCGCAGAAAGCCCGGGCGAGGGACTGCGCGAGCATATTGAACGCGTCGTGGCGTTTTACAAAAAGCTGCGGGATGCGCTGCCCGATTTGGTCATCGAGGTGTGTTCCTCGGGCGGTATGCGGCACGAGCCGCTGTTTTCGACGCTCGGCAGCATGGTGTCGTTTTCCGACGCGCACGAAAACCCCGACGGCGCCGTAGTCGCCATGGACTTGCACCGCGTCATGCAACCGCGCACCATGCAGGTTTGGGCGAGCATCTTGCCCGATCACAGCGTCGACGAAGTGTATTTCACAATCGCAAAAGCCATGCTCGGCCGTATATGCCTGTCGGGGCGGCTGACGGAAGTATCGCCCGCAATCAAGCAAATCGTGCGTGACGGCGTAGATTACTATCAAACCGTCAAGGACATTATTCAATGCGGCGAGACGGTGCTGATCGACACCGACGAGATCCGCTCTCTGCGCAATCCCAAGGGCTTGATACGGCTGATGCGCGTGCGCGACGACGGTCGGCGCGCGGTGTGTTACTGTTTTAAGTACGGAACGGCGGCGCGGACGGCGACCTTCAGCGTGCCGGGTTTTCGGTTCGTTTCGCAGTACGGTACCGGCAAAGCCGCCGTAAGCGAAAATATTTTACAAGTCGAGTTGGGCGCCCGGCCGTTGGCGGCAACGGTCGTCTTGCTTGAAAAGGAATAGGGAAGCGGAATATGAAGGTAAAGAAACGAATGCTGTTCGGCATACTGGCTCCTTTGTGCGCGCTGTTTGCGTGCGGCGGGATCACGACGGCGGCGGCAGACGCGTTTATCAAAACCGATGCCGCCTATGCGGCCAAACAGCTGCGCGCCGCGCCGGCTGTCGTCGTCGACGTTGCCGACAGTCGTACCGTGCAATACGTTTCGGACGACGCCGATCTGTACGCGACCAATCTGCTGATCCGTATCGGAGACGCCGGGGAAGTGCTTGACGGCAAGGGGCGTTCGATAGAAAGCCTCGACGCTTTTATGCGCGAGGCGCACCCGAAAATCATTCCCAACTTTGCGGTATCGTCGCAGGCGGCGCTCGAAAAGCTGGTGCAATATACGACCGAAAACGAGTTGACCGATGCGGCCGTCGTTTCGGGCGACGCCGTGTTGCTGCGCGCGGCGCGCGACGCTTTGCCCAAACTGCGGGGCATATACGACGCGACCGAACATGCGACGTTTGACGGCGCGGCGATTGCGGCGGCCGCCAACCGCGCCGGGGCGCTTGTCGTCATTCTGCCGGCGTCGCTTGGTAATAAAGCCAATGTCGAATACTTACAAGCGCGCGCCAAAACGGTTTGGGTGCGCCTCGACGGCGTCGATCGGTTTGCGGCGGTCGCAGGCATTGCAAGCGGCGCGTTCGGACTGATCGTCGAGGGCGACCCCGCCGCGATCGCGGGTGCGTATGACGAATTTGACGCGTTTGTCAAACCGCGGCATGTGCTGGCGCGGTCGCCGTTGGTTGTGGCGCACCGCGGCGTGCCGTATCAATACAACGAAAATTCGCTCGAGGGGTTTCAAGCGGCGATAGAGGCAGGCGCGACCCATATCGAAGTCGACGCGCATTTGACCAAAGACGGCGAGATCGTCATCATGCACGACGCGACCATCGACCGCACGACCGACGGGCAGGGGCGTATTGCGGCGATGACGCTGGAAGAATTGCGGCAATATAAGATCGTCAAAAATTACGGCGGCACGCCGACGGGTCATGCGTCGAGCATTCCGACCGTCGACGAACTGTTTGCGCTGAGCCGCCGATCCGATAGTTTGCTGTTTTTCGAGATCAAGACGGCCGATGCCGCATTTGCCGAAATATTTCGGCAAAAAATCGAGCAGTACGATATGCAGGATCGTATCGTCGTCATTTCGTTCGACCGCAACCAGTTAGCGAATGTCCGCCGCGAGATCCCGTATTTGTGGGCGCTCGACCTCAACGACAAGCAGCCGACATTGGGCGAAACGGTAACGGCGCTGTGCGAGCGCGACGTCGGCGCCGATATGTCCAACGGCAATCTGTCGATCATGCGGGATATGCTCGAGCGTGGATTTATGCCGGCAGCCTGGACGTATGCCGCCCGTACCGACGTGCGCGACGCGGCGCAGGCGGGCGTGTATGCCTTAACAAACAACGACGCCGTGCGTTGCGGGACGTTGCCGCGGTCGCTCGACGTGTCGCTCGATTCCGTGCGGCAGTCCGATTTGGCGCGCGATGATTTTACGGTCGCGGGCGCGGTCGTGCGCTATGACGGAACGCGCGCGCCCGTCGATTGTAGGGTATTGGCGTATCGGTCGGACGACGACGCCGTTCGGTTGGTTCTCGTTGCCAATGCGGGCGACTGGTATCTGATGAGCGACGTTTTGACCGTCGACTATGCCGACGAGCCGCCTGCGCCGCCGCAAAAAGGCGGTTGCGGAGCGCAAGCGGGCGGTAGCGCGACCGCGGCGGCGATTCTTGCGCTTACCGCGGCGGTCGCTTTGGGCAAACGAAAAAGGGGAGGCGTGAAATATGAAAATTAGGCGTTGGGCGGCCGTACTCTTGACGCTGCTGCTGTTGACTGCGGCGGCTTGCGGCGGCAAGACGGCCGCGCCGGAGAACCCGACGGAGGGAGAGGACATGACGCAATACGATTTGAAGGCATTCGACTTGGACAAATGTACCGCGCCCGTATGGGACGGCGTCGTATGCTATGCCGAGGCGGCGTTCGTTCGGGAGAACGAGGCCGGCGCGGTCGAGCCGATCCGTCTGCTGTACGACATCGAAACGATCGTATCGGTTCGGAGCGCCGATTTGCAAACGGTCTACACCGAGGGCGTCGATTACACCGTGACCGACGGAAAGCTGGTCGTTGTGCCGGGCGGTCGTATTCCGGTTTTGCCGTATGACCGATACTATTTCGACGTCTATACCGACGACGGGTTGAAAACGCAGATCCCGGCGGCAGCGGATACGGGCGCGTACATTGTGGCCGAAATGTCCAAGACCGACGCAGGCATGAGCGCGTGGTGTTTGGCGGTGACGTACACGCATAAGCCCGCAACCGTGCTGCCGAAGCCCGCCGACCGAAGCGACGTTTTCGCGTCTCTCAACGCCAAACTGGCAGATAAGCAAACCGTGCGCGTCGCCTATTACGGCGACAGTATCACCTACGGCTGGAGCGCGACGGCATTGGCGGAGATCGACCGCGCGCCGTACTGCCCGAGCTACTGCGATCTTGCGATGGACGCGTTGGAGGCGGCCTACGGCGTCACCGTCGAGCGGCACAATTTTGCGGTCAGCGGCCAGACCGGCGAGTGGGCGACGGCCTACGTCAATTACAGTCCGATCGTCGAATATGCGCCCGATCTCGTCGTGTTGGCGTTCGGCATGAACGACGGCGTCGGCATCGAGCCGAAGGCTTTCCGCAAGAATATCCGCAGTATCGTCGAAAACCTGCAAACACGACTGCCGCAAGTGGAGATCGCCGTCGTACTGCCGATGCTGCCCAACGAGCAAGTCGGTTACGTTCAGGGTACGACGCTCAGAAAGTATCAGCCGCAGTATCCGGCGGCGTTTGCTGCGGACGAAGAGGAATGGAACGAGAACGGCGTTGCGACCGTCAACGTGACCGCCGTACATCAGGCCATGCTGACGCGCAAAGTGTTTCAAGATACGACTTCATCGAACACCAATCACCCCAACGACTATATGCACCGCGTCTATGCGCAAACGCTACTGCGCACGCTGATCGGCCGATAAATACCGTTGCGGACAGAGAAAAAGCCCCCGAGCGAGCCGTTCGGGGGCTGTATGCGTTATATGTCCATATGCGCATAAGACGGTTATTCGACGATACGGATAGAAACTTCCTTGTATCGGCCGTTTTTGTGTAGGTCGCAGACGCGTTGATATTCTTCGTCGGTCAGCGGTTGCAGGTGGTCGGTCGCGGCCACGCGGTCGAAAAACGACTTGGGCGGCAGTTCGTCGCGCACGATCGAGTCGACCTCGCCGCGGATCGCAAACCCTTCGCCGTATTGTGCGATCAGTTGGTCGGCCTCGTCGAATGCGGCAAACGTAACGATTTTGTCGAGGTCGGTCGCGTTGTCGTTGAATACGACGACGTTTTGATTGCCGTCTTTGAGCGGCATGTGTCGGAGCGTTACGGCCGCGCCCTCGGTCAGTGCGTGATAGTTCGCGCCCGCCGTCGGCGGCACGTTCGACAGCTTGACCGTGACTGCGGCGACTGCTGGCGCGTCGGGCTTTTTGCCCGCGCCCACGGATATTTCGGCGAACACGTCGGCCGCCGCGTCGCGCGTCAAGGCGAGATAGGCGTTCGTTTGCGCTGCGTGAAAAGCCATTTCTTCCCGGCTGTTTTCCAGGCGGTCGAGCATAGCCTTGTCGATGTCGGCTTGCAACTGCGCGTTCTGTTTGGACGGTTTCGATTTCTTTTTGAAAAACATATCGGCCTCCGAAAAAAGGAATAGGGGGATTGTAAGAGATTGTTTCGTCGCGCTCGTAATAGAGCCAAAGACAAAACCTCATGGGAAGGCAGTAAAGACCATTTGTCATTCCGAGTGGTACGCAAGAATGTACGCAGGCGTATAGAATAATGGATTCGCTTGCGCTAGACCCCTCCACTTACGCTCCGAGGGTGACAAAGTGTGTGCGTACTCGTTTCCTCTCGGACATTTTGACTTTGGCTCGCAATGACGGAGGAGTAAAGGCGCGACGCAATGACGGGGGACGGCGACGCAATGCCATGCGAGAAATGTCATTGCGAGCGTCGGTGCGGCAATCTTTTGCGGCCTATACGATTAGCCGCTTGATCAGGTCGCAGCCGTGCGGGATCGTGCGGCCGGTCGCGGCGGCCGTCTGTTCGTTGTACGTCGCTACGCCCTCGACGGCATGTTCGCTGTCGTACAGCACGTAGGGAACGGGGTCGCCGACGTGCGTCCGCAAACGTAGCGGCGTCGCGTGGTCGGGAATGACCAGCATACGATAGGGGGCGCCGCCCGCGTCGAGCGCTGCTTTGACGGGCGCTACGATTCGGCGGTCGATCCGCTCGATCGCGGTGATCTTGCCGCTGCGGTCGCCCTGGTGTCCGCACTCGTCCGGGCCTTCTAAGTGGATATATACATAGTCGTGATTTTGAAGCGCGTCGATCGCCGCCTGCGCTTTGCCGTCGTAGTTTGTGTCGAGCGTACCCGTCGCGCCCTCGACGTCGATCGAATCCAGCCCCGCGCCGATGCCGATGCCTTTTAAGAGATCGACGGCCGAAATGACCGCGCCCGTTAAACCGAATTTTTCGCGGAACGGGTCGAGCATCGGTTTTTTGCCCTCGCCCCAAAACCACAGCGCGTCGGCGGTATGTTTGCCCGCGTTTCGGCGTTTGACGTTGACGGGGTGATCGCGTAATAGGGCGTAAGCGCGTTCGGTCAAGTCGAGTAAACGACGGTCTTGCGGCAGATACGGCGCGACCGCTTTACCGGTGATGTCGTGCGGCGGCGTCAGTTCGCCGGCCGGTTTTCCGTGCGGCACGACCAAGCAATGCCGATAGCTGACGCCGGTATAAAGACAGCCGTCCAGCCCCAGTTTTTCGGCAAGACAGCCGATCAGTTCGGCGGCCTCTGCCGTGGAGATCTCGCCCGCCGAATAGTCGACCATCGTCGTGTCCTTATCGGTCGGCGCGCCGCTCAACGTCACCAGGTTGGCTCTGTAGGTCAAATCGTCGTCGCGTAAGGCAATGCCGATACTCAAGGCCTCGAGCGGCGAGCGGCCTGTATAATAGCGTTTGGGGTCGTATCCGATGACGGACAGGTTGGCCGTATCCGATCCCGGTTTCATGCCTTCCGGCACGGTGCGGCAAAGCCCGACTTCCGAAACTTTTGCCAGTGCGTCGATGTGCGGCTTGTCCGCTTGCATGAGCGGCGTCAGCCCCTGTTCGTCGGGATAGTCGGCCATGCCGTCGCCTAAAATGACTACGATCTTGTGCATGTTTCTTCTCCGTTTATACGTATGTCCATATGTGCATATTTGCGCTTTTACAGCGGCTTATTCGACGGTCACGCTTTTGGCAAGGTTGCGCGGCTTGTCGATGTCGCAGCCGCGCGCGGACGCGATGTAATAGCCGAGCAGTTGCAAGGCCGTCACGGCGACGACAGGGTACGTATCCTCGCCGCAGTCGGGCAGGGTGACGACGTGATCGACCTCGCTCGCCAAATTATTGCCGACCGGCGCAAGCGCAATAACGGTCGCGCCGCGGGTCTTGACCTCTTTGATGTTGGAGCGCATTTTATCCTGCAAACGTTTGTCGACCGCAACGGCGATGACCAGCGAGCCTTTTTCGATCAGCGAAATGGTGCCGTGCTTGAGTTCGCCGGCCGCATAGCTTTCGGCGTGGATATACGAAATTTCTTTTAATTTGAGCGCGCCCTCGAGCGCCAACGCGTAGTCCATGCCGCGCCCGATGAAAAAGGCGTCGTTTGAGGCAAAGTAGACCGACGAAAGATATTGGATCTGTTCGACGTTGCGGTCGAGTACGGCGCGGATCTGATCGGGCAGCGCTTGCAATTCGCCCAGCAGTTCGGTAAACTGCGCTTGCGTTACCGTGCCGCGCACCCGGGCCAGTTTCAGCCCCAACAGCATGAGCGCGGCGACCTGTGAGGTGTAGCCCTTGGTGGTGGCGACGGCGATCTCCGGCCCCGCCCAGGTGTAGAGAACGTCGTCGCTCTCTCTGGCGATGCTGCTGCCGACGACGTTGACGATCGACAGCACGCGAGAACCCAGTTTTTTGGCCTCGCGCAAGCCCGCCAGCGTGTCGGCGGTCTCGCCCGACTGGCTGATGACGACGGTCAGCGTCCGATTGTCGACAATCGGGGCGCGGTAGCGAAATTCGCTGGCGACGTCGATCTCGACGGGAATGCGGCACAGCTTTTCGATAAAATATTTGCCGATCATGCCGGCGTGATAGGCGCTGCCGCAAGCGACCACGTTGATTTTATCAAAGGTGCGCATCTGTTCCTCTGTCCATGCGATCGTGTCAAGCACGATGTCGCCGTTTTTGATGCGCGGGCTAAGTGTAGCCTCGACCGCTTTGGGCTGCTCGTAGATCTCTTTGAGCATGAAATGCGGATACCCGTTCTTTTCGGCGGCCGACACGTCCCATTCGACGGTGAACGGCTGCTTTTCGACCGGCTCGCGGTTGCGGTTGAACACCGACGCCGCCGTAGGGGAGACGGCGACGATCTCGCCGTCGTCGATCAGTAAAAAGCGGCGGGTGTATTTGAGAACGGCCGGCATATCCGACGCGATGAAATTTTCATGTTCCCCTAAGCCTACCACGAGCGGCGAGTCTTTGCGCGCGGCGTAAAAGGTGTCGGGCGCGTAGCAGCTTAAGACTCCCAACGCATAGCTGCCCTCGAGCTTATTCATCACCTTTCTAAGCGTCTCGACGGGGTCGCCGTTGTAGTAATATTCGATCAAGTGCGCGATGACTTCGGTGTCGGTTTGCGAAACAAATTCGTAGCCGCGCGCGATGAGAAAGTCGCGCAGCTCCAAATAGTTCTCGATAATGCCGTTGTGTACGACGGCAAAACGCCCGCTTTTGGAAATGTGCGGGTGCGAGTTGACGTCGCTCGGCTCGCCGTGCGTCGCCCAACGCGTGTGACCGATGCCGACGGTGCCCGGTAGACGCTCGCCGTTGTCGGTCAGTTCGACCAGGTTTTTCAGTCGGCCCTTGGCCTTGACCATTTTGATCTGTCCGTTTTCGAGAACGGCGACGCCGCTCGAGTCATAACCGCGATATTCCAGTCCGGTCAGTCCTTCGATGAGAATGGGGGCGGCTTTTTTCGCGCCCGTATAGCCTACGATTCCGCACATAGATAAGCTCCTTATGTTGGCAGGGTTGGTTTATAGGTGTAAGAGATTGCTTGCGCTCGCAATGACGGGAGGCGCCTACTCGTTCGCGCCCGGCGTTTCGCCGTCGGTATCGGTCGGAGGCGTCGGTTTGTGCAAGATGATTTTTATGATCAGCACGATGACGACGAGGACCGCCAAGAGAGATATGACGAGAATGATCCAGTCGACGTAAGCGCTCAAAAATACGCTCAACAGCGTGATGATACCGCTTGCGACCAGGTTGCCGGCAATGACCGACAGCAGCGCTTTCGGATAGGAGAGTTTGGTGATCGATGCGACGGCGCTGCCCGTCCAAACGCCGGTCAGCGGCATGGGGATCGCCACGAAGATAAAGACGCCGAGCATCTTTTTGAAGTCGCGTTTTTTCTCGTCCGCAGTCGCTACGCCGGCCGCTTTTTTCTCGAATTTTTCGTATAAGACAACGCCGACTTTTTTGAACAGCCGCGTTTTCGACAGCCATTTGATAAAGGGGATTAAGATGAGCAGCAACAGCGGCACGATCGCCGACGAGCCTAAGAATGCCCACAGCCAGCTTTCAAACCCGCCCAGGCCGTAGCCGATGGCGATCGGAATCGCCAAGCGCGCCTCGACGATCGGGAGGATCGAGACAAGGACGACCACAATACGCGGATTTTGAAAGACTTTTAACAGTCCGTCGAGTATGATTTCAATCAGGCCGTCGAACAAAGGCTACCTCCCGTTTCGTGCAACGTGTATGGACATTTTTTGCGCCGCAGTAAATTCGATATATGTATAATATATGTTAGGGCGCACATAAATATATTGTATAACAAAGAGATTTATTTGTCAAAAACTTGACAAGGCTTTTTGGAAAATGCTAATATAATAAGTGAATATTTTCGATTCAAGGAGACAACACGTGAGCAAGTATTTCGGAACAGACGGCATTCGCGGCAAGTACGGCGACAATCTCGACGCGGCGCTCAGCTATAAAACGGGTCGCGCCGTAGCGGAGTTTTTCAACAAGGGCGCTTGTTTTGTCGGCCGCGACACGCGCGTTTCCGGCCCGGAGATCGAGGAGGCGCTCGTCAAGGGCATTACCGACGGCGGCGCGGACATTACGCTACTCGGCATTGTGCCGACCCCTGCGGTCGCGCACTTGGCGATGAAGCATAAGGCGGCCTGCGGGATCATGATCTCCGCCAGCCACAACCCGCCCGAATACAACGGCATCAAGATCTTCGACGCATCCGGCGTCAAGCTGACCGAAGAGCAGGAAGGCTCGATCGAATACTATATCGACAACCAGCCCGCCAAATCGCAGAGTAAGGGCAAAGTCAAGACCTTAGGCAGCGCGGCCGAGGAGTATGTCGATAACGTTGTCAAGACCGCCAACTTTAATTTCGACGGCTTGAAGATCCGCTTAGACTGCGGCTACGGCGCTGTCAGCACGGTCGCCAAAGAGGCGTACACGCGGCTGCACGCCGACATCGAAACCGAAAACAATTCTTTGCGCGGCGAGAAGATCAACGCCTATTGCGGCGCGCTGTATCCGAACTATGTGCGCAACAGCATGAAGTCGACCGACACGCGGTTGGGCTTTGCCTGCGACGGCGACGCCGACCGCTTGAGCGTGGTGTACGACGGCGAGATTATCGACGGCGACAGCGTGCTGTATAACATTTCGCGCAATATGAAACTCGAGGGCGGGGTGGTTGTCGGCACGGTGCTGACCAATCTCGCGCTCGAAAAGAAACTGGAAAGCGAGGGCAAAAAGCTGCTGCGCACGCCGGTCGGCGACAAGTTTATTTGCGATCTGATGTTCCGAAAAGGCTATAACCTCGGCGGCGAGCAGAGCGGCCACTTTATCGTGTATCCTGCGGCAACGACCGGCGACGGCCTGCTGTCGAGTATCTTTTTTGCGCGCTCGCTGATCAAAGACGGCAAACTGAGCGCGCCCGTCAAGCTCAATCTCTGCCCGCAAAAGGCGATCGCCGAATACGCCAGCCCTTCGATCATGTACGACGAGGGACTCAGAAAGATGATCGACGAGCAGAGCGAACGCTTAGAAGGCATCGGCCGTTTGATCGTCCGCATGTCGGGGACCGAACCGAAAGTGCGCGTTATGGTCGAGTGCGAGCGCGCCGAACTGGTCGACGAGATTTTGGCCGAATTTAAGACGTATATCAACGGCGTAGGGATCAAATAAAAACATAAACCGAATATAGAAAAAGGCCGCCCGGGTGGGGCGGTCTTTTTATCATCAAGTTACTTTTTCAATCGCATGTATTTTTTGGTCGATACATACGGTTTTTCTATCGTTCCCGCAAAATCGGCATTTGTATCGGTAAAGGCAGATAAGCGGTCGATCATCGCGGGGATCTGCGCAACGGCGATTTCTTTCACTTCTTCGCGCACTTGATAACCGTCCCAGACTTTGGTCGTCTGCGTTTCGGCTTGCCAATCGGTGTAGCGAATCGTTCCGATGTCTTGACCGGGATTGACCAGTTGCGCGTTGATCTTCATGCCGATACCGTCCGAAACGCCCGACGTTCCTTTCAAGAACCAAATGTCGGCGAACAGGTCGCGGAAGATCGCTTGCGTTTGGCCGTTACGGTCGGTGTACGCGCCTGTCGTCAGCTTGATCGAGGCGTCTTTGATGGCGGAGATACGGGACAGCTCGCCGACGTCGACGCTGAACGCAAATTCGGTGTCGCCCGCCGCATTCTTGCTGAACGAGAATCGGTTGACGATCTCCGATTTTTTGTTGAAGTCGTCGGTGATGCCTTGCTCGACGGCATTGTTGATCGGCGTCTGAATCGTGCCGGAGAGCGGGAACAGGAAGTATACGTACTTCATCAGTTGCGCGGTATCCATATTGCCGTTTTCGTCTTTTCGGATCAAGTCGTTCAGCGTTGCGGCTACATATTGCGTTTGATATACGTGTGTCGTTTCAAAGAATGTCGGCGTGCTATTCAGCCGTTGGCTGTCCAGCGTGCGGCTCAAGAGGAATCGTCCGTCATAATAGAAGAGACGCGACACGTTTTTATCGAGCGCAAATTTACTGGCTATTCCGCCCAATCCGCTCGTCTCGATTTTGGAGAAATCGATTTCGGCATATACGGCCGGCTTATCGGCGATGAAATCGACCTTGACGGTAAACGGAATATCGATCTCGACCTTATAGTTGGGGATCGACATATGGATCTTGCCGTACTCGGTGTCGCCCGCGCCGCCGATGTGGAATCGGCCGAGGTTGGTCGTATGGAGCAGGTTTTCAAACAGGGTGCGGATCGGCCCCAAATCGTTCCACAGCGTGCGTTCGGCAGCCGTCGGATTTTGATTGAATGTGTTGTCGCTGCCTGCCGGCGGCGTCACTGTGACGGGCGCGTCGGCCGTCGAAATGCGCAAACGGAAGTCGCCGCTGATGTCGGTCGTCTTATAGGTAAAGCTGTTGAGGTTGAGCGTCGTCAGCGCCGTGCCGTCGTGGCCGAGCGTCAGACTTTGCCGCGTCTCTTCGGCGGTCTCGTCGGGACGGTAGGGGGCGGACAGCGTCAATAGGTTGTCGGCCGTGTCGAACGACAACGTCAATTTGCCGATCGCAGATAGGATCGCGCCGAAGCTGTCGATGATGTCGTCGTCGCTCTTATCGGGCAGGAGATCGTTGTCGGCGAGAACCGCCCGGATCGCCCGAATATGGGCGGCGGCCTCGTCGAGCGTCGTCGCTTGCATCAGCGCGCCGATCGACTGTAGCGCGCCCGTGTGCGTTTCGTCGCCGGATACGACGTTTAATATGCGTTCTACCGCGTCGAGCGCGTTGACCAACGAGGCGCGCAAGTTTGTCAGATCGAGCGAATCGAATATGCTTGTGTCGATGCTGTCGTCGTAATAGCCGTCGGTCAGTCGGTCGAGGACGGTCGGCGGCAAGCCGAGGATCTCTTTGACGTAGCCGATCATGCCCATGACTTCTTCGTAAGAGAGTTTGATCTTGGTGCTGTCGGTCGTCGATTCGTGGCTGCGGAAATCGATGTAGAAGAATTTGCCGCCCGGCTCGCGCACCAACGTAATTTTGATATTGTCGGTACACCGCCGCGACTGCACCAGCTTATTGACGCCGATCACGCATTCGTCATACGTGACGGTCAAGTCGGCGGCGAAGTTGAGGAAGTAGCCCTTTTCGCCGAAAGCGCCTTCGGGCACGATACGGATATTACTGCCGGCGGCAATGACCAGCGAGCGGTCGGCCGGCTCGGTTTTGTATTCGGTGACGAGTTGCCCGTTTGCGTCGGTGCTTTGCACGCGGATCGCTTTACCGGTCTCGTCTTTTGCGTACTGCGACCCGATATAGTCCACGCGCACGTCGTCGGTCACCGTCAGTTCGAATCCGGTCGCTTTTACCGTGTCGGAGATCGCCGGCAGGAAAGCGGCAAACTTCATCAGATCGACATAGGTGTCGGCGTACAGCGGCGTAAGGTCGAACGTCTCCGCATCTATAGCCGCGAGCGTCGGGTTTTCCAACAGCAGGGCGACGACGGTTTGGTTGATCGAGAAGTCGGCCGACACCTTAGGCAAAACGCCGCTTTGCGGCCAAGGCAAACGAATGCGAACGTGCGCGTTGCCGATCGGGACGGTGACGTCCAACCCGTCTAATAGCGACAGGCTGTCGAGGATCGCGTCGAAGTCGACCCGAACGGTCGTATCGCCGGCCGGGCGGTTGAGAATGCCCTCGATGTCCAGTTTTAACAGCTTGTCGAGCAGATCGCCGACAAACGGCGGGAGATTTTGATCGACGAAATCGAGTAGCGCTTGCTTGTCGTCGGCTATGTTAAACGTCATTTTGAAATCGCCGACGCGCAAATACAGGCAGTCGTTCCACAGCCGCGCGTCGACTTGCGTGTCAAAGGCATTGACCGAAAGCGCAAACTGCGGTTTGCCGCCCATGACCGCAACGGTCACCGTGCCGGACATAGGGACCAGCTTGCCCGCATCGGTCGTGACATTCGCAACGATCGTGCCGGTCAGCGCCTTGCCCTCGAGGATCGACAGGATCGAATCGTTTTCGAGGTCGACGAACGTTCCGTTCGGCGTTGCGACCGTTATATCGCCGACGGCAAGCGCCGCCGAAGCGTTAAGCGCGATCGGCTCGGCGTCGGCGCGCGGCAGGGTCAGCGCGACATTGACCGACTGTAAATACAATCCGTAGCTTGCCGTCATGTCGAGCGCAAACTTGCCGGTGTCGATACGGACGGTCGCCGTCGAATCGGTGACGGAAAGCGTTTTCAGATAGGGGACAAGCGCAACGAGGTCGCGCGCCGTCGGCGTGTTGCCGGACAGTAGCGAGACGACCGACGCAGGCAACAGGTCGGCAATCGCGGCGGGCAAGGCAAACGCTTGCGTGCCGTCTTTTTTATGTAACGGCGCTTTGACGGTAAACAGGCCGCACTCGATATACAAGTCGTTGCCGACTTTGGTGACCGTAGCGGCGATGCCCATGTTCTTTAGCGAGACGGTCGCGCGCACGTTGCCGGCATTGTCGCAATCGACCGTATACGCCGCCGTGTCCTGTAAGCTGTCGAAGTCGACTGTCGCTACGCCGCTTACGGAGAAGCCGCTTTGTTGAATCGTCGCCGTCGCGCTTTTCAATAGATCGACGACGTGCGTTAAGTCGGTGTAGTCGCCTTCGACCGTCGGTGCGTTACCGTCGCCGAACGTGACGGCCGCGCGCACGTCGACGTTGTTTGCCGAAACCGAAATTTCCGTTTGCTCGGCGACCGTCAGTCCGACCGTCATGCCGAGGGCGGTGATATGCAAACCGTTTTGGTCGAACGAGAACGCCGACAGCGACGGGATTGACATCTGCGGCGCGTCTATGCCGAACAGCGCAATCACTTCGGACAAAAGCGACGGCAGTTCTTCGACCGTCGTTTTGAAACGAGCGTTGCCGACCGAAACATACAGCGGCGCGGCGTTCTCATTCGTGCCGAGTACGGCGCGGACCGGCACGCCGTCGACCGATAAATCGGCCTCGAAGTACAGCGGACGCAAGCCGATCCGCACATTGCCGACGATCGGCAACCCGTATACCGTCGTATCTTGTAAGGTCAAGCGAATTTCGCCCGCCTGACGCGCGTCGGCAAGCAGCGGCTTGACGTAGTCGTAAACGGCCAAAGCGCTGACCGCGTTTTCGGGTTTTTCGACAGCGATCGGCGCGGCGCTCGCGGCCAAATCGACGTCGAAGGCAAAGCGCATTCCGTTGACGTCGGGCAATTCGACGTGTAGATAGGTGAGGATCTCGCCGTTATGGCGTAAAGCGACGCTTACGGGAACGCCGTCGATTGCGAGCGTCGCGCGTAAGGTATTGTTGTCGACCGTCAGTTCGGTTAAGCCGGACAGGATCGCGCCGAGGTCGAACGCGCTTAAATCGATGTTCGGCTGTGCCGATGTGTCGAGCGGCAACCGGTCGAGCAGCTCGCTGTCGGACAGGGAAAGCGTCATACCGTCGACGGACAGGTACAGCGTATTGTCAACGTGGGCGAGCGTGACCGCTTTGCCCAACTTGTCGAGCGCGAGCGTGCCGACGGCGTTCAGCGCGCGGTCGATATGCAGTTCGCCCGAAACGGTGTCGCTGTAATGCGGCGTCGTAAAGCTGCCGTTTACCGTCAACCGATAAGCGGGCAGTCCCGCGGTACGCAACGTCGGCAGAATGAAGTCGGCAGCCGCCGTAAAATCGCGGTAACTGTCGTCGATTGCGGGGAAGGCAATGCTGTCGCACGGCACGACGGAGACGTCGGCGCCGACGGTCAGAATGCTGATTTTCGCGTCGATCGAGCGAAATTCATACGGTTCGGGCGACAGATTCATGCGAATGTCGAAACGCACGCCCGACAGCATGAACGGCATGACGATCGCCGTCTCCGTTTCGGTCTTGACGACTTCGGCGTCGGCAAACAGCAATTCCATCAGACTGTCGCCTTTGAGCGCGTCGAAATCGAAGTCTTTCAAAAAGGCTTGCAGTTTGGGGCTGACGAGCTGCGCCTCTTCGAGCAGTTCGGGCAGCAGCGCCGCAAATGCGTCGGTGCGCATACTGCCTTTGAGCGAGCCGGCTGCAAAATACACGGTGTCGCCGCGATAGCCTATGTACAGTTCGTCGGCAAGAAGAATGTCGGCGAACTTGTGTTCGAGATCGATATGCAGTTTGACGTTCAGATCGAATTTGTAGGCGGGCAGCGAAATGTTGCAGTCGAGGTTGAGCGGCTCGCCCTGTATGTACTTGCCGAATGCGGCGGCCAAATATTCGGTCGGGTCGTCGGGCGGCGTATATTGGCCGCCGCCGTTTCCGTTGTCGTCGGGGACGAACGACAGGAACGGCTCGGCTTCGGGAACGTCCCGCGGGTCGTTGATGTCGCTGAATACTTCGGTCAGCTTTGCCGAACATAGGGCTTTGATCGGCTTATCGATCCAGTAAGACTCGGAGACCGAAACCGACTTGACATACCAGTCGGATCCGATCGTGATTTCGAGGTACACCGATTCGAACTGCGGATATTCGGACGAGCTGCCCGACAGCGTCCGCACTTCGTTTTGGTAGTATTCCGTCGACAGTTTCGGGTCGAGCGTAAAGCCGAACACATAATCGCCCTCGCCGGCTACGGCAGGGAAAGAGATCAGTTTGGCGTCGAGAACGGTCTCTTCTTTTAGAACGTATTTGCAAAGCTCCATCGGCGGCATACCGTACTTGATCATGTACGCGTCGCCGCTCATCTGATAGACGTCGCCGAATTCGGCCGAATTGCCTTTGATCTTCGAGCCGACGCGATATAAATAGCTGTCGCCCGCAACGTAATGCTGCTCGGCAATGCTTTTAAGCGACGAAGTCGAGATTGACTGGGTAAAAAGATTGCCGTCCTTGACCTTGCGCATTCCGTATATCGTCTGATTGTAATTGATGAATCCGACGCTTGCGACAAGACTGCCGTCGGAAACGCCTTGAAAGTACGAGGCGTTGAACAAAATATAGTTGGCGATAGAGATATTTTCGAGCGGGCTGTAGTCGGACGGCGTGCCGGACGTCGGCACTTCCTTTAGTGCAACGATGTTGTCGACCTTGCGCACAGGCTTAAAGGTCACCGAAGCCTTCAGCTCCGGCGAGTAGGTGAGCGCGTAAAATATGATTGCCATGATCGGCAATAGTGCAAACAGTAGTTTGGATCGTTTAGCTGTTATGCGCATAAAGTTTCCTCGTCTGAAAACGGAATTGTCCAAGATTAGAGAACATTTTTCTAAGGTGAATAATACTTTAGTAATATATCCTCGATTCTATAATACCACGAAAGCAACCCGCCATGCAAGAGTTTTTCAAAAGAATCGAGAATTTTTGGGCGAATGTCTTTAACGTATTGTATAAAATTGCGATTTTTGCGTGCAAATTCGGGCAAATAAAAGCGAATAACGGTTCCAAATCGTTTGCGCAAAAGTCGGCGCGGCGGCGGGACAAGCCGCTGTTCGGGTAAAAACAGGACAAAATTACATATCTTGTGCATAAAATGAGATACAAACACAGTATATTGTGGTATTTGCGGCAAGGAAAGAAAAATCGACGGCAGATTTTGCCGAAAGGCACGGGCTTTTTATTGACAATCGCATAGCGCTTGTGCTATACTTAATTCCGTATCGGGAGTGAATATGGAAAAAAAGACGACGACAAAAACGAGCGCCGGTAAATCGACGGCGAGCAAGACGAAGCGCAACGTAGTCACCAAGGCGACCAACACAGTCACGCCGACGGTCACGACGCAAGAAGAATACGAGTTGCACATCGATCAGACCGTATTCGAAGAGACGGAAGTCCCTGTCGTTCCGCACGCGCCGACGATCGACGGTACGCTGTTGTCGCAGGAGCAGCGCAAAGGGAGCAAGAGATACAAGGTCAAAGCGACGGCCGATCTGTCTGTGGCCGAGCGCTACGAGCCGGACGTCAAGTTCGGTTTGAGCAAAGCGCAAGTAGACAAGCGTATGGAGGACGGGTATTTCAACGCCACGCGTAAAAAGAGCGGCAAGACGTATCGCAACATCTTTTTCACCAATATCTTCACCTTTCTCAATCTGTTGACCTTTGCGGTCGCGGCGGCGCTGATCGCCGTCGGCGCTTCGATCTCGCAGCTGTTTTTCATGATCATCATCATTGCCAACATCGGCATCGGTATCATTCAGGAGATTCGCAGTAAACGCACGGTCGATAAGCTCAGTCTGATTACCGCGCCGACCGCGCAGGTCATACGCGACGGGGAAAAAAGGACGATCCCGGTTGCCGAAGTGGTGCTCGACGATATTATGTGCTTGGAAATGGGCAAGCAGATCTGCGCCGACTGTATCGTTGTGTGCGGCGAGTGCGAAGTCAACGAGTCGATGCTGACGGGCGAGAGCGTACCGGTCAAAAAGAAAGTGGGCGACGCCGTGTATTCCGGCTCGTTCGTCTCGAGCGGATCGGTGTATGCGCGCGTCGATAAAGTCGGCGCGGCCAACTACGTCGAAACGCTGACCAGCTACGCCAAGCGCTATCGCAAGCCCAAGAGCGAACTGAACGCCTCGATCCGACTGTTTATCCGCGTCATTTCGTGCATTATCGTGCCGCTGGCGATCATCATGCTGTGGGTATACAGCAAGCAAACGCCGGCAGGCCCCGACAAGTGGAAAGATATTATTTCGAGTATTTCCGGGTCGGTCATCGGCATGATCCCGGCCGGCATGTTCCTGTTGACGACGGTAGCGCTCGCCGTGTCGGTTATCCGTCTGGCCAAGCGCAAGACGCTGGTGCAAGACATCTACTGTATCGAAATGCTGGCGCGCGTCGACGTGCTGTGCCTCGACAAGACCGGCACGATCACCGACGGTAGTATGCAGGTCAACAATATCATCGAGTTAAAGGGCGGCGAGACCGAACATTCCTTGCAGGACGTCATCGGCTCGATGCTGACCGCGACCGAGGACAACAACCAAACGGCGATGGCGCTCGCCAACCGATTCGGCTACAGCCAGGCTTTGAAACCGATCAAGGTCATGCCGTTTTCTTCGCAAAGAAAGTTGTCGGCCGTCACCTTCGAGGGCGCCGGCACCTATATGTTGGGCGCGCCCGAATTTGTTTTAAAGGACTTGGGCGTCCGTATCGAAAAGCTGATCTCCGAGAATGCGGCCAACGGATTCCGCGTGTTGGTGTTGGCGCACTCGCCGGCCGAAATGCAGGGCGAGCGTCTGCCCGCCGTGCGCCGTCCGCTGTGCCTCATCGTCATCGAGGACCATATCCGCGACGACGCCGTCGAGACCATTCGCTGGTTTAAGGAAAACAACGTCGCCGTCAAGGTCATTTCGGGCGACAACCCCGTTACGGTGTCGGAAGTCGCGCGCCGCGTCGGCGTCGAGAATGCCGAGCTGTACATCAGTCTCGAGGGGCTGTCCGAACAGGAAGTCATCGAGGCGGCCAACAAGTATACGGTGTTCGGCCGCGTCACGCCCGAACAAAAGTGCTTGCTCGTCAAGTCGATCAAGGCCAAAGGCCACACCGTGGCGATGACCGGCGACGGCGTTAACGACATTCTCGCCATGCGCGAGGCCGACTGTTCGGTGGCGATCGCCTCGGGCGCGGAGGCGGCGCGCAACGTCAGTCACCTGGTGCTGCTCGACTCCAATTTCACGTCGATGCCCGACGTCGTAAAAGAGGGGCGGCGGGTGGTCAACAACATCCAAAAATCGTCGTCGCTGTTTTTGATGAAAACGTTTATGTCGATCGTGCTGACGATTGTCTTTTTGGTGCTGACGATCACAAACGGCGTCAAGTATCCGTTCGACACGTCCAACCTGCTGTTGCTCGAATGGTTTGTCATCGCCATACCGTCGTTCGCGCTCGCCTTGCAGCCGAATAAGAACATCATCAAAGGCAAGTTCTTGACCAACGTTATTTCGCGCTGTATCCCCGGCGGCATGACGCTTTGTATCAGCGTGATGGCGGTGTTTTTGTACAGCTATTTCACCAACGGCAAGGTTATCGTCGTGCGCGGTATGGAAGGCTGGGACGCCTATATTTGTATGAGCGTGCTCGCCATGACGTTCTCCGGCATGATGATTCTGTTGAAGATCTGCGAGCCGCTCGACGCATTCCGCAGCGTGCTGATGATCGTCACGTCGACCATTTGTATTCTCGCGGCGGCGCTGATGCCGCAAAGCGTGTTCGGCATTTGCAAACTGGAACTCACCGATCTGTTTTTCGTCATTATTACCTTGCTGGTCAGCTATTTCATCGTCGCCGTATGTATGCGGTTGGTCAACGCCATAAGGATATTCAACTAGTATGAAAAAAGTCATTCCGATCAACGACGGCTGGCGATTCCGCTTAGGATTCGACAAAGCGTGCCTGGAAAAAGGCGCGTTCGAGGGCTTTAAAAACGTCGAACTGCCGCACAATTCGATCGAACTGAAAACCGAATATTTCGAGCCGAACGACATGCGCGCCGTCTCGACCTACGTGCGCGAACTGGTCGTGCCGGAGTCGTACAACGGTTGTCGCTTGCTGTTACGGTTCGATGGGGCGGACAACTACGCCGAAGTTTATGTCAACGGCATGTTCGTCACCTCGCATAAAGGCGGCACGCCGTTTACCGCCGACGTGACCGCGCCGATCAAATTCGACTACCGCAATATCGTCGTCGTCAAGCTCGACGCGCGCGTCAAGAAGGATGTACCGGGCGCGGGCAAGGGCAATCTCTTGCAGTACGGCGTGTGCAGAAAAATCAACCTGGTCATTGAGAGCGGCGGCATTATCCGCGATGCGGCCGTTACTGCCGCTGCGTCGGCCGAGTTGAGTATCGACGTACTGCTCGCCGACTTTTATCCCGAAACGGCGGTCGACGCGTACATAACCGATTGGAACGGAGAGACCGTCGGCCGCCTCGGCGCCAAATCGGTGTTGGGCGAGCGCGTGCGCCTGACCGGCAGCGTCGAGCGGCACGAGCTGTGGTCGCCCGATAATCCGGCCGTTTACACCGCGCACGTGCGGCTGATGTCCGGCTCGAAACCGATCGACGAATATACGACCGACTTCGCGTTCCGAACGGCGGCGTTTTACCGCGACGGATTCCGCTTAAACGGCAATAAGATCAAACTGATCGGCCTAAACCGCATCGATTCCTATCCGGGCATCGGCCGAGCCGCGCCCGACACGCTCGAGAAAAGCGACGCGCGGCTTATAAAAAGCTTGGGCTGTAACTGCGTGCGCACACTGGGGTTGGCGGCGCGCTCGTTCATCGAGGAGTGCGACCGGATCGGCCTGATGGTCATCGAGGACTTCGGCGGCGACGGCTATATCGGCGACACGCGCTGGAAAAGCGCGATGGTCGACATCATCGCCGAAACGGTGATACGCGACCGCAACAGCCCGTCGGTCATCGCTTGGGGCGTGCGCGCCAACAACTCGCCCGACTGCGACGAGCTGTATTTCAAGACCGCCAAATGCGCCAAAGACCTCGACCCGTCGCGCGCCGTGCTGGGCGCGCGCTCGTTCATGGGCAGTCGTCTGTACGAGGACGTGTTCGGCTTTAACGAGACGCGCAAGACCGGCGTTTCGCGCCCGCGCAAAACGGCGCAGCTGTTCATTCCGTATCTGATCACCGAGCATTCGGGCGCGTGGCAAGTCAAGAACTTCGACCCCGTGGCCGACCGCCGCGCGCACGCGCTCGCGCATCTCGACGTACTCGACAAGGTGCTGGGCAGCAAGTCGATCGACGGCTGTATCGGTATGAGTTTGTCGGACTTTCACACCGCGCGGCATAAGGGTAGCGGCGATTCGGTTTGGCACTCGGGCGTAACGGACATGTACCGCAATTTAAAACCGGCCGCCTATGCCTACATGTCGCAGGCGGAATTACAGCCGGTGCTGTATCCGGTCGAGCCGCTCTATAACGACGAGTTCGACGGCCGTCTTACCGTGTTCACCAACTGCGACAGTGTGCGATTGTATCGCGGCGAAAGTTTGGTCGGCGAGTATTTTCCCGACCGCAAGCGGTACAAGCATTTGCGACACCCGCCTGTGTTCATCGACGATTTTATCGGCGGGCTGCTTATCGACGAGGGCATGACACCGTTTTTTGAACGGCTGTGTAAACGTCTGTTTCAAAAGATCCGCCGTAAAGGTATGACCGGCTTATCCTTTTGGGACAAGCTGGCGGTGCGCATGGTTGCGCGGTCGATTAAAACCGACGGCGAGGGCTTTAAGCGCCTGGCCGATAAATATCTGTATGCGCTGGTGTCCTATCGGTTGGAGGGCGTGCGCGGCGGCGAGGTCGTCTCGACCCGCGCGGTCGGATACTTCCCGCAGAGCGGCAACGGCCAGACGGTGGCGGTCGAATGCGCGTTCCCCGAGATCGCCGGCGCGTATGAAATGGTCAAGGTTTCCGTCACCGCGACCGACGGAAACGGCATGACGCTCGCATACGAAAATTCGCCTGTGCGCGTGGCGGCGTCGGGCAGCGTGTCGTTGGTCGGGCCGGAGCTTAGGAATTTTTCGGGCGGATCGATCGGCTTTTATATCAAGAGTGTGCAAGAAGGACTCGGCAAGATAACCGTTTGGTCGCGCTGGGGCAAGAACGAATACGATTTGGAGGTGCGCTATGCAAGCGTGGAGAAACTTTAAAACAGGGGCGTGGGAAACGCGCCCGGACGTGCGGGATTTTATACAACTCAATTACGCGCCGTACACCGGCGACGGGAAGTTTTTGGCGAAGCCGACCGCGCGTACAAAAGGCTTGACCGAAAAATACGAAGTACTGCTTGCGGCCGAACGGGAAAAGGGCGGCGTACTTGACATCGACACGCAGCACGTGTCCAGCCTGTTGACCTATGCGCCCGGGTATCTCGACCGCGAAAACGAACTGATCTTCGGCTTGCAGACCGACGCGCCCCTAAAGCGCGGCGTCAACCCGTTCGGCGGCATTCGCATGGCCAAACAGGCCTGCGAGGCCTACGGGTACAGTTTAAGCGAAGAGGTCGAAGAGAACTTCCGCTTTAAGACGACGCACAACGACGGCGTGTTCCGCGTGTATACGCCCGAAATGCGCGCGCTTCGGAAATACGGCATTTTGACGGGCTTGCCCGACGCCTACGGCCGCGGCCGTATCATCGGCGACTATCGCCGCGTCGCGCTCTACGGCGTCGATAAGCTGATCGAGTGGAAGCGCGCCGACTACGCCGAGACCGGCAAGCACGACATGGACGAGGAAAATATCCGATTGCGGGAAGAACTGTTCCGGCAGATCGATTTCCTCGGGAAACTCAAAGAAATGGCGGCGGCATACGGCGACGACATTTCGCAGCCGGCGACGAACGCGCGCGAGGCCGTGCAGTGGACGTACTACGGATACTTGGCGGCGATCAAGGAGCAGAACGGCGCGGCGATGAGTTTCGGTCGCGTGTCGACCTTCCTCGACATCTATTTCGAGCGCGATTTGGCAGAAGGCATTCTCGACGAGAGCGGCGCGCAGGAGCTGGTCGATCAGCTTGTTTTGAAGTTGCGCATGTCACGGCAACTGCGCACCCCCGAATACAACGAGCTGTTCGCAGGAGATCCGACCTGGGTCACGGAGTCGCTCGGCGGCATCGGTATCGACGGGCGGCCGCTCGTTACCAAATCGAGTTTCCGCTTTTTGCACACGCTGTACAACCTCAAGACCGCGCCCGAACCCAATTTGACGGTGCTGTGGAGCAACGACCTGCCGACCGGGTGGAAAGAGTTTTGCGCCAAGGTCAGCGTCGACACCAGTTCGATCCAGTACGAGAACGATGACATCATGCGGCCGCTGTACGGCGACGATTACGGCATCGCGTGCTGCGTGTCGGCCATGCAGATCGGCAAGCAAATGCAGTTCTTCGGCGCGCGTTGCAACCTGCCCAAACTGCTGCTGCTGTCGATCAACGGCGGCAAGGACGAGGTTGGCGGCGTGCAGATCGGCCCCGAAATGCCGCCGCTACAGGGCGCGCTCGACTATGACACCGTGCTCGACCGCTACAAGACCTATATCGACTGGCTGGCGCATACCTACGTGTCGACGATGAACATCATTCATTATATGCACGACAAGTACGCCTACGAGAAACTGGAAATGGCTTTGCACGACACCTATCCGGAACGGCTGATGGCGTTCGGCGCGGCCGGCATTTCGGTGGCGGCCGACAGCCTGTCGGCGATCAAGTACGCGCATGTTGAGACCGTTGCCGATGACAATGGACTGATCGTCGATTACAAGACCGAAGGGGAGTATCCGCAGTACGGCAACGACGACGATCGCGTCGATTCGATCGCGTCGGAACTGGTCGACTATTTCATCGAGGCGTTGCGCCGCACCAAGGCGTACCGCGGCGCGGTGCATACCTTGAGCCTGCTGACGATCACGTCGAACGTCGTTTACGGCAAAAAGACGGGCGCGACGCCGTGCGGAAGAAAATCGGGCGAGCCGTTCGCACCCGGCGCCAATCCTTTGCACAACCGCGAAAAGCGCGGCGCGTTGGCGTCGCTCAATTCGGTGGCCAAACTCAAATATGCGTCTTGCCGCGACGGCATTTCCAACACCTTCGGTCTGGTGCCGACCACGCTCGGCAAGACCGACCCCGAGCGCACCAAAAATCTCGTCTCCATTCTCGACGGGTATTTCAAGAAAAAAGGGCATCATCTCAACATCAACGTGTATAATAAAGACGTGCTGCTAGACGCTCACAACCACCCCGAAAAATATCCGCACTTGACCATTCGCGTCTCCGGCTACGCCGTTCGTTTCGGCGTTTTGAGCCGCGGCCACAGAGAGGAAGTGCTAAAACGCACCTTCTTCGAGAGGGTTTGACGGCGTATAGCACACCGTAGGCCGACTACGTGTGCGCGGGCGACTTAGTTACGTAGATCGAACTACGCGCCTAAGTCGCCCGCGCCCCTGTTGTCGACCTACGGCGCACTCTCCGCCGTCAAGTGCAACATTGTATCACTCTACGGCCTCACGTGGGACGTAGTGCGGCGCACTCTCCGCCGTCAAGTGTAACATTGTATCACTCTACGGCTTCACGTAGGACGTAGTGCGGCGCATTCTCCGCCGTCAAGTGTAACATTGTATCACTCTACGGCCTCACGTGGGACGTAGTGCGGTGCACCGAAAGAAAGGTCATTGCGAGGCCGCGGCAATCTCTTGCGATAATTAGGAGAGGACAAAACGAATGAATACGATTGGCAGAGTTGTCTCCTACGAGCATTTGGGGGCGTTGGACGGGCCGGGGTTACGTACGGTGGTATTTTTGGCCGGATGTCCGCTTCGGTGCAAGTACTGTCACAATGCCGACATGTTGCATGTGCAAGCAGGGCGGGAGACAACGGTCGACGAAGTGATCGGAGAAGTCGAGCGGTACCGCGACTACTGTACGGGCGGCGTCACGCTGTCGGGCGGCGAGCCGCTATTACAGACTGCGTTCACGGCGGCATTGCTCGACGCGCTCAAAAAGAAAGGCATACATACCGCGCTCGATACGGCCGGGTCGGTGTTCGCGCCCGACGTACTCGAAAAAGCCGACCTCGTCATCCTCGACGTCAAGCACACCGACCCGCAAGGGTTTACCGACCTGACGGGCGGCAAGCTCGAGACGACGCTGCAAACGCTTGATTATTTACGGGCGCACGGCAAACGGTTTTGGGTGCGGCAGGTCATCGTCGAGGGCATTACCGACGGCGCCGAACAGTTGCGCAAACTCAAAGCGCTATCCTTAGGCGCGGAAAAGCTCGAGCTGTTGCCGTATCACACCATGGGCGCGCATAAGTGGAAAGCGATCGGCATAGAGCCGCCGCTACAGGGCGTGCCGCCGCTGTCGCAAGAAAAATTGCAAGCGTGCAACAAAATCATCGAAAATAATTTATGATAAGGAGTATCTATGAAGATCCAAGACATCGTTCAACGGTTCGAGGCCGAATACGGCGAAGGCGAAGTGCGGCTGTTTTCGGCGGCCGGCCGCGTCAACCTGATCGGCGAGCATATCGACTACTGCGGCGGCCCTGTGTTCCCGGCGGCGCTCAACTTGCGTTGCGTCGTCGCGGCGCGCAAGCGTAACGACAACATCATTCGCTTAAGAGCGACGACCATCGACCACAAAGTCGAACTGGATATTAACAAGCTCGACAGCTACCGCGATCTGCCTTGGGGCGACTACCAGGCGGGCGTGGCGTACACCATGCAACAGCTCGGGTATAAGGTCGTCGGCTGCGATCTGCTGTACGATGCCGACGTGCCGTTCGGGTCGGGCTTGAGTTCGTCGGCGTCGATCGAGGTGGCGACGGCGATGACGCTGGCGACGTTTTCGGCAGAGGCCGGCGGCAAGGGCGTCGACAAAGTCGAGTTGGCGGTGTTGAGTCAGAAGTCGGAGAACGAGTATAACGGCGTCAACTGCGGGATCATGGATCAATTCGCGTCCAGTATGGGCAAGAAGGAAAACGCCATTTTGCTAAACTGCAAGACGCTCGACTATCAGTATGTGCCGCTCAAACTGGGCGACTATGCGCTGGTCATCGCCAACTGCAACAAAAAGCGGGCTTTGGGCGAGTCCAAGTACAACGAGCGCCGCGCCGAGACCGAAGAGGCTTTGGCCGCGCTCAAAAAAGAACTGCCCGAGATCACCTGCTTGGCCGACGTGACGCCGACCATGTTCGAGGCAAAAAAACACGTCTTGAGCGGCAAGGTGCTTGACCGCGCCCGTCACGTCGTCTACGAGTGCCAGCGCGTCAAAGATTCGGTTGCCGCGCTTTCGGCCGGGCAGATCGAACGCTTCGGCGAACTGCTGAACCGGTCGCACATGTCGTTGAAAGATCTGTACGAAGTGACCGGCCGCGAGCTGGACGCGCTGTCGGGCGCAGCCAGAAAGCACCCGGCGTGTATCGGGTCGCGCATGACCGGCGCGGGCTTCGGCGGCTGTACCGTCAGTTTGGTCAAAAAGGACTGCGTAGAGGACTTTATCAAGACGGTCGATGCGGCTTACACGGCGGAAACCGGTTTAAAAGCCAGTTTTTACAACACGACGATCGAGGACGGCGCGCAAGAACTGCGCTAGGCGAACGGCGATCCGGAATGACGACAAACTGCGGACATGCGCCGCAGTTTTGTATTTTAAGCGGAAAAATCGGTTTTGACGGCCGAAACGATTGACAAAGACGGCGTAAATACTGTAAAATAAGTAAAAATCGAAAGGATAGGGAAGCAGGTTGCTAAATGTCACCGAAAATTGTATCGAGTACGGTGTGCGGACGAATACGGCCGCTGTATTTGTATGCTTGATTTGGTGGCGGGCGCCCTCCCGCCTTTTTTAACATTGCATTTTTCGGCGTTCGATATATATCACGCCGAACCATATAGAATAAGCGTAACGAAAAGCCCGGACGTCATGTAAGCCGGTTTCGGTTGAGTGTGCGACGCTCGACCGTTTTCGGCCTTAGCGTTTTTCGACGCGTAAAAGGCAACCGACGATGAGGACGGACAAAAGGAGAGACACATGAACAAGGAAGAGATCAAGCAAATCATGCCGCACCGCGAGCCGATGCTGCTCATCGAGAACGTCGAACTGCTTGGCGACGGATCGGCCGAAGGCCGTTACACCGTGCGCGGCGACGAATTTTTCGTGCAAGGGCATTTCCCCGGCAATCCGGTCGTACCGGGCGTCATTCTCTGCGAGATGATGGCGCAGACCGCTTGCGTACTCATTCAGGGCGGCGCGGAAAATGCTACGCCGATGTTCACGTCGCTCGATAAAGTCAAGTTCCGCAATCCGGTCGTGCCGGGCGACACCGTCGTTACGCATTGCGTACTCAAAAGCGCGCGCAGCATTTTCCGATTCTGCGAAGGCAGCGTTTCGGTGAACGGCAAGCTGTGCGTCAAGGGCGAGTTTTCGTTCGCCCTCGTACCGAAACAAGCATAACTTCGCCAAAGAGTAGCCCTCTCGGCGATTACCGACATGAAAACAAGGATTCACAATGAATAAATATCAGCAGTTTTCCAACCATTTAAAAGAAATGCCCGACGAAAAGGGCTACTTCGGCAAGTACGGCGGCGCGTATCTGCCGCCCGAACTGGTGGCGGCGTTCGAGGAGATCGCCACGGCCTATCAAACCATTTGCCACTCGGCGCAGTTCATCAACGAGCTGAGGCGCATTCGCAAGGAGTTCCAAGGACGGCCGACCCCGGTCTATCACTGCGAACGGCTGTCGCGGTTGAACGGCGGCGCGCAGATCTATCTGAAGCGCGAGGACCTCAACCATACCGGCGCGCACAAACTCAACCACTGTATGGGCGAGGGGTTGTTGGCCAAGTTTTTGGGCAAAAAGCGCCTGATCGCCGAAACGGGCGCGGGGCAGCACGGCGTAGCGCTTGCGACCGCCGCCGCCTTCTTCGGCCTCGAATGCGAGATCCACATGGGCGAGGTCGACATCGCCAAGCAAGCGCCCAACGTGGCGCGCATGAAAGTACTCGGCGCCAAGGTCGTGCCGGTCACGTTCGGTTTAAAGACGTTGAAAGAGGCCGTTGACTCGGCGTTTATCAGCTACGCCGAAAACTATAAAGATTCGATCTACTGTATCGGTTCGGCCGTCGGCCCGCACCCGTTCCCGCTGATGGTGCGCGACTTCCAAAAGGTGATCGGGATCGAAGCGCGCGAGCAGTTCTTCGATATGGTCGGCGAAATGCCCGACGCTGTGTGCGCCTGCGTGGGCGGCGGTTCCAACTCGATCGGCATGTTTACGCCGTTCGTCGGCGACCCGGTCGAGATCTACGGCGTCGAGCCGCTCGGCCGCGGCGAAAAGGTGGGCGACCACGCGGCCAGTATGCGCTTCGGCAGCGAGGGCGTCATGCACGGCTTTAATTCGATCATGCTACAAGACAAGAAGGGCGAGCCGCTCCCCGTGTACTCGATCGCAAGCGGCCTCGACTATCCGAGCGTCGGCCCCGAACACGCCTATTTGCACGACAGCGGCCGCATTCATTACGTGTACGCGACCGACGAGCAGGCCGTCGAGGCGTTCTATAAGCTGTCGCGGTACGAGGGCATTATTCCCGCACTGGAGAGTTCGCACGCCGTGGCCTACGCCATGCAGCTCGCGCGCGAGATGAAAACCGGGTCGATCCTCGTCAACCTTTCGGGGCGCGGCGACAAAGACATCGACTACGTGATCGAGCGCTACGGCGACGGCAAACAGTACCTGTGATGTTAAGCAAGCGGTTTATCGGCGCGTACAACAAGATCGACAAAAAGCTGCGCCAGCTGTACAACGTCAAGTCGAACGCTACCTTTCCCGACACCGTGCGCAGAGCGGCCGCCTCGAGCGCGCTCATTCGTAAGTACGAGGACGATCTCATCGACTACGCGCGGCTGCGAAACGCCATTGTACACAGTTCGAGCGACGACATGACGATCGCAGAGCCGCACGTCGACGTCGTCGAAAAGCTCGAGCGTATCGAGCGGCTCTTGGGCAGTCCGCCGCGGGCGGTCGGCACGGTTGCAAAGCGCGCCGTGTGCTTTACCGCCGATACGAAGATTCGACAGGCGATCGAGCGTATGGCGCGCGGCAACTATTCCAATGTGCCGGTACTGCGCGACGGCAAGGTCGTCGGCGTACTCAATAACAAGCTGATCGTCGAGGCTGTTGCCAAACGCTTGGACGTCGACGTCGACGCCTATATCGCCGGCGCGACGATCGGCTCGATCCTAACGCCCGAGGTTGGACGACTATTAAGCCGTATATAATCCGACATTGCAAGGAGGATACCAAACATGAAAGTATCGCAATATCCGTATAAGCGGATCGACCCGGCGGCATTCCGTGCCGAATGCGCCGCGCTTGCCGAAGAGGCGAAGAATGCGCCCGACGCGCAAAGCCTGCTTGCTGCGCGCGAAAAAGCGGTCGCGCTTATTAAACATTTGGTGACTACGACGACGACCGCCGAACTGCGGTTTTGCCTCAACACCGCCGACGAATACTATTTGGGTGAAAAAGAGTTTTACGACGAAAAAATGCCCGAATTGCAGGTAGCGCTGCTCGACTTTTACAAGGCCTTTCTCGCGTCCGAGCATGTCGACGCGGCTTTGCGCGACGGTCTCAATCCGCTCGTGGTCAAGCAGTACGAATGCAGCGTGCGTTCGTCCGATCCCAAGATCGTCAAGGACGCGGCAAAAGAAAACAGGCTGGTGACGCGGTACGTCAAGATCATGAGCGATCTGACCGTCGAGTTCCGCGGCGAAACGCTGCCCTTCACGGTGGTCAAAAAGTACTTCGCCGACAAGGACCGCGAAACGCGAAAAGAGGCGTACTGCGCGTTCGGCAAGGCGCTCGAGGCGGTCAGCGACGAGATCGACGACATTTTCGATCAACTGATCCACTTGCGCAACAAAATGGCGCGAAAGCTCGGCTACGACAACTTTATACCGCTCGGCTACGACCGTTTGGGACGCGTCGGCTTTACCCGCGCGCAGACCGACGTATTTGCCGAAAACGTACTGTCCGAATACGTGCCGCTCATCGACGAAATGAAGCGCAGCATCGGCAAGAAGATCGGCATCGACGCGCTTAAACTGTACGATAACGACAGCTGGTTCGTTTCCGGCAACCCCGCGCCCACGGGTACGCCCGAAGAGATGTTCGCCGCGGCCAAAGACATGTATCACGATATGGACGCCGACGCCGGCAAGTTCTTCGACAGTATGCTACAGGCCGACGCATTCGACGTCTTGAGCCGCAAAGGCAAGTGGGGCGGGGGATTCTGTACCTCGTTCCCCGACTACCGCCAACCGTTCATTTTGGCTAACTTCAACGGCACAAGCGCCGACGTCGACGTATTGACGCACGAGGCCGGCCACGCGTTCGCCGACTATATGATGTATCGGCAAAATAACGACTACGAGCTGAACGTCGGCGGCATGGAGACGGCCGAAACGCATTCGATGAGCATGGAATTTTTCTGCTGGAAGTATATCGAACGCTTTTTCGGCGATCGCGCCCGCGACTATAAGTTTATGCACTTGGGCGACTCGCTGACTTTTATCCCGTACGGCACCATGGTCGACCGATTCCAGCATATCATGTACGAAAAGGAAAATTTGACCCCGGCCGAACGCAAAGCGGTTTGGCGCGAACTGGAGAAAATGTACCGCCCGTATATGGACGCCGACGGCATTCCGTACCTCGAACAAGGCACGCGCTGGCAGTATCAAATGCACATCTTCGAACAGCCGTTCTACTACATCGACTACTGTTTTGCCCAAACGGCCGCATTGCAATTTTTGCTCGCCTCGCAGGAAAACTACGCCGACGCGTTCGGCCGCTACAAAAAACTGCTGCTACAAGGCGGCGGCAAGACGTTTGCCGAACTGCTGACCGAGGCCGGTCTGCGCCCGCCGTTTACAAAAGGGGTATTGAAAGAGACGGGCGAGCGTGCGCGCAAACTGCTCGATACCTTGCAAAAATAGATAGTATATGCACATATGTGCATTAGTGGACATATGTAGCACATTTGTGCAGCTGTAAATATTGACTTCTCGGCACACATGTGCTACAATGAGCATATCAAATTTACGGAGGATTTTGTCATGAAGAAGTTTCTCAAAAGCAGTCTCTTGGTAGCGCTGTGCCTGTTGACCGTTTTCTCGTTCACAGCTTGCTCGAAATTCGGCAGCGTCAAGAAAGCGTTTGAAAAAGAAGGGTACACGTACTCGGAAGAGACCAACGACAATGTAAACAAGATCAAAGAAGAACTGAAAGACGAAGAAGGCAACGCGATCGAGTTGACGCCGCACGTGTTCACCAAGAAAGACGGTCTCACCGGATCGGTTATCGTTATCATTTTGGAGTTCAAGTCCGATAAGGACATCGACAAAGCGCTTGAGGACAGCGAGACGCTCAAAGGCTTATTGAAAGACGCGCAGAAGTCCGATTACGTAAACGGCAACTGCGTTTGCATTCCTATCGGTCTCCCGACCGCTGCGAACAACGCGCTCGAAATTTTCAAAAAAGCGTAACAAAATTTGCACGAAAACAAAACGACCCGAACCGTCGGGTCGTTTTTCTATACCGCCATTGCGAGCGCCTTTTTTTCCGTCATTGCTTCGTCGCTCGTGCCTCGCTTCTCGCAATAGAGCTAAAGTCAAAAAAGCAGCAAAGACCATTTGTCATTCCGAGCGAAGTCGAGGAATGTACGAAGGCGTATCAATGAAGGATTCGCTGCGCTAGACCATGCTATCGGTCGGGGTGACAAAAAGTCGGTTATCGCAATATTGTCTTTTTGTCATTTCGAGCGAAGTCGAGAAATGTACGAAGGCGTATAAATTATGGATTCGCTGCGCTAGCCCCCTCGACTTTCGCTCCGAGGGTGACAAAGGGTGTGCGTACTCGTTTCCTCTCGGACATTTTTACCGGAAAACAAAGGTGCGCCTAATAGTATATTAGGCGTACATTCGGACGGCATAACGGATCAAAAATAACGGAACGGGCGATATATCCCTTGCACGAACATGAAAATCGTACGATTTCAGGCGAAAAATAAACATGAAAATACTTGCTTTTGTCTTGAAAATACGATATAATAATAGAAAAGGTACGCCTAATATACTATTAGGTGTATTTTCGGGAGATGTGTTTATGCGCAAAATTAGGGAAACGATCGTCGTATTTTTGGTATGTCTGTCGGTCTTTTCGCTGGGAGCGTGTGCGGAAAAGACGCCGCAGACGACCGACCCGCAAACATACACCATTCAGTATGCCGACGACATGGGGATACATTCCTTATCCGTGCAGTCGGGCAGTCTGTATTCGATCGACCCGATCCCCGAAAGGTTCGGCTACGAGTTTTTGGGACTGTTCGATGCCGAAGTCGGCGGCACGCAGTACGTGCGCGCGAACGGCAGCTCGATAGCGGCCTTTACCGATAACAAAAATATCGTCTTGTATCCGCAGTTTAAAGCCAAAGAATTTACTTTGATTTTAGACTATCAGGGCGCGGACGTGACGGGCAGCCGCTCGTTGTCGGTCGCCTACAATGCCGAGATCGCCGAACTGCCGCTTAGTCTTACTTTGGAACATAAGAATTTCGTCGGCTGGTTCACACGGCCGAATCGCCAAGGCCGCCAAATCGCCGATGCTTTCGGCGTGTTGCCCGAAAACAGAAAAGTGACCGAAAAAGTGTTCGACCTGTCCGACCCCGACGGCTATATTCGGCTGTACGCAGGCTTTAAAGGCGAGGAATTTACCGTTACTTTTTATTTTACCGAAAGCAGTGCGCCCGAAGAGATCCAAGTCGAATACGGCACGCCGATCCGCGAAGTACAGCCAAAGACCCGCGTCGACGGCAAAGCGGTGCTCGCCTGGTCGAAAAAGCGCAACGACGTCAACCTGGAACAGGTTTTCGACGGCAAAGTAACAAGCGAAATGATCTTGTATGCGGCCGAGTTCGCGCCCGTACTCGATTTTGACTCGAACGGCGGCAACAAGCTCAACGCGCTGATCGCGCGCGCGGGCGACGCGATCACCTTGCCGACCCCGACACGGGAGAATTATACGTTTAAGGGCTGGCAGGACACGAGCGGCAACGACTTTACCGCGGCGCTCATGCCCGAAAACAGTCTGAAACTGACGGCCGTTTGGTGGGCGCAAGTCGCTTTGGACGGCCGCGGGGGCGGCACGTTCGAGGCGATCTCGCAAGAGGCCGGCACGCCGCTCGCTTTGCCCACGCCCGAGAAAGACGGCTTTATTTTTGCCGGCTGGTATAACGAGCGCAACGAAAAAACCGAACTGTCCGTCATGCCGCATGAAAGCGTCAAACTAAAGGCTATGTATTATGCAGTCAAGACGGAAACGGTAACGATTCTCGGCTCTAACGAAATCAGTCTGATAAAATGGTATTCCTACGGCGATATATTTACCATGAAAGCGAGCAGTCCGACCCGTATCGATTTTGCCGAAGCCGTGCCGTATGTCGATTGGTCGCAACCGCAAAATATTTCGTTGCAGTTTCATGTCGAGGTTTGCGACGCTTATGACTGGACTTGGAGCGAATGGGTAGACAAGTCCTGTCGCAACGCTTATTTCGATTTTTATTCCGTCAATAACACGACAAGCGCGTATCATATCGGTAACTATAAGTACGAAAACAACAATACGCATATAGACGTTTGGAAAAAGATTTCGTTTGCAATGGAATTGCCGATTCAAGACGGCGCGGCGTACTTCTTGTTCAGCGCGGACTTCGAGGGCGTGCGCGTGCAATATCCCGGTTACAAATACGGCTTTCGCATTCGGGAATTTTGGGCGGAAATGCTGTTGCCCGATCTGACGGAACTCGTATAACGACAATCATTTTCGAGGAGAAACTATGAAAAAGACAGCGAAGTTTTCGGCAGTCATTCTGTCAATCGTACTGGCGTTTTCGTTGGTCGCGTGTGCGGAAAAGACGCCGCAGACGACCGATCCGCAAACATACACCATTCAGTATGCCGACGAGACGGGGATACATTCCATATCCGTGCAATCGGGCAGTCTGTATTCGATCTCGCCGATCCCCGAGAAACACGGCTACGAGTTTTTGGGGCTGTTCGACGCAGAGACGGGCGGCACGCAGTACGTAAATTCGGGCGGCAGTTCGCTTGCGGCCTTTAGCGACAACAAAAATATCGTGTTGTATCCGCAGTTCAAGGCTAAGGAATATACGCTGATACTCGACTACCAAGGGGCGGAAGTGACGGGCAGCCGCTCGCTCAACGTCTCGTACAATTCCGAAATCAGAGAACTGCCCTTAAACGTCACACTGCCGAACAAGAATTTTACCGGTTGGTACACTGCACCCGACTGCAAAGGCAATCAAATCGCAGACAGCTACGGCGTGCGACCTGAAAACAGAAAAGTGACCGAAAAGCTGTACGACCTAACCGACCCCGATGGCAATATTAAACTGTACGCCGGATTCCGATGGGTCGAATATACGGTTACATTTTACGCACAAGACGACGGTAAACCGCAAGAAGTCAAAGTCAGTCACGGGACTGTGTTCGACACGATAAAGCCGACCGTCATCGTCAACAATAAAATGGTGATTTCGTGGTCGCGGAAAAGAAACGACGTGGATAAAACGCAGATTTTTTACGGCGAAATCACCGATAACGTTATTCTCTATGCCGCCGAGTACGCGCCTTTTGTGGAGTTCGACGCAAACGGCGGAAACGAAGTCGCTTCCTTGACGGTAAGAACGGGGGATATTGTGCGTCTGCCGTTGCCGACGCGTGCGCATTACAAATTTTTAGGCTGGCAAAGGCAAGACGGCGATTTGATCACGTCTGTCGTTATGCCCGAAAACAGCATTCGACTTGTCGCGCAGTGGCAGGCCATGATCGAGTTCGATACCAACGGCGGTGCGGCGGTCGCAAGCATTTCCGAGCCGCAAGGCACGGAAATCATGTTGCCCGAAACCGAAAAAACAGGATTTATTTTTGCAGGGTGGTACACCGCGAACGGGGAGAAATACGAAAACACGGTCATGCCGTCGGAAAGTCTGGCGTTATGCGCGAAGTATTATCAAGTCAAGAAGATTACGAAAGTCATCATCAACGCGACAAACGCGTTTGAGATTCGGAGTAGTCATACTTCTCCGAGCGTGGATGAAAATTGCAAAACGTTAGACTTGAGCGATTTGTTTGCGGCCGGCGTGAAAAGCGTAAATATTTCGGCGCACTATCGAAGTTGGATAAAAGGATACAACAATGATCAGCCGACGCCAAGTAGGCCGTCTTATACATGTATGACATGGTATTCTGCCCAAGTCGCAAGTGACGGATATAAAGTATGGGAGTATCGAGACAAGCACGTCGAGAGCCATACCAGTCTTACTTGCCACCAAAGCACGCGACTTGCTTTGAATACGGGTAAATACTATATTTGTTTTTTCAATAGTAACGGGATTGGCTCATATACCGATTGGAAAGATTTCTACGTCGAAATCGAGTATACCGACATGCGTCAATTATATTAGGAGCGGCAGGGCAGTAAGAGATTGCCGCGGTCGGGACTCTCTCGCAATGACAACAATCAAGCAACAAACAATCCACATAAAAAAGGAGGAGACAATATGAAAAAGAGGCGTTGGCTTGTTCTTTTGGCGGTCGCGGCGGTGCTTGTCGGCACGGTGTGCTTTGCGGCCGGGTGCAAAAAGAAGGACATCGAGGGCTTATATAAGCCGACCAACATTACATACGACGGCGCGCGCATTACCTGGGATAAGGTCGCGCTCGCCGAACACTACACGGTGCAGATCAACGACGGCGAGGCAAAACGCGTCAACACCAATCTGTTTACGTTCGACGCGAAACAAACCGAATTTGACGTGACCGTCAGCGCGGTGCTGGGCGAGAAGTCGATCGGCGAAACGGTGCATTTTATCCCGCTTGACACGATCGAGACGATTGACGTTTCGGACAGCGGCGAACTGTCGTGGGACGAGGTCGCAGGCGCGACGGGGTATCGGCTCAGCCTAAACGGGGACGTGCAGCCGGTCGATCTGACCGAGGCGCGCTACGTAGCGCAAGCGGGCAGCAACCGTATCAAGGTGCGCCCCGTGGTGTCGGGCGACAACAGCTATTATTCGCTGTGGAGCGCCGAAAAGCAGGTGTATGTCAATGCCGCGCCGACGGCGGTCAAGTACGACGGCGAAATGCTGTCCTGGACGGGCAATGCGCTCAACTACGAAGTCAAGATCGACGGCCGGGCGCAAACGGTGTCGGCGACGAAACTGCGCTACGACTCGCAAAACCGCGACTTCACCGTCGAGGTCAAGGCGCTCGGCGACCATGCGACTTCGTTCGATTCGGCGGTCACAGAGGACAGTTTTCACTACTTGCAAGCGGCGACCGGACTGAAAGTCGAGGACGGCACGTTGCACTGGAACGCGGTCGACAATGCCGAAGGGTATCAGATCAAGATCAACAACGTCGTACAGTCGCAAAAGCTGACGGCGACCAACTATGACAAGCTGACGGCGGGGACGTCGCTTGCCGTACAGGTGCGGCCGTACAACGAAAGCGGAAATTATTTTTCGTCCTGGTCGACGGAGATCGGCATTTATTTGTTGCCGTCGCCGGTCGTGACCTGGAACGCCGATTTGGAACTGGACGGCGAGGCCAACAACAATTTCATTTGGAACGCGGTCAGCGGCGCGGGCGGCTACACCGTCGAGCTGGAAAAAGACGGCGCGGTTTCGCGGGAAAACTTCCCGGCGGCGCAAATGGCGTTCGGCTATGCCTATACACAAGTCGGCGTATACAAGGTGCGCGTCAAAGCGGTGGCCGAAGTCGGATCTGATTACTACGACAGCAAGTTCTCCAAAGATATTATTGTCGAGCGTTTGGCCGCGCCGCAAGCGTCGGGCAACAGCTATATCGAAAGCGACCCGGCGGCCGTGGCGAGCGGGTTTACCGTCAATTACACCGCCGTTTCGGGCGCGACGGGGTATCAGTTGTATAAGGACGGTGTTGCGCTCGAAGGTAAGCTGTCGACGGTGACGGCGATCACCGACAGCGACGTAGCCGACGACTCGATCTCCGCGCAGCAGGAATACAACTACGCGGTGCGCAGCATGGGCGGGGTCAAAACCGTTGCGGGCAGTACCTATGTATATTTGCCGTGTTTGACCGAAAGCGCGCTTGCGTTCAAGATCACCGTGCAAGCAATGCCGACCGATCTTACGATGTCGGGCTATCAGGCGCAGTGGGCGGCGGTTTCCGGCAACAACGGCTATGCGGTCAAGTACGGCGGCGCGGTGCAGAACGCGACGGCGGCGAATATCGATCTGTCGACGCTCAAAGCGGGCAGCCACAGCGTGGCGGTGTGTACGCGCGGCAACGGCGGCAGCGTGCTGGCCTCTAACTACACCGCGCCGATCGCGGTCGAACGTTTGGCCGCGCCGACGGGCATTCGCATTTCCTACGGTACGGGCGACGGGCAGTTAGGGTTCGACCAAGTGGCGAACGCCAAGAGCTACCAAGTGTATCTCGACCAAAGCGAACAAGCATTGCCCGAAAATTCGTTCGACAACATGTATCAGTACATCAAGGAAAGCGGCACGGTACTCCATATGCTTTCGGTAGCCAACTACTACAACGATTTGGGTACGGTATACTACATGACGAGCGAGGCGTCGCCGACGCAGCAGTTTATTCGTTTGAGTGCGCCGACGTTCCCCGACGGCGTGTTCTCGAACAGCGTCGAACTGGTGTGGAATGCGTCGGGCAACATCAACACAGCGGAGTACACGCCGACCTATCAGGTGTATGAGAGCGACGTCATGCAGACGGGCGGCGTACAGAACGGCACCAAATTCAATATACAGTACCTAGCCGGCGGCAAGTCGTACACCTTCCGCGTCAAGGCGGTCGGCAACGACAGCAAGTACCTCGACAGCGCGCTGTCGACGGCTGTGACGGTCTATAAGCTCGCTACGCCGACTTTGACCGTCGATAAGGCCGCCAAGGCGTACACCTGGACGGGCGTAGCGAACGCGAGTTCGTATGTGTTGGAGATCGACGGGGTGCGCGTCAACAACGACATTCACGTATCCGGCTCGACGTATTCCTATACGCCGCGTTACACGACGATCGGCAATCACACCGTCAAGCTGTACGCGGTCGGCGACGGGTACAACAACATCAACAGCGACACGTTTACCTATACGCAGGTCGTCAAAGCGTGTCTCGCCCCCGAGATTACCTACGGCTATTCGGCCGAGCGGTTTGTAAACGGCGGCACGATCGACGTGACGATAACGACCCCGTCGGCCAATGCCAACGGCTACCTGTACGAGATTGCGGGCGAGAGTATCGATTCGGCCGCGCTTACGGCCTCGAAAGCGATCGAGAGTACCGGCAAATACGTGGTGCGCGTCAAAGCCAAGGGCGGACTGTTCGACGCGGACGAAGTGTATTATATCGATTCGCAGTTTGCCGGCGGCGGATCGGGTTATACGATCACGCTGCTCGCGCCGCCGACGGTGTCGTCGTTCTCGATCAACTCCGACGGCGCCGTCAAGTGGGCGACGATCACCGGGGCGATCGGCTACGATTATCAGATCGCATTCGACGGCGGAGACTACGGCGAAAGCAAGCACACGGGTACGGCGTCGCTCGACCCGATCGAGAATTTCAAAAACTACAAGACGATCAAGATCCGCGTGAGCGCGTCCGGCAACGGCTCGAGCGTGATCGGCTCGGCCTGGGTGGAGTTCACCTGGACGAACCCGAATCTGTAGACGATCCAATCACGGCGGCGATAAACGGCCGCCACACAAAAAACCGTTCTCGAATGTTTCGGGAGCGGTTTTTTGTCCGATGTTCGGTTGACGGGCGCGGGAGAATGTATTATAATAGAAACACATTCTTGCGCAAACTCGCATACAAGGTACAGTAAAACCATGTTGAAACTGATTCGATATTTAAAAGGCTATTGGGCGGCTTCGATCTCCGCGCCTCTGTTCAAATTCATGGAGGCGCTTTTCGAGTTGATCATTCCGCTGGTCGTGGCGAACATCATCGACGTCGGCGTCGCAAACGGCGACACGGCGCACATTGTGCGCATGGGGCTTTTGATGTTCGGTTTGGGCGCGGCCGGATTCGGATTCAGTGCGCTGTGTCAGTATTTGGCCGCGCGCTCCAGTCTGGGCTACGGCACCAACCTGCGCCGCGCACTGTACGACCACGTCAACCGCTTTTCGTTTGCCGAACTCGACCGTTTCGGCTCGCCGACGCTGGTCACGCGTATCACCGCCGACGTCAACCAAACGCAGCAGGCGGTCGCAATGTTCATTCGTCTCGTCATGCGCGCGCCGTTCATTCTCATCGGCTCGATCGTCATGGCGTTACTGATCAACGTCAAACTGTCGCTCATCTTTATCGGCGCGGCCGTCGTCGTGTCGATCATTCTGTTTATCGTCATGCGACTGAGCGTGCCGTACTATCACCGCTTGCAAAAAGGTCTTGACCGTGTGTCGCTCCTCACGCAGGAAAACCTGTCGGGTGCGCGCGTGGTGCGGGCGTTTTCCAAGGAAGAGGAAGAAAAAGAGGACTTTGCCGCGGCGACGGACGCCTTGCAAAAGACCAGCGAGCGGGTCGGCCGCATTTCCGCGCTACTCAATCCGCTGACCTATATCGCCATCAACGCGGCGATCATTCTGCTGCTGTGGCTGGGCGGCAAAACCGTTTACTACGGCGACTTGACGCAGGGCGAAATCATCGCGCTCGTCAACTATCTTTTGCAAATCCAGTTGGTGCTGGTCGTCATCGCCAACTTGATCGTCACGTTTACCAAAGCGTCGGCGTCGGCCGCGCGAATCAACGAAGTGTTCGACGTCGAAACGTCGATGACCGAAGGCGCGGGCGCGACACCCGACGAGAGCGCGCCGGCCGTGCGGTTTGACGACGTGTCGTTCGCCTACGGGTCGGACGTCGAAAACTCGCTCGAAAACATTTCCTTTACGTTAGGCCGCGGGCAGTCGCTCGGGATCATCGGCGGCACGGGCAGCGGCAAGACGACGCTTGTCAGCCTGATCCCGCGCTTTTACGACGCAAAAGGGGCGGTAGAGGTGTTCGGCAACGACGTCAAGGCGTACACGTTCCGAGAGTTGCGCGGCCGCGTCGCGGTGGTGCAACAGGGGTCGGCGCTGTTTTCGGGAACCTTACGCGACAACATGCGCATGGGCAACGAAGAGGCGACCGACGAAGAAATTTGGGCGGCGCTCGAAACGGCGCAAGCGGCCGAGTTTGTGCGCAAGTACCCCGAAGGCCTCGACAAAGCGGTACTGGCAAAGGGGCGCAACTTTTCGGGCGGGCAAAAGCAGCGGCTGTCGATCGCCCGCGCGCTGGTCGCCAAACCGCAAATTCTCATACTCGACGACGCGTCGAGTGCGCTCGACTACGCGACCGACGCGGCTTTGCGGCGCGCGCTCAAGGCGATGGACGGGCTGACGGTGGTCAGCGTTTCGCAGCGCACCAACTCGGTGATGCACATGGACCGCATCATCGTCTTAGAGGACGGCCGCATGACGGCGTGCGACACGCATGAAAATCTGCTCGAAAACTGCCCGGCGTATGCCGAACTGTACCGATTGCAGAACGAGGAGGCCGCATGAAAAAAAAGAGTACGCTACGGCGCCTTTTGGGATATTGCAAGCCCTATCTCGGCTTTTTGATTTTGGCGCTCGTGTTCGCGGTCGGCCAGATCGTCGCCACGCTGTTTGCGCCCGTCATCATCGGCAACGCCGTCGACTACATGATCGGGGCGGGGGCGGTCGACTTTGAAAAGATCCTTATCCACATTATCGAGTTGGCGGCGGCGATTGCGGCGGCCGCGTTGTGCCAGTGGTTGGTCGGGCTTTGCACCAACAAGACCGCTTACGGCATTATCCGCGACTTGCGGGTACTGACGTTCGACAAGCTCAACACCGTGCCGCTCAAGTTTATCGACGGACGCAGCCACGGCGACATTATGGCGCGCGTCTCCGGCGACATCGATTTGGTGTCCGACGGTGTGATACAGGGCTTTACGCAGCTGTTTACCGGCATTGTCACCATCATCGGCACGCTCGTTTTCATGCTGACGATCAACTGGCTTGTCACCGTCGTCGTTGTCGTCGTCACGCCCGTTTCGATCTTCGTCGCCTATTTTATCGCCAAAGGCTGTCACAATAAGTTCCGCGATCAGGCGATCAAGCGCGGCGAGCTGTCGGGGCTGGTCGAGGAAATGCTCGAGGGGCAAAAGACGGTCAAGTCCTACAACTACGAGGGACGCGCGGCAAAGCGCTACGAGGCGATCAACCAAGATCTCAAAAAAGTCGGCGTTAAAGCAATGTTCTATTCGGCGCTCATCAATCCGTCGACACGCTTTGTCAATTCGATCGTCTATGCGGCCGTCACCGTCATCGGCGCGTTTTTGTGCGTGCGCGGGGGGCTGACTGTCGGCGGGCTGTCGTGCTTTTTGAGCTACGCCAACCAGTACACAAAGCCGTTCAACGAGGTGACGGGCGTCATTGCCGAACTCCAGTCGGCGCTGGCCGCGGCCGGGCGCGTGTTCGACATCCTCGACGAGGCGGACGAGGTGGAGACGGGCAGCCTTATGCCGCAAAACGTTGCGGGCAATATCGACGTCGAACACGTGTGTTTTTCGTATAACGAAAACCCGCTGATCGAGGACTTCAATTTGCAAGTCAAAAGCGGTATGCGGGTGGCGATCGTAGGTCCTACCGGGTGCGGCAAGACGACGCTGATCAATCTGCTGATGCGGTTCTACGACGTCAAAAGCGGCAGTATCAAGGTCGACGGCGTGGATATTCGGGACTACACGCGCAAAGACCTGCGCGGCATGTACGGCATGGTGTTGCAGGAAAGCTGGCTGTTCGAGGGTACCGTGCGCGAAAACATTGCTTACGGCAAGCCCGACGCCACGCTCGACGAAGTGATCGCGGCGGCCAAAAGCGCGCGCATTCACGGCTTTATCAAACGTCTTAAAAACGGCTATGACACGCAACTCGAGCCGGACTCGTTGAGCCAGGGGCAAAAGCAACTCTTATGTATCGCGCGGATCATGTTGGTCAAGCCGCCGATGCTCATACTCGACGAGGCGACGAGCAATATCGACACCCGCACCGAGATCCGCATCCAAGAGGCGTTTGCCACGCTGATGCAAGGCCGCACGTCCTTTATCGTCGCGCACCGACTTTCGACGATCGTCGGCGCAGACGTCATACTCGTTATGCGCGACGGTAACGTCATCGAGAAAGGCACGCATACCGAACTGTTGCAAAAAGGCGGGTTCTATAAAAAGCTGTACTACGCATCGTTCGATACGGGAGAGAAAGCATGATTTTTACCTTTTGTCGCAAAAAGGTAAGGCCAAAACCGCAAGGAGAAGGGACACTTCAGACTGTGTCCCTCCTCCTTGACCAGTACCGCAACTGCCAAAGACGAAGTCTTAGGATTCCTCTTTATAAGTCATATAATATAGTTACATATCACAAGTATGTAGGGCGGGGGCATGACGGATGCCGTATCCCTTTTCGGTGGGGCAAGCCACCCGGACTACAGTATTGAGCGAGGGTATCGACTTCTTAGCGGCATTTCGATAACTCGTCCTTATCGCTTCCCGCAAGGGAAGTCGTTGCGAGGGGTGAGTTAAGAGAGGGGGACACAGTCGAAAGTGTCCCCCTCTCTTACAGTTTTCGCCTAGGCCTTTTGATGTCAAAAGGCCGGAAAAACATTTTGTATTTTTAAAAAATGCTAAGCGACAGTTTTTTAATTATTTTTTTTCAGTTTGGCATTGTAGCGGAACTGTAGCGGCGTTTGGCCGGTCGTCTTTTTGAACACGCGGCAGAAGTAGGGGGCGTCGGTGTAGCCGCACTGCTTGGCGATGACGCCGATGTCGAGGTCGCCGGAGGAGAGCAGTTGCTGCGCCAACTCCATGCGCTTGGAAGTAATGTATTTGACGGGCGGCACGCCGGTCTGCTCTTTGAAGATGTGCGTCAAATAAAAGCGGTTGATATACAGCGCGTCGCAAACGTCTTGCAAGCTGTCGATCTCGGTGAAATGTTGGTCGAAATAGTCTTTGGCCTCGATGAACGCGCTCGACTTGTTGAACACCAGATTGAGGTCGTTTTCGGCCATGCGCAAGATCAGCAACAAAATGATCTGTACCAATCGCTCGCGGATCGCGTCGGAAAAAGCGGCGTTCCGGTCTTCCTCGTTCAGCAGTTGCGTGAAGTATCCCAAAAACGCGTCGTAACTGTCGCCGGTGGGGACGATACAGAAGTTTTTGTTTTTGAGGATATTGCCGTCGTCGGCGCGCAGGTTGTCGAACGCGACGAAAATCATTTCGTGCGGCGCGTTCTCGTCGACAAACTCCGAATGCAAAGTGCCGCGGTTTAAGATGACCAGATCGCCTTTTTTAAGCGGATAGGTCTCTTTATCGATGAGCAGCTTGCCGCTGCCTTCTTTGAGAAAAGATACTTCGGTAAACTCATGCCGGTGCGGTTCGCTCAGCCACCCTTTTTCGGTGGCGCTCACGCCCGTATACATCAGCTTGGGCTTTTGCCGTCCCAGCGGCGTGCGGCTGTCCATCTTTACAGCGGTTTGCGTAAGACACTGACGTTTTCGATCGGCGTGTACGTGTCGTGGTTGCGCATCAAAAGTTCCTCGCACAGCGCTTTATACGCCAGCGACCCGGACGAGCGCGGCTCGTACTGCATGATCGGCATTCCGTAGCTGGGCGCTTCGGCCAAACGAATGCTGCGGGGGATACGGGTGTTGAACACCTTTTTGCCGAAGAACTTCAAAATTTCGTCGGCCACGCTGTTGACCAGGTTGCTGCGTGCGTCGTACATGGTCAAAACGACGCCCTCGACTTCCAGTAGCGCGTTGAGGTGCTTTTTGGCGAGCTTGATCGTGTTCATCAGCTGTCCCAGGCCTTCGAGCGCGAAATACTCGCCCTGAATGGGAATGAGTACGCTGTCGGCCGCGGTCAAGGCGTTGACCGTCAGCAGCCCCAAGCTGGGCGGGCAGTCGATCAGCATATAGTCGTAAGTATTTCTAAGCGGCGCAAGCGCGACTTTCAGCACGCTTTCGCGGTTGTTCATGCCGACCAGTTCGACCTCGGCGCCGGCCAAGTCGATGTTCGACGGAATGATATGCAGACGCTCGACGCCGGTCGGGCGGATCGCCTCGCGCGCCTCGGCGTCGCCGACCAACACGCTGTAGGAGGAAAACTCCAGCTTGCGTTTGTCGACGCCGAGACCCGACGAGGCGTTGCCCTGCGGGTCGATGTCGATCAGCAATACGCGTTTGCCCATGGCGGCCAAATATCCCGACAGGTTGACGCTGGTGGTGGTTTTTCCCACGCCGCCTTTTTGGTTGGCGACGGCTATGATCTTCGACATAAGTCCTCCATGGTAGTCCCGTAAACGAATTTTCATGTTTATTATAGCACAGTTTATGGGCGAATGCAAGGCATTGCGTACATTTTTTGCGCGTGAGTGACAAGAAATCGCTAAAAAGTACAGCCGGCTATGTGAAATTTTTTTGCAAACCGATAAACTGATTTACTTTTGCGCGCCGAAATGGTATACTACTATCGTATACCGCTTTTTCGGGCAAACAGGAGAACGAGCATAAGACCATGCCGATCATCGAATTTCAAGACGTTGAATACACCTATAACGAAGGCTACGAGGGCGAGACCCGCGCACTCGGCGGCGTGTCCTTTTCGATCGAAGAGGGCGCGTTCGTCGCGCTTGTCGGGCATAACGGCTCGGGCAAATCGACGGTCGCGCGCCTGATGAACGGCTTGCTGTTGCCCGGCAAGGGACGCGTCAAGGTCGCAGGAATGGATACGGCCGACAAGAAAAATCTGTTCGACATTCGCAAGTCGGTCGGCGTCGTGTTCCAAAACCCCGACAATCAGATGATCGCGACCATTATCGAGGACGACGTGGCGTTCGGCCCGGAAAATTTGGGGCTGCCGCCGGCCGAAATTCGGCAGCGCGTCGATTTCGCGCTCGAAGCCGTCGGGATGTCCGAACACAAGCGCGGCACGCCGTTTCGACTGAGCGGCGGGCAAAAACAGCGCATTGCGATCGCCGGCGTGTTGGCGATCAAGCCGCGCGTCATGGTGCTTGACGAGTCGACGGCCATGCTCGACCCGCAGGGGCGCAAAGAGGTGATGGACGTCGTCATGCGCTTAAATCGGCAGGAAAATATGACGGTCGTCATGATCACGCACTTTATGGAAGAAGCCGCATTGGCCGACCGTATCATCGTCATGAACGGCGGCCGCGTTTTGGCCGACGGCGGGGTGGAAGTGTTTCGCCGCGCGGCCGAACTGAAAGACGCCGGTCTCGAGTTGCCGCTCGCTTGCTCCGTCGCCGACCGACTGCGCGCGGCCGGCCTCGAATTGCCCGAGGACATCGTCACCGACGAACAGCTGGCAGGTGCGCTATGCCGGTAAAGATCGAAAACCTTTCCTATATCTATTCGCCCAAAACGCCGTTCGAGAAAAAGGCGCTCGACAGCGTTTCGTTCGAGATCCGTGACGGCGATTTTTTCGGCATCGTCGGCCACACCGGCAGCGGCAAATCGACGCTCATCGGCCATTTGAACGCCTTGACGCGCGTCACAAGCGGCACGGTAGTCATCGACGAGTTCGACCTGTCCGTTAAAAAGATCGACTATAAGGGGCTACGTAAGCGCGTCGGCATGGTGTTTCAATATCCCGAATATCAGCTGTTCGACGAAACCGTACTAAAGGACGTCATGTTCGGTTGCAAGAACGTCGGCATGAAAGAGGACGAGGCGCGCGCGAGCGCATACGCGGCGTTGACCGCCGTAGGCCTCGACGCCGACGCAGTGGCCGAACGCTCGCCGTTCGAGCTGTCGGGCGGGCAAAAGCGCCGCGTGGCGATTGCCGGAGTCATTGCCATGCAACCGAAAATTCTCATACTCGACGAGCCGACGGCCGGCCTCGATCCGCGCGGTAAGCACGAGATTTTGGAGCTGATCGGCAAGATCAAACAGACGTGTCCGACCATTGTCATGATCAGCCACAACATGGACGAGATCGCACGCTGCTGCAACCGCTTGGCCGTGCTGTCGGGCGGCAAATTGTTGGGCGTGTTCGAGCCGCGCGAGCTGTTCTCCAAACGCGAGCTATTGGAGCAAGCGCACCTCGAAATGCCGACGGTGACCGCGCTCGCCAACAAACTGGCCGACGGCGGTCTGCCGGTGCGGCGCGATGTCATGACCGAAGAGGAACTGATCGACGAGATCCTCGCGGCAAAGGGGGTGCGCCGTGCGTGATATTTCTTTCGGGCAGTACTATCCCGTTTCGTCGCCCGTCCACCGTCTCGACCCGCGCAACAAGCTGATCCTCGTCATTCTCTATATCGTCGCGCTGTTCTTTATTCGCACGTTCACCGGTTTCGGGATCATGGCGCTTACACTGCTTGTGATGATCCTGTTTTCGCGCGTGCCGATCGGCAAGGTACTAAAAAGCGTGCGCGCCGTCATCTTCCTCGTGCTGTTTACCATGGTGCTGACCTTCCTGTTTTACAAGGGGGAGGCGAGCGACCTGATCGCCGAATGGTGGATCTTTCACCTGTACTGGCAGGGCTTGATCAGCGCGGCCAAACTCAGCCTGCGCCTGATCCTGCTTGTTATGGGACCGGCGCTGTTGACGCTGACCACCACGCCGGTCGAGTTGACCGACGGTTTGGAAAGCCTGTTAAAGCCGCTTGCACTCATCAAACTGCCGATCCACGAGCTTGCGATCATCATGAGTATCGCCCTGCGGCTGATCCCGACGCTGATCGAGGAGACCGACAAGATCATCAACGCGCAAAAAGCGCGCGGCGCCGACTTCGAATCGGGCAACCTGTTCAAACGCGCCAAAGCGCTCATTCCCGTACTCATTCCGCTGTTCGTCTCGTCCTTCCGCCGTGCCGACGAGTTGGCCGACGCTATGGATTCGCGTTGCTACCGCGGCGCGAAAGGGCGCACCCGCATGAAAGTGTTGCGGTTCCGCCTAAGCGATCTCGTCGCATTCCTCTTCATGGCGGCGGTGTTCTTCGTCATTTTGTTGTTGCGTTACGACTGGTTCGGGTGGGTGGCCATGTTGCCGTTTGCGATTTTATAAAAGATGTACTTTTCGTGCGCCGAAAAGTACCAAAAGGCGCCGGTGACACTTTCGACTGTGTCCCCGGACCCCCGCAACGACAAGGGGGATCCCCTTGACCCGTGTTGCATGGTAGTTATTCGGAAAAGAAGTACAAGCGGTTTCCCGTAAACAAAGGTAACTATAGGTGTGAAAATGACAATCAAGGATGGAACACTTTGCGGACATGTGCCGCAAAGTGCGACCCTTGAAAATTGGCGAGCGGTGAGCAAGACAATTTGGACTAGGCGCAGAGCGTAAGCGAACGCCGTTTTAAATTCACGAGCCGCGTGCGGCGAGTCCGTATAGCGTTCGGCCGACGCGGGTCAAGCAAGTGCGAGCGAAAGCGAGTCACGTAGCGCCGCGTCGCAATCGGCCGAAAACAAATAGGGAGTGCACATATGCGCATATGTTTGACAATCGATTATGTGGGGACGGCGTATGCGGGGTGGCAGGTGCAACCGGGGCAAACGACCGTGCAAGGCGCTCTGGAGACGGCGCTCGAGAAACTGACCGGTGAAAAGATCGGCGTAGTAGCGAGCGGCCGCACCGATGCGGGCGTACACGCCTTGGGGCAGGTCGTGCATTTCGATACCGATAAGACGTGGGGTGCGTCGGCGTTCGTCGGCGGCCTCAATCGCTATTTGCCGCGCGACATTCGCGTATTGACGGCAGAACAAGTTGCGCCCGATTTCCATGCGCGTTTTTCGGCCAAGCGCAAAACGTATGTGTACCGCATGTACGTCGGCGACGTCGAACGCGCGATCTACAGCGGTCGGGCGCTCCGTGTCGAGCCGCTCGACGTCGACGCCATGCAACGGGCGGCCGCGCGGTTTGTCGGGCGGCAAGACTTTGCGTCGCTGTGCGCGGCGAATGCCGACACGACGACGACCGAACGCACGGTGTATGTGGCCGATGTGTTCGCGCGCGGCGACGAGCTGTATTTTAAGGTGACGGCCGACGGCTTTTTATACAACATGGTGCGCATCATGGTCGGCCTACTATTGCGCGTAGGCCGCGGGCAACTTTCCGCCGACGGCGTGGCCGCGATCTTGGCCGCCCGCGACCGCACCGCAGCGCGCGACACCGCACCGGCGCATGGATTGTACTTATTGTGTGTAGAGTATGAAAACCGCGGGACAGACCGCGCCGCGACTTGACGAATGGACAAAAGTAGAGTATAATATCGATATGATGAAAAAGCGCACGAAAATCATAATCGGCATAGCCGTATTTATCGTCACGATGGGGCTGATCGTCACCGCCGTCGTGCTGGCGGTGCTGTCGGGGAAAAAGAACGCCGAACTGTACGCGGCCGAGTATACCTATGTATCCGATACGATGGTCGACGGCGCGTATGTCGCCGTACTCGACGGGCATTACGTACTGGCGCGCGAGGGCGGCACGCTGAGCGATCGCTACGCCTATATCGAACCGGTGTTCGACGACGAAAACAAATTCTCGCATATTTTTTACCGCGACACGCGCGGCGGCCGCGGATTCTTAAATACAGACGGCAAAGTTTTGGGCAAGGTCAAGGCGGGCGATGTGTGTCTGTACGCCAAAGGCGATTATGCCGTCCTGCTCGACGGCGACACGATTCGCGCGGGCGCGTTCGCCTATACGCCGACGGACGGCGAAACGGCGGTCGAGGACTACGCCTTGTATGCGGCGCTGTTGCCCGACATGTGCGCGGTGCGTTCTGCCGACGGGATCAAGATCTGTTGGCAGGGCGGCAGCGTGACGTTTGAAACCGTTGCCCCGACCGGCGTGCCGGGACTGTTGTTGACCGATGACGGCGTATATTCGCTCAAGCGGCGGCAGATCGTCGAACTGGCCGACCGCTACACCGTCGAGGCCGTCCATATGGGCGAGCCGGCGCTGACCGTGCGCCGCAGCGACGGCATTGCGCTGTACAACGGCGCGGGCGTTGCCGTTGCGACCGGGTTGAAAGACGAAAACCTCGTGGAAATGACGCACGTCGAAAAGCGCGACGACGCGACGTTCGGCGCGACCTTCGTCTTTTTGCAAGAAAATGAGAAAACCTACAAGCGTTTGCGCGACGGCGCGCTCGTCGACATGGGACTGGTGTTCGAGACGCCGAACGGGCTGTGCTGTATCCGCGACAAGGCGGTGTATACCTTAGACGGCAAGAAGTTGCGGGAATACGAAATGTACGTCGAGCCGGTCTACGGCGCTTTCGCCGTGCGCTTTCGAAAAGACGGCAAGCATTATATCGCGCCGCTCGACGGCAAGCCGTTCGAGTGTGCGGAATCATCCGGCGCAGCGATCGACGCAAACGGCAACGTCGTGTACATCAGCCGCGAGGCCGATCAAGTGACGGCGTTCGACGCAAACGGTAAACAGACCGATACGCGCAGTATTACCGACGGACAGTCCGTCAAGGTCGTCGGCGGCAAGCTGGTCGCTTATGACGATGACGGCGCCTGGCTGAAAGATACGCCGATCGACGCGATTACGCAAGACGGCCGTTTTGCGTTCCGTACCGAGCCGAATAAATTGACGGTGATCAAATCCGACACCATGGCCGAATACTATTTTTACACTGCCGGTATGCCGGAGTTGACCGTAACGCCGTTCGGCACGGTGGTAAGCGACAGCGTGACCGGCTTGCACGGCTTTGTGTCGACCGACGGCAAGTTCACGGTGCGGCCGTCTTATCGAAAACTGGAAGTCTACAACGGCTATTTAATGGTCAGCGTCGACGGCGAGACTTGGTCGATGACCGACTATAAGGGCAAGATCCTGTTCGGCGGGATCGACGACTATATCGATTTGGGGATCTGTGCCTATGTGCGGACGACGGCGGGCGAGGGACTGCTACTCGACGCGCACGGCCGCGATATGCTCAAAAAGACGGTGACGTCTGCGCCGCGGCACATCGAACAGTGGGCGATCGTCGCAGGACAGGCGGTGCGTGCAAGCCATGAAACGCAAGGTTATTTTCAACTGGCGGCCGGGCATATTCGCGTGTTGCGCACGGTAGAAGGCGACTGACCGATCGGATAGCTAACGCCTATTACAAAAGTGAAAGGCGCTTAAATTCCGAAATGGTAGGCAATTCGATTGACCTTTACGGCGTATCATGGTAAAATTGTAGCACCATATGCAAAAACAGCTATCCTCCACGCGCGAATGTTTTTTGCGCGATATGAGGACGGAGGAAGATTTTTTGAAACCGACAGTACTGGTAACCTTTATCAAATCCGGGCAGGGACATATTATGTCCGGGCAATCGATATACGACCGCATGGTCGAAAAGTACGGCGAAAAATACGACGTCGTAAAATCCTATATCATGTCGGAGGACGGAAACGAGCGTCTCATCAAGGTAGAGGATTTTTTAAACAGCAACGTACTCAACACCAATAAGTGCGAATTTTTCGGTAAGTTCATTTTCCCGTTTATCTCGCTGTTCGGCCGCCAAAGCCTGATGCGCTGGGTACACGTCTATCTTTGCAAAAAGTCGTTCGCGGCCATGATGGAGGCGCTCAAAAAACGCAAGCCCGACGTCATTGTCAGCACACACTACTATATTTCGCTGTGCGCCGTCGAGTATAAGCGGCGTTACGCCCCCGACTGCCAGGTCGTCACCTATGTCCCCGACAATATTTTTCCGTCGTTTTGGGAAACGCGCGACGGCTATTTTGTCGTCATGTCCGAACTGGCCGAACGCTTGGCCTTAAAGCGCGGCTTTAAGCGCGAGCAGGTCATTCGCATTCCGCCGTCCGTCCGCAGTGAAGTGGCCGACTGTCCGCTCACAAAAGAAGAATGCCGCGAAAAGTACGGCTTGCCGGCCGATACGTTTACCGTCGCTTTGGCCGACGGGGCGTATATGATGGGGAAAGCCAAAAAGTATGTCAAAAAGCTGATGAAGTCCAAAGAGCGGCTGACTCTGTTGCTTCTCGCCGGCTACAATACCGAGCAGTACGAGAAGTTCAAAAAGTTGGAGACCCGCACCAAGCCCAACATTACGCTCAAAGTGTACGGCTATCTCGATACGGCATACGAGCTGTATCGCGCGGCCGACGTGTTCATCACCAAGGGCGGGGCGAACGGACTACTCGACAGCATTTACATGCGCACGCCGCTGATGGTCAATTATTGTCCGCATATCATCGAGGAAGCCAATTATAAGCTGTTCGTCAAGCACCTACACTGCGGCGTGGGCGCGTTCCGCGCGGGTAAGGCAAAAAAACTGGTCGAAAGCTATGCGCGCGACCCGTCGCTGTTAGACGAGTACCGCAAGAACATCGACACGCTGCTGTCGGAAGGCAACGGCAGCGACCGCATCGCCGACATCATCGCGGGTGTGGCCGACAAACCATGCGAACAAAAGCCTATGTAAACATGATCCGCGAGGGCGTGGCTTTGGGCGAGATCCCCGCGGATTTAGGGGAAACGGCGCTCGCCGAGGTGCAAGCGCGCGGCAAGATGACGCCCGACATTTACAGGCGCTTGGCCGACGGACTGGCCGCGCGCGGTTTGTCGCATGTCGCCATTACGCCTTTAGACCGCGACCCGCCGCCGATCACCGCCAAATATACATATCTGCCGCGCAATCCGTTCTTTTGGCTATTCAAAGTTTTCATTCAGTTCGTGCTGATTTTTTTCGGCTTTGTTTTGGGGCAGGTGTGGTTCGGGATCCGCGTCGTCGGCCGCAAGAACCTGCGCGGGGTGAAGCGGGCTGTCACCGTATCCAATCATATCGCATATCTCGATCCGCTGCTGATCAAACGGGTGGCCGCATTCCGTCGCTTGAAGATCACCGCCGCCCCCGGCAACGTCGGCCGCGGCCCGGTGCGCCCGATCATGAAAGCGGCGGGCGTCATGCCGTTCGGCTCCGATCTTGCGGCCATGCGCAATTTCAACAAGGCGCTCGAAAAAGTTGCGAAAAAGGGCTTTGTGCATTTCTATGCCGAACAAAGCATGTGGGGCAACTACCCGCCGCCGCGTCCGTTAAAGCAAGGCGCGTTTCTGTACGCATTAAAGTTCGATGCGCCCGTCGTGCCGATCTTCTACGCCTACCGTAAGCCCGGCCGTCTGCGTAAGTTGTTGCACTTACATGCGCCGATCACCGTCGTCATCGGGCAGCCGATACGACCCGACGTAAGTCTCGGCGTCAAGCCGGCCGCCGACCGAATGCGGGACGAGGCCGAAACGTTCATGAAACAGGCGTACGAGCAGTACGCGGAGCTTTCTTAAGGACTTTTGCGATTCAAAAGGAACATATCTTTAGCCTTTGGGAAAGTCTATAAAAGATAATCTTACCTTTTGGCGGCAAAAGGTAAGCGAAAAGCCGTATAAGAGGGGGAACACTTCAGACTGTGTTCCCCCTCTTATAAGGTCCCTCGCAACTGCCAAAGACTAAGTCTTTGGAATCCTCTTTATATGTCAAGACGATTTGTCGTAACGGGAAAGGAAAAAGAGTGTACAATGTTATTAGCCGAATTGCCGCAACCTCGTACAACTTTCGGACATTATCGCTTCCCGTAGGGCGCGACGCGGCGGCACCGTGTGCCGTAAAAAATGTCCGGGGGGACATTTTTTAGCTAAAGCGGCGCAGCAGCTATGCTGCAAGCTGGTCGTCGTTGC
>JAAVYI010000024.1 GCA_022791055.1 Clostridia bacterium | reverse complement strand
TATACTCTCGACTGTTCGATACGCACAATAAACCGCCCAGATCATCCAGGTATATTGCCATTTCAAAGTTATAAGACTAATCGTTACGTATAACGCAGCCACAACGACAGCGATAACCCAGTTCATAATTTTTCTGTGTTTCGCTATTACCGAATCGCTTTTTGTCAGCGCGGATTTGAGATTTTGTTCCGAAATATCTTTATAGTTTCCGTCGCTTATCCGTTCGCCGTTCAATATTTCGTTTATGCTTACGCCGAAAGTGTCGCCAAGAGTTTGCAGCATTTCGACGGGCGGTAGATAGCTGCCGGTTTCCCAGCGCGATATAGTTTTATTCGTTACTCCGATTTGCGCACCGAGTTCATCCTGCGTCAGATTTCTTTCTTTTCGCAACGCAGCTAAAAACGAGCCGATTTTTTGCATATCCATTGATGTTGCTCCTTAATGTCGATATTTTAATTATACCATAAAATCATCGGAAACGATTACCCATAAACAGCGAATTTGCAAGTTGCAAAGGACAAATTTTAAGATTGGACGAATAATGTTTTTTGCTTATCGTGCAGAACGGTAAGAGTATTCGTTTTTGTTCGTATAATTCTTGCAATGCGATAAAAAAAGTGTTATAATCTGTACAGTAGCCTATGCACCGAAAATACGGTTGCATCCGCAATGATTAATGGAAATAAGAGATATAAGCGAATGAATGAAAAGCAAAATAAAAAGGCGATGGCTTTTGCAAAAAAAGTTACCGAAAAATATCTGAAAGCGATAAAATACGACACGGAGCGCGATAGAGAAGTTTATTGCAAGTCTTCGACGGATTACTTTAAGGCGTCGGAAGAAGAACTGATGAAACTTTTGCTGAACGGCGACGATAACGCCTGTGCGCATTATGTATTATGTCGTTTGCGGAATAATTCGATTACGGGCAATGATTTGAAGTATCTTGACAATGCGTTGGATAACATAAACTGCGATTGCGCGCTTGTCGGTTGTTTTCTTTACGACGATAAAAAGAGTCCGTATTATGACGAGAAAAAAGCCTATTATTGCTATGCAATCACGGAGCAATACGGCTTTGCAAAAGCGCACCGAATGTTGAAAAATTATGCCAAACGCGCAAAACTGATTGACGAGACCGATGACTTGGTTTTGTTTAATAAGCTGAAAATGTGGGTATCGCAACTTAAGTACAAATATTCCGCATTCAGCGTGGACGTTGTTCCTGCGGGATACTCGGATGTCATCGATTACAAAAACGCTTACTTTGTTACCGTGCGTTTAGAGCAGCCCAACGGTTATCAGACAGACAAGGAAATCGTTTACTGCGCATTTGTGCGCGGCCGAGATATCGACGGATATTTCAACAGATTGACCGATAATTTAATTGAAGCGTTTGAGAGTATTGCGAAAAAAAACAATATCCCACAGGGCGAAATTTATGTGAAAGGAGAGCGCAAATACAATCGCGGTAATGCAAAGCCGATGGTCAAAGCAAAGAGCGATTCCGTCGATATACTTTCCGATGCGGAAATCAAAATTAAAATTTCGGTCGGCGAGCGGCTGGAAGGCAATATTTGTCTCGATTGCGGCGGAGCGCTCGATGAAAACGGAGTGTGCTTGTCTTGCGGCAATATTCGCGGAAAAACCGACGCAATAGAAATCCGGCGCGCAAACGGTCTCGAAGCTCTTATATGCACGCAATGCGGTAGCCCCATTGTGCTTGACGGCAACGGAAAGACCGCGTACTGCTCGGCGTGCGGGACGACCTTCATCTTAAAAGGTAACGCGCTCGACTGTAGCGTGGGAGGCATAAACTATGAAACCATTCGCGCGGATATGCCGCAGGGATGCGAACTACCCGATGTAAAGTTCGTACGGGCGCGTATAGCGGACGGAAAAATCACCGCCGTAATGCCCGAAAGTTTCGAAGTGATGCCGGACGAATTGCGCCGTATCAAGTATCCCGTAAATGCGCCGCGTTACATATATACTACGCCCGACACAACGGTCAATCTGAACGTGAATTTCGGCGGTCCGCTCAATAGAGAAGACGTTGCGGCTTTCGGAAAGCAAATGCTCGCCATGTTAAAAAACTCGCTCCCTTCGGCCAAATTCGGGGAAGCGAAAATCATCGCGTCAAGCGGTAATATTTTCTTTGTCGATTTCATTTCCGTTGCCATTGATCAGCCCGTCTATAACGCTATGTTTTTCTTCTCGATGGACGGGAAACAAGGTATCGGCAGTTGGAACTGTCTCGGTAAAGACAGATGGTATTGGGCGCCGATTTTCGAACATGCAACAAAAACAATGGAGTTTAACGAATAAAAGGAGATACGGATATGGGAATGCTTAAAATAATAGAACTGCACGCATTCGACGATGAAACGTTGGCGCAAAAGTTCGACATGAAAGACAACGTAATCAAAAAAGGATCTTCGCTTACCGTGCGCGAAAGTCAGGTAGCCGTCTTTTGCGACAAAGGCAAAACGGCGGATGTCTTCGGTGCGGGAACGTATAAACTCAACACCGACAGTTTGCCTATTGTCAGTAAACTGCTTGCTTGGAAATACGGATTCGAAACACCGTTCAAATCCGAAATTTATTTTGTTAACGTAAAGGAGATTACGGGAATACGGTGGGGGACGGCGAATCCCGTTCCCGTACAAACAGAATGCGGCATTATAAGACTTAGAGGGAACGGAGCATATTCGTTCAAAATTACAGATCCCGCATTGTTTCTTACGTCGGTTGCGGGTATGGCGGGGCGCTACGAGACGAACAAGTTGAATCAAACATTACGGACTTTGCTTGTCGGAAGCATTTCGTCTGCATTTGCGACTTGTAACGTAAGCCTTTCGGATATGACGTCCAAATATGCCGAATTGAGCGAAGAGGTGAAAAAATCCGTTGCGGCACGTTGCGGCGAACTCGGCATCACGCTGACCGCATTCGACATAGAGAATCTTTCCGTTCCGCCCGAGTTGGAAAAAGCCGTAGACGAAAACGCAAGACTTGGGCTTATGCGAAACAACGTGGACGTATATGCTAAAATAGCGCAGGCAGACGCCTTAAAAGCGGCGGCGGGAAACGGGACTGCGGGGGCGATTTTAGGCGTTGGCGTCGGTAGTGTGCTTGGCAAAGAAGTGATTTCGGCAAATGCCGTGTCGCCTTCGGATATTTGCTCCGTATGCCGAAAACCGATTCCATCCGGCAGCAAATTCTGCCCCGAATGCGGCAATCCCATTCCTCAAGTTTGCTCTAAGTGCGGAAAGCCGATTGTCGTAGGCGCAAACTTTTGTTCGGAATGCGGGCAAAAGTTAAATCGATGATTGGGCATTATTCGCTATGAAATGATTGTACGATCAACAGCAATTTATCTTTATAATCTTTTATAAAGTAAGCGCACTATACTTCGTAAGCGAAGATAGTGCGCTATTTCTTTGCCCACAAGGAAATCCCTACAACAGACACCCTTATGTCGCGGTTTTTTCGATTTCGATTCGTAACGGAAGGCTATTCGTTGTCCGCTTTTTCTTCCGTCGCAACATTTCCGTCGCCGTTTTCGGTTTCGGGGAACGGTTGCGGCTGCGCGGACGCGATCAAGCGATTGAGTACGTCGGCGATGCCTTTTGCGTCAAGATCGTTCTCGCTTGCGCGGAACATCAGCGCCATGCGGCTGTCGGTCAACAGGACGTGCTTTTTCTCCGTCGAGACGGTGCAAGCGGCGAACTCGTGCGCGGGGATCGGCTGCATGGCGTTCCAATCGGGTCGGATTTTCGGCGCGCATATGTACAAAGTGTCTTTGGTAACGATAAATTCCTTTTTGGTATATCCGTGGGCCGAATGGATCTTATAGAATCCGACGCCCAAAAAGATTGCCGACAGCGCGCCGCCCAAGACCGACAGGATCGATTTGCCGACGGCCTTGCCGACACTGCCTTGCTGGCCGGCATAGCCGTTCAAGAAAGTCGCGCCTTCCTTCGTTTGGGCGAACGCGCACATTTCGCGGTGGCGTTTGACTTGCGTGAACGCGCCTTTTAAGAACAGCACGCCGCAAAACGCAAAGAAAGCGGCCAGCAGGTAGACTACGATCGCGCCGGCGGACGGTTGGAACGAAAAGCCGAACATGCGGTAAGTATTGCGGTATACCGTGCCGACTTTGCTTACGTCGGCCGACACGCCTTTAACCGATTCGGGGTCGCCGTCGATATGCGTGCGCAGTCCCTCTAAACTGTATTCTTCGCCCGGTTGCAAGACGACGGAGCCGCTTTTTACGAACCAACCCTCTACGGTCAGCGTTTGACCGTCGGCACGTACTTCGACGATCAAATCGTGTACCTTAACGGTCGAGTCGGACTCGTTCTTGATCGCGCCGTGCCAAATATATGTGTTCGTCTCGTCGGCCGCTTCTGTGATCGAAAAGGGCTGCGCGATCCGCACGGGCGACTTGTCGAACAGTACGCCGGGGAACGAAAGCAACGTTGCGAGTACGGCACACGCAGCGGCAAAGCAGAACATGGTGATAAACGCGCCTTTCTTGAGCTTCATATAAATTCCTCCCACATATACGAATATACGCTATGTATATTGTAGCACGGCGCGCCGCGGCTGTCAATAAAAAATTTTAGAGTAGCTTTTGATATGCGTCGTCAAAAGCGCGGCGTAACCGCAACGAAGCGATCGCTTTGTTTGACTTTTTCCCGATCATGGTATATACTATAGGTAATAACAGGAGGTATCATATATGATCACCAAGGATATGACCATTTACGAAGTGTTGCAAGTCGCGCCCGACATCGGGCCGGTGTTTTTCGAATTCGGTATGCACTGTTTGGGCTGCCCGATCTCGCGCGGGGAGACCGTCGAGCAAGCGGCCGAAGCGCACGGCGCCGACCTCGACGAGATGCTCAAAAAGCTCAACGAGTTTGTCGAAAATCAAGGCAAATGAAGTTAGTCGTAGGCCTCGGGAACTACGGCGACCGCTACGCATACACCTATCATAATTTGGGCTTTTTGGCGGCCGAATGTTTGGCCGACCGGCTGGGGCTGAAGTTCAAAAAACGCGAGTGCGACGCCGAGATCGCCGTCACGAATTACGGAGGCGATCGTCTTGTCATCGCGCGGCCGCTGACCTATATGAACCTGTCGGGCGTGGCGGTCAAACAGCTGCTCAAAAAATACGACTGCGCGCCCGCCGATATGGTGGTCTTGTTCGACGACATCGACATCGAGCGCGGCACGGTGCGCGTGCGGCAGTCGGGGAGCGGCGGCACGCACAACGGAATGCGCAACATCATCGCCACCATCGGCACCGAAGGCTTTCCGCGCGTGCGCATCGGGGTCGGACGGCCGCCCGAATATATGGGGTTGGCCGATTTCGTGTTAAGCGAGATCCCGCGCGCCGATCGGCAGTTGTTTCACGATGCGATCGAACACGCCGTCGACGAGGTGGAAAAGCTGTTAAAAGGCGACGGGTAGGAGATTGCCGCGGTCGCAATAGAGACAAAGTCGTCTTTAGAGAAAAGCAATAAAGATCTTTTGTCATTTCGAGCGAAGTCGAGAAATCCGGCCGAAGGCGCATGTCGATTCGCTTCGCTAGACTCTCGGCTACGGTCGGGGTGACAAAATGTGCGCGTGCCCGTTCCCTTCGGACATTTGACTTTGGCTCTAATGACAGTAAAAAAGTCCTCGCAATGGCCATACAAGTATTATGCTCTCTCTCGATCGAATTTTAACAACCGAAAACGGGGCGGCCGCCGATCTGGCCGCAAATATCCGGGACGGCAAAGACGTCTCGGCTTTTGGACTGCCGTTTTATGCGCGCATGGCAGTCGCCGCACTGCAAAAGCGATTCGTGTACGTTGTCAGCGACATCTCGCTTGCCCGCGAGGCCTACGACTTTTTTGCGGCGGTCTGCCCGCGCACCGTATTGCTTCCGCCGCGTTTCGATGTGCTGCTCTATAAGCGGCTTTCGTCCGACTCGTCCGACGGCGACCGTTTTGCCGCGCTGTTCGACGCGGCTTGCGGGGACGCGAACGTCGTTGTGACGACGGCGGCGGCATTGTTGCAACTGTACCCGACGGCCGCGCGACTTGCCGAACATGCGGTTACGCTGACGGTAGGGGGCGAGTACGAGCTGGACGGGCTGGGAAAACGCTTGACGGCGGCCGGCTATCGGCGCGTGTCCGAAGTGACGGCCTGCGGCACGTATGCGATCCGCGGCGACATCGTCGACGTGTGGGGCGCGGGCAACCGACCGGTGCGCGCCGAATTTTTCGGCGATACGTTGGAGACGTTGCACTTTATCGGCGAGGACAACCGACGGCAGGAAGAGACCGACGGCTATCGGATCCGGCCGTTTGCGACGACCTTTGCGACCGACGACGAGCGGCAAGCCGTTTTCGGCGGCGTGCGGCAGCGTCCCAAACTCGAGCCGGACTATGCGGCGCGATACGAACAGCTGTGCGGCGAGGCGGTCGAGGCGCTCGAGAACGGCGGCAACCTCGATTTTGCCGCGCCGCTTTGCGCGCACGTTTCGCTACTCGATCTGCTCGGCGATCGGCCTGTCGTATTCGACGACGCCAAACTGATTTACGACACCATGGCGGCGGTCTATCAAGAACACTGCGCGCGCTTTGCCACACTGCTCGAGCGCGGCGAAACGTTCCCGTTCAGCCTCAAACAGATGTTGCCGCCCGAAACTGCGGTCGCTACTGCGGCGCAAAAACTGGCGTTCCATGCCGTGACCGGTCAAAACCGCCTGTTCACGCCGACGGCGGTCGTTTCGTTCGTCGGCACGGCAATGCCGTCGTATGCGCGCGACTTTCGGTTGTTGCTTACGGACATTCGCGCCTGGCGGGAGCGTTACCGCGTGTTTTTGTGCTGCGGCAGCGCGGAGACGCGCAAGTCGGTCGAAGAATTTTTACGCGCCAACTACGAAAGTTTTTCGGAGACTTACGGCGGCGACGTGGTGGTTGCCGACGATTTTCTGCCGCACGGCGCCATTTTGCACGAATATAACGCCGTCATCATCGGTACATACGATTTGACGGTCAAGCGCGCCAAAAAGGCGCTCAGGCGCAGCAAGCGCAATGCGTTCGTGCAACCGCAGCCGGGCGATTACGTCGTACACGAGACGCACGGCATCGGACTTTGCGAGGGGATCAAGCGCATGGAAATGGGCGGCGGCGAGCGCGATTACGTCGTCGTGCGCTACCGCGACGGGCAGTTGTATCTGCCGGCCGAAAACCTCGATTCGCTGTCGAAATACGTTTCGGGCGAGGCCGAGCCGAAGCTCAACAAGTTGGGCGGGGCGGAATTTTCCAAGGTCAAGGAACGCGTATTGCATTCGGTGCGCGGCATGGCGATCGATCTCGCCAAACTGTACGCCGAACGCGAAATGGCGCGCGGCAAGAAATACACCGACGACGACACGTTGGACGTCGCGTTTGCCGACGCGTTCCCGCACGACGAGACGCCCGACCAGTTGGACGCCGTGACGGCGGGGCTGAAGGACTTGACCGACGGCAAGATCATGGATCGGTTGCTGTGCGGCGATGTCGGCTACGGCAAAACCGAAGTGGCGCTGCGGCTGGCGTTTAAGGTCATTATGGGCGGCGGGCAGGTGGCGTTCGTCTCGCCGACGACCATTCTTTCGCGGCAGCATTTCCGCACGGCGGCCGCCCGTCTCGAGCCGTTCGGGGTCAAGGCGGTTGCACTCAACCGATTCAACACCCCGGCCGAAACCAAAGCGGCTTTGACGGCGATCGCCGACGGCACGGCCGACATCGTGTGCGGCACGCATCGGGTGTTGAGCGCCGACGTGCATTTTAAAAGCCTGGAAATGCTGATCCTCGACGAAGAACAGCGTTTCGGGGTAGCGGATAAAGAAAAGCTCAAAACGGTGCGCAAAAACGTCAATGTACTGTCGCTGTCGGCGACACCCATTCCGCGCACATTGCACATGGCGATGACAGGCATCCGCGACATCAGCGTACTCGATACGCCGCCCGTCGGCCGTCTGCCGGTGCAAACGTTCGTCGCAGAGCTTACCGACACGCTGATTGTCGACGCCGTCGAGCGGGAACTGAGCCGCGGCGGGCAGGTGTTTATCGTCTACAACCGCGTAGAGAGCATTCGGAGTTTTGCCGCAAGCGTCGGCCGTCTGCTGCCGGGACATACGGTCGCGGTCGCACACGGGCAGATGGACGAGGCGACGCTCGCCCGCACGATCGACGCGTTCACCGCAGGCGAAAGCGACGTTTTGGTCGCGTCGACGATCATCGAGAACGGCATCGATCTGCCCAATGCCAACACGATGATCGTCGTCGACGCCGACCGTCTGGGGCTTAGTCAGCTGTACCAGTTGCGCGGCCGCGTGGGGCGCAGCGACCGCCTAGCCTACGTCTACTTTACCTTTACGGCCGGCAAGCCGCTGACCGATTCGGCGTACAAGCGTTTGGAGGCGATCACGCAGTACACCGAACTGGGCAGCGGGTTTAAGATCGCCATGGCCGATTTGGAGATCCGCGGCGCGGGCAACATTTTGGGGCGCGAGCAGCACGGGCATATGGAAAAAGTCGGCTACGACATGTACTGTAAACTGCTGTCCCGCGCCGTCAAGGAGCTGGCGGGATCGGCCGGGCGCGACCGCGAAGAAGTGCGCGTAGACACCGATTACCGCGCGTTCTTGCCGGAGGATTACATCGCCGACGCAAGCCAACGGTTTTCGGCCTACGCGCGCATTGCCGAGACCGATTCGACGGCGGCGCGCGCCGAAGTGCTGGCCGAACTGAAAGACATTTACGGCGCCGTGCCCGCGCCGGCGGAAAATCTGGTGACGGTGGCGCTGATCAAGAATTTGGCGGCCGACCTCGGCGCGGAGGCGGTGACGGTCAAACGGCGTTTGGGGGCGATCGTGTTCCAGAAGGCGCAGGACGTGCGGCCGCAGGTGGCCGAGCAGCTCGAAAAAACGCCCGACGCGCGCATCGATATGACCGGCAAGCCGCGCATCGTGTTCGGCGAAGTACCCGCCATGCTCAAATTTTTGCTTTTAGCGGCCAAAAAGCCTGTTTAAATAATTGCTTTTTCGGCAATTATCCTGTATAATAGAAAGGTCAATATACTTTCAGGATCGGGTTTTGCCCGATTTCGGGAATAGTAGGGAGTACTATGCGTAAAAAAATCGTTTGTATTTTACTGAGTATCGTGTTCGCATTCGGCATGACCGGGTGCGTACTTTTCGAGCATAACTACGAGGCCGATTATCAGCAGGTCATCGCGGAGATCCGTCCGATCACCGAGACGCGCAACAACGTGCCGAAAAAGAACGACGACGGCACGCCGATGTTGGATGCCGACGGCAATCCGATGTTCGACGATCAAATTACATTTACGCCCGAAAAGCAGGTCATTTATAAGTCGGAGCTGATTTCGCTGGCCAACTCGCAGTTGTCGTCTCTGTTGCAAAACAACAGCGGCATGACGGTGCAGCAGGGCGTCGAGCGCCTGTACGAGCAGTTGATCTTGCAAAAACTGGTGCTGACCGAGGCCGAGTACAGCATTGCGTTCCGCGAAATTATTTGGGGCATGACCGAGGACAACCTCGTTCGCAAGACGGTGTACAACTCGATCGACACGCAGCTCGACACATTGCGCAACGACATCCGCGAAGAGCGCGGCGAGGAGACGCAGGACAGCGCGGCGGAAGAAGAGGACGATGCGTCGACGACCTATCCGGTACCCGGCGGGGAAGAGCCGGAGGACGTGCGCGACACCGAAAAGTGGGAGCCGTCCGTCGACCGCTACCCCGGTCTGTACGGCGACGTCGACAAGATCTCGCTCGACAACCAAGCGATGGCGCGCTTTATTCAGCTGCTGAAGGACAACGTAGAATCCGATTTCCGAGTGACGGACGAACAGAAAAAAGAGTTCGATGCCGAATTTAAGGAAATGGACAATATTATCAATACCAAGGGCATGGCCTACGTGTACCCGTATTTGGGCGAAACGAAAGTCGTCGATTGGTTGCTTGGCACCACGGTGCGCAACAACTTGAAGTTGACGCTTTTGCAAGAGTTTTTGACCGAGTCGGCGACCGTGTCCGATGCTGCCGTTCTCGACAAATTCGAGTCGCTCAAAGCCGAACAAAAAACGAGCTACGACGGCGATTATTCGGCGTACAAGACGGCGATCACGTCCACTTCGTCGACCACCCCGATTTTGTATCACCCCGATTCCAACTATTTTTACGTCAAGCATGTGCTGATCCCGTTCTCCGATGCGCAGACGGCGGCGCTCAAAGCGTACAAAGAGGACAAGACGCACTCGAAAGAAGAGATCGAGGCGTACCGCAAGCAGTTGGTCAACGGCATTGTCGCCTACGCGCACAAGGACGGCGAGGACGACAAGTCGCGCGAGTACACCGCCGAAGAGATTTTCAACGAGATCGTTGGCTCGATGAAACGCTACGAGGGCAATCCCGCCATGGCGTACTTGGCCGAACAGAAGTTCGAGGAATTTATCTTCAAGTTCAACACCGACCCGGGCATCTTCAACAACGCAAAAGGCTACTCGTTGCCGTACAAACTGGCCGACGGGGAAACCGACACGTATATGGCGGAGTTCGCCGCCGGCGCGCGCAAGATGTACGAGACTTTGGAAGTCGGTTCGGTACTCGATGAAATGGTCATCACCGATTACGGCGTACACGTCATGTATTTTGCGAGCAAGACCAAAACCGGTTTCGTCAATATACGCGACACCGAAACGCCCGGTTCGTCCAAAACGTATTTCGACATCATCAAAGAAATGCAGGAAACGTCTTTGCAGAATACGCGGTTTACCGAGTGGCAGCAGACGCGCATCGCCTACTACGACAAGCTGTCGGCCGACGACGTTCCCGAATCGGAGCGTGTCATCGTCCGCTATACCAAGCGTTTCGACGACCTGTATAAAGATTGAGGAAAAACTTTATTAGCCGTAGAATCGGAAACGCGCATACCATGTTTGCGCGTTTCTTTGCTTTCCGAATCAGGCGTTTCGGAAAGGACATAAGGAGTGCATATGATACGCGTTTCGGCAAGAGTCGAGGAGATCGAGCCGTACACGGCCGGGGAACAGGCCGACGGCTTTATCAAGTTGAATACCAACGAGAACCCGTACCCGCCGTCGCCGCAGGTCGAGGCGGTTTTTAAGTCGTTCGTGTCCGAACGTCTGCGGCTGTATCCGTCCGTCACGGCGGCCGCGGCTGTCAAGGCGATCGCCGCATACGAGGGCGTGCGCGAGGACTGCGTGTTCGTCGGCAACGGGTCGGACGAAGTGTTGGCGTTCGCGTTCGCCGCTTTGTATGACAAAGAGCCGGTACAGTTCCCCGAAATCACGTACAGCTTTTATCCGGTGTATTGCAAGCTGTTCGGCGTCCCGTTTCGTACCGTAGCGCTGCGGGACGACTTTTCGGTCGACTTTTCGGCGTTCTCCGATGAGGGCGGCGCGGTGATCGCCAACCCCAACGCGCCGACGGCGCTCGCCTCGAGTCTCGACGACATTGCCGCGCTTTGCGAGCGTTCGAAACGCATCGTTTTGGTCGATGAGGCCTATATCGATTTTGCCGATGTGCCGAGCGCGGTGCGCTTACTCGACCGATACGACAATATCGCCGTCGTCAAAACGCTGTCGAAAAGCTATTCTTTGGCCGGCGTTCGTTGCGGCTATATGGTGGCGCGCCCCGAAGTGATCCGCGCGATGACGGCGATCAAGGACAGTTTCAATTCGTACCCGGTCGATCGGGTGTGCGAGGCCGTTTGCGCGGCGGCGGTCGGCGACGCAAGCTACCGCGATATGACGGTGCGGCTGGTCAAGAGTACGCGCGAGCGCATCGAAAAGGCGCTCGACGCGCGCGGCGTGTTCCATACGCGATCGCAGACCAATTTTATTTTCATGGAAGGCAGCCGCGAACTGTATCTGGCGTTTAAGGACGCGGGCATTTTGGTGCGGCATTTCGACAAGCCGAAGCTCAAAAACTTCCTGCGCGTCACGGTCGGCACCGACGCCGATATGGACGAATTTTTGAAAGTGTACGACCGATTGACTTTACGCGCCGAATAGCCGCAAAAATAGACAAAATACGACCTCCCCGATATGCTATGATTGTCCCGAACAGCGAATATATATAGGGTGTGATCATGGATATCGGACAACTGAATACCGTCGGGATCGGGCGCATATACGGCGCTTACGATTGCCCTTGCTGCGGCAGCCACGAGCAGACGGCGCGCGTCGCGTTCGGCGCGGGCGCCGTGGCCAAGCTGCCCGAACTGATGACCGACGTCGCGCCGTCGGGCGCTACGGTGACGATCGCATACGACCGCAACGCCGAAAGTGTATTTGTCGCGGCGCGGCGCGCGTGTATGCGGAGCGGCCTGTTGTGCTGCGAATGCGCACTCGACGCCGACGCATCGATCTACGAGGCCGAGCGCGTCGAAATCCCAGAACAGACACGCGCTATCGTCGCCGTGGGCGGGGGATCGGTCATCGACCTTGTCAAATATGCGGCGCAGTTCCACGACTTGCCGGTGTTTGTCGTCTACACCGGTTGCGACGCGTCGCCGCTTGCGCCCAGCAGTCTGCTGTTGTGTAAAGGCGCGCCCACGCGATACGCCGTCGATGTGCCCAAAGGACTTGTTTGCGATCCGACGTTGCTGCCCGACGACCCCGAGCGCGATGCGGCGGCCATGGGCAGCGTGCTGGCCGTCCTTACGGCGCTGTTCGACCGCTATATCGCAAGCGCGGTGTGCGGCGAAAGCTATTGCCCGTCGCTGGCCGAACAGGCGTATGCCGCTGTCGCCGAACTTGTCGAACACTTAGAAGGCGCATTGCGGCCAAGTAACGCCAAGACGGCGCTCGCGCAAGCCAATCTGCGGCTCAGCCAGTTGACGGTGTTGAAAGGCGATTCCTGGCTGGTCGCCGGCAGTGAAATCGACGCTTACGGCGTTTTGAAACTGCTGTATAAACACGAAGGATTCCGCTGTCGCAGTCAGGGCGAAACGGCGCTGCTGCTGTCGCGTATTCTGTTGCGGGTGTACCGCTCGACGCTCGAGTCGCTGCCGCTCAAAGGCTTTTACCCGCCGCCCGATAACAACGCGCGCAGCGATCTGCTCGAACGGTTTTTGCGGATCCCTGCCGCCGACGCGGCGCTTCGGGTCAGCCCGATCGACCGCGACCAAAGCCGCACGATGTATAAGCTGTGCGCCGTGCGCGACGAGGCGCTTTCGCTCGTCAAGCGGTATGCGGCGTTGCAGGACCGCGGATTTTCGATCTTTCGGCGGCTGTATCCCGATTACGGCTATGCGCTGCTCGGGTACATAGAGCCGGCCGACGCCAAACTGGCGATCGGACTTGCGCCCGACATGGGCGGCAAAACGACGTTCTTGACGCTGATGAAAAATGCCGGACTGTTGGAAGGTTATTTAGTATAACATAAGGAGATACCGATGAAAAACGTACAGGGAATCGAATGTTTTTTGCTCGACATGGACGGCACCGTCTATTTAGGCGGCAAGCTGATCGACGGCGCGGCCGAGGCGATCGAGCGTATGCGCGCCGAGGCGAAAGTACTGTTTATCACCAACAATACGTCGGTCTCGCGTGAAGATTATGCGGTTAAACTGACGGGGTTGGGGATCCGCACCGACGTCGAGGACATATACACGGCGGGCAACGCGACGATCGACTATCTCAAAGAGATCGGCGTGACCGACCGCGTGTTCGTGCTGGGGACGCCGCGTTTGACCGAGGAATTTGCCCGCAACGGCATCGGCTTGTGTGCCGACGATCCGGCGATGGTCGTCATTGGCTTCGATACGGGGCTGCGCTATGATAATCTGTCCAAAACGTGCGCCTTTATCCGCAACGGCGTGCCGTTTATCGCCACACACCCCGATTTCAACTGCCCGGTGCGCGACGGCTATATCCCCGACGTCGGGTCTTTTCTCGCGTTGATCGAGGCCAGCACCGGCCGCCGTCCGCAAGAGATCTGCGGAAAGCCGAACGCGGCGATGGCGCGCGGGGTGTTGCGGCGCACCGGTTGCGCCCCGCATAAGGCGGCGATGATCGGCGATCGCTTAATGACCGACATGCGGTTTGCGAGCAACAACGGTTTGGTCGGTATCTTGGTGCTGTCGGGCGAGGCGACATTAGACGACGCCAAAAAATCGGGACTGAAACTCGACTATATTTTGGATTCGATAGCCGAGGTGTAAAATATGATTACCAAAAAGTGTGCCGTTTCATTCGTAACGTTCGCGCTGTCGCTGCTTATCATGTTTGCGGGCGTTCTCTTTATGTCGCTGTTCACGGTGTCCAAATGGGTGGGGGTGAGCGTAGGCGGCACGGCGCTTTGTCTGTTGCTTACGCTGTATTTCGCGTTGCGTAAAAAACACCGTTCCATACAGTACTGGGTAATTCCGCTTGCCGCGCTTGCGACGGGCGTCACGGTCAGCAGCGTGTTTGTGCTGAATAGGCCGCCAGTCACTACAAGCCTTGTGGTGTATGCGGCATATCCGCCCGTTTGGCAGGTCGCCGTTCTCTTCGGCGCGCTGATCGCCCTGTTTTATCTTTACTGTCTGTGCACCAACTTGTCGTTTTGCCGCGTACATTTCCGAATTTCGCTGTGGGTGTATGCGATCGCGCTTTTTGCGACGGCGATTTTGTTGCTCGTATTTTTGAAATCGCCGATATACTTACTGGCCGTGTTCGGGCTGATTCCCACGGTCGCATTTTTGATTTCGCTGTCGGTAGACGCTTTCGACGAGAAAGAGCATATCAAAAATTTGGTGTACTGTTCGTTCGGCATGTTGATCGTCGCAATCATCGTGGTGCTGATTATACTTTCCGAAGGCGACGGCATAGACGGCTTGGACGGCGGGACAACGGGTTTTGCCAAGCGCAAAAACCCTTATATGTATTTGCAGGGGCAGTGAATAAGAAAGTCTTTTGTAAAAGAGTGCAAAACGGAACTCCGGCCTTTTGGCATCAAAAAATCTTAAGCGAAAACTGTAAGGGAGAGGGACACTTTCGACTGTGTCCCTCTCCCTTAACTCTCACCCCGCAACGACTTCCCTACGGGAAGCGAATTTGACGAGTTAGAAGAATACCGCTAAAAAGTCGGTGAAACGAAGGCAATCTATTTTTGTAAAACATATTTGATAATTGATATGACTTATAAAGAGGATTCCAAAGACTTAGTCTTTGGCAGTTGCGAGGGGGAGATTTACAAGAGGGGGAACACAGTCTGAAGTGTGCCCCCTCTTGTACGGTTTTGGCCTTACCTTTTGGCGGCAAAAGGTAAGAATCGTTTTTCAGGCTTTTGCTAAAAGACTTTTCGTTTCCTTTTTGACCGCAAAAGGCTACGGGAAAAGTCTTATTTCCCGCATTTTTTATTCAAATAAACTTTTTTAATCTGATTCTAATGTTCTTGTAATTGCCGTTTTAATAAAGAATTGTTATAATGAAAACGTGACAGGGAAGTGGCGACGGCGGCGGCGATCGTTTCGGCCAGGTTGAACACCAGGTTGAGCCGCACCGCCCCCAAATCGCTGTTCTTGGGCGCAACGGTCGCGGTAATGCCGACGTCGCCCACGCTGCCTAAATCCTTGCCCAGTGCGCTGCCCGGACGGACGGCGCCGGAGAACAAGCGAATAGTGCCGACGTCCTCGCGGCTGCCGACGCTCGAATCGATGACGAGCAGAGGCTCGGTGTGGCGGGCGGCGATGAATGCGGCCGTCTCTGCGAGATTGAGCGCATTGACCGGGCTGTCGAGGCCGCCGTACACGAATGCGGGCACGTCGAAACGCTGTTTTAACAGGTGACCTACGAGCGGCCCGATGCAATCGCCGGTGACGCGGTCGCTGCCGACGCACAGGATAACCGGCCTCCGACGCAGCAAGCGCGACAGAGACCGGGAAAGGGAAGCCGTAGTATCGGGTTGTGTTCCGGAAAAGCATTCCATAAGGCGCATTATTGACAATCGGCGCAAATCTTATTCGTCGATAAAAGAAAAAAATACGGAGGTATCTCATGTCTTATATCGATATAGCCATTATCGGACTGGTGGTGTTGACCTGCCTGGTAGGCTTGTGGAAAGGCTTTTTCAAGACGTTCATCGGCATGTTCGGCGGCATCATTGCGTTGTTGCTTGCAATCTTCTTGGCCAAGCCGATCGCCGAGGCTTGCGTGGACGGATTCGCCCGCAACTTCGTGTTGGGCGAGACCGGCTCGATCCGCTCGTTTGTCGGCGGGCTGTTGCCCGAAGCGGTCAAGGGCTTAGGACAGGCGGCGTCGGTGACGCCCGAAGCGCTTTCGGAAGCGTTGGGCAGCGGCATTTTCGGCTTTTTCTTAAAACCGTTTTCCGGCCTGCTTTTGGGCAATCAAATGGTGCAAGAGGCGCTCACCGTGTACGACGGGATTACCGTGCTGCTGTCGATGTTGATCTTTTCGGTGATTGTCGGCATTGCGCTGTTCATCATAGCGCGGTTGCTGATGTGCCTGTTTACCATGTTCGCAAAATCGTTCGCCCGCGACGGCAAACCGTCGGGACTGAGCCGCTTGTTGGGCGGACTGTTGGGGCTTGCGCGCGGCGTGCTGTATGCCGGCGTGTTGCTACTGGTCGCCAGCGTCTTTACCGGATTCCCGTTCATGTCGGGCTATAACGCCGAACTCGATAAATCGGTGATCGCAAAGCCGGTCAACGAGTTTGTCGTCAAACTGCCGGATAAATTGTTCAACGACGAAGATCTGTTCTCCAAACTTTTGGATCGCGCCGGATTGAGTAAGCCGGGCGACGAGGGCGAAAAGCCGAACGATTATCAGATGACGGACGCGGAACAACAGTTGAAAGCGGATTTCGACGACGCGATCCCGGCGAGCCGTTTGCCCGAACTGCTGGGTACGGAAGAGGTCGGCAACGACTTGTTCAACCAGCCCGTCGAGGCCTTGCACGCCTATAACCGCATGGCGTCCGACCACCTGGCAAGCCAAGGCGTCGGCGAGGACGCGCAAGAGAACTGCGCGCGGTTGCATGAGGCTATGGGCGCATTGAAAGACACTTACGCGGCGCTGGTCAGCGACCTCGCAACGTTCGTAGCCGAGTACGGCGAGATGGAAGAGGCCGCGCGCAACGAACTGTTCTTGCGTATCCGCGCGACGATCGACGGGATCGTTGCGGCGTACAACGACAACGGCATTACCGCGCAGTTCGGCGAATTGACAATCCGTTGGGAATAAACGTAACCATATAAAAAGACGGGCGCACATGGCGACCCGAAAGAAAAGCGCGGCAAAAACAGTCGCGCTTTTCTCATGCGCCCGCAGGTTTATAAATGTCGCAGGTTCGCGCGGTACTGCCTTAACGACGGCTCGCCTAAGCGCAGTATTTTGTCTATGGCCGCCGTCAGTTCGGCTTTGTCGCCGGGAAGGTTGCCGTGCAGCGGAATGGCGTTGGACGCGCCCAAAGCGGCAAAATGCGTTTTTATATCCAAACCTTGTACAAGCATTTTCAATTCTTCGTATTTTTCCGTTTCGGTCTCTTCTTGCCAGTTTCCATTTTGAATTTCGCCGTACAATTCCGACGTCGGATAGACGGTCAGCATAGACGCACCGATGATTTGCGGGTTACACGCATTGAAGATTTGCAGCGTATTTTCAACGCCTTGCACGCTTTTGCCTTTGCCGTAAATGCCTGTCAAGTAGAAAAAGTTATATGCCAGTCCCGCCTCGTCGAGCTTACGGCATTGTTGCAAAATGTCGGCGGCGGTATAGCCTTTGCGCATAAAAGCCAGCGCCGCGTCGTCGCCCGTTTCTACGCCGATCGTGATCCCGTCGTATCCGCAACTGCGCAGTTGTTTCAGTTCGGCAACGCTTTTGGGCGTTATATCGGTAATACGCGCAAAGCAGCCGATCGATCGCAAGCGCGAAAGATACTGTTTGGCCGTGTAAGCAATGCGCCGCAGCTTGTCCGTCGACAAAACAAAAGGATTGGCGCCGACCAAAAACAGCCGCGTCACGTCGGGCATTCCGCGTCGCAATTCTTGTAGATCGGCCTCGATTTCGTCCGTCGGCGACAGCTTGAATCGAAACGGCACGTCGTCGTACAACGTGCAAAACTTGCATTGACGGTGCGTGCAACCCGCCGTAACTTGCAACAAGGCCGACCACGCCTCATAAGGCGGCCGCCAAACCGTACCCGTGTAGTGCATACTGATTTACCTGCCTTTTGTGTTTTCTTATAGTATAACCGCGATCGCGGTGATCGGCAAGTACTGTCTTTATTTAGTGTTGGTATCAAAACGATACCGTTCGTTGACGGAAGCGCAAGCATTCTGCTATACTATAAGAAAAAGGAGGGCGATATGGCGGACAACAAGTTCAGAAAACGGGAAGTTATGATGCGCTGCGTGCCGATGGCGGTTTTGCAATCGGTTTTGAGCGGCAAATGGAAGTTTCTTATACTTTGGTATATTGCCGTCAGCCGCGTGCAACGGTTCGGCGAGTTGTTGCGGCGTATCGACGGGATCACGCAATCGACGTTGACCAAGCAACTGCGCGAACTGGAAAACGACGGCTTTATCCACCGTCGAATTTACAAGGAAGTGCCGCCCAAAGTCGAGTACACGTTGACCGACCGCGGCAACAGTTTTGTGCCGGTGCTTACGCAAATGATGTTGTGGAGCCAGGCCAACCTGTGCGCCCCCGATTACGTAAGCCCGTACGACGAGGCGCAGATCCGGTCGCTTTTAGTATCGGGAAACGAGCCGGAAAGACAGTAGCTCGCCGCGGCATGGGCGGCGGACGCTGCTTGTAACAAGAATGGCAATAAACATACATAAACCGCGCGCATTCGGCATAGAGTATTCTGTATAATAGTATCCGTAACGGAGGACGTATATGGTATACGCGAAGAAACTGGTTGTTTTAACGGGCGCGGGCGGCACGGGCGCGGTGACGCTGGAGAAAAGCGCGGCGGGGCTGAACGGGCGGCTGAATACATACGAATTGCCCGACGTCAGTCGCGGCGGTTACGTGTTGGCGCTGCTGGGCAACCGCGACCGTATCATCGAATTGGGCGAGGCGGGCCGCATGACGGTCAACTTTTCGCTCGACCCGCAAACGGAGATCGCCTCGTTGCACTGCGCGGTGGCGCGTATCGACGGGGACAAAGTCGATATTATGCTGTACGGCACGCTGGCGCCCAAAAAAGTTTGGAGCGGCGACATTGCCGATTACATTCGCCGCAAGCGCCCGGCTAAACAGGTGACGGCGCAATCGCTGTATTCTTCGCGGCGTATCGAAGATTACTTTTTCGATATTCTGCCGGCGAGCGGCGGCTTTCACGACGGCGCAGTCGCCAACATCAATTATTATGCACCCGACTTCGCCGAACCGCCCGCGCTTTCCGCAGAGCAAACGCCGATCGGCGCGCCTGTGCCCGAACCGCCCGTCGAACCGCCCGCGCTTTCCGCGGAATCGGAGCCTGTGACGGAGACCGAGGCGGCAGAGACACAACCGACGGAAAACCCGCCGCAAGCGGAGAAAGTGTCGCAGACACAAGCGGAGACTAACGAGCCGCCGCAACCGACCGCCCCGCAAGCCGCGGCAGAGACGCAACCGCCGCAAGAGGAAAAGCCGACGCGCTCGCTGCGTTCCGACCCGGCCGCGTTGGAGCGGGCGTATTTGCTCAAACTGGCGGAGACGGCGGCGCTGACGGCGGCCAAATCGGAGACGGTACGACAGGCGACGGTCGCCGCGACCGCCGTGCCGCAGCCGCAGTCCGACTCGTTTCGGCTGTCCGGCGCGCCCAAGCCGAAACCGCTGTCTTTCTACGAGATGATCAAGGAAAAGCTGGACGCATTGTTTAAGACGGGCGTGCAGTGCGTCGAATTGGAAAGCATCATGCCCGACACGCGCTGGGTCAAGATCGATTACGACGACCGCCGTTATTACGCGGTCGGGCTGATCGGCGCGCGCCCCGATTACGTGTGCTACGGCGTACCCGCGCGTTACACGCCGACCGCGCCGGAGGAATTGGCCGGCTACTGTAACTGGGTGCCAATCAAGCCGCAGGAGCCGGAAGGCGAAGGGTACTGGCTGTTGTTCCAGGACGCGGACACGGGGGAGAGTATCGCCCCCGAACTGTAGAGAGAAAAAGATCGCCGCTCGAAACGGCTGCCGCAATCGGCGAGATTTTAAAAAACAGGGCCTATTTGCTTGCTTTATGCACTCGAAATTGATATAATACATGTTGGGCATAGTGGGGAAACTCTATGCTCGGCGATCTTACTTGCGGGTGCATAAGGGTAAAGAATGAACTGTATTGACTTGAACAAAAGGTGGCATACGGAAGAGAGCGGCGTGGATTTGCCCTACGACCGTTTGCCCCGCATACAGCGCAATTACAATCTCGAGAACGGAGAGGAGAACAGTTTTTATCCTCCCGTTTATTTTGCGTTGACGCGCACGATACCCTTACGCAAATGTCATAAAAATATTTTGGAGATCGACGGCGTATGCGGAACGGCCGACGTGTTCGAGGACGACGTTCTGACGACGGTGATCACCGATAAAACCAAACACAGCATCGACCTCGGCGGCGCGGGGCGCAACGTGCGTATGCGACTGGGCATTGCCGCCGCCAACGAAGGGCGGTACACCGGCGCGGGCGTTGCGGGCGGCGTCAAGCTGTTCACCGCCGAAAACCCCGTGTATATCGCACCCTACGGACTGAGCGCCGTGACGCGCGCCGTGGCCGACAAGGCCGCGATCGACGTCGGCGTCGAGCTTGTCAACGATACGACGTTTTCGCAAAAGCTGACGGTAGAGGCCGTCATACTCAACGCGCGGGGCAAGCGCGTCGGCAAGCGGCAGAAAAAGGTCAAGCTGCCGGCGGGTTGCACGCGCACGGTATCGGTGCCGGTACGGGTGTCGCGTTTTTACGAGTGGAGCCTGTCCGACCCCTATTTGTATACCTGTAAGGCGACGGTGTCCGACGCCAAAACGCTCGACACGGCCGAAGTGACTTTCGGGATCCGCACGCTCGACTTCGACGCGAAAGGCTTTCGCCTCAACGACAAGCCGATCAAGTTGCGCGGCGGCACGGTGTATGCCGACAACGGGCTGTTGGGCGCGGCGTCGTTCCCGACGGCGGAGAAGAGAAAGTTCGGCGCGCTCAAAGAGGCTGGCTATAACACCGTGCGCGTGACCCAGCCGACCGAGGCGGTACTCGACGCGCTCGACGAGGCGGGGCTTTTGGCCGTCGTCGATCTTTTGGAAGTTTGGCGGCAGCCCAAGCACCCGCTCGATCGACACCGCTATTTCGAAAAAGACGCATTAGACGCCGTTACATCGCAGGTGCGAGCCATGAAGAGCCGCGCGTGCGTGCTGGCGTACTCGTTGGGATCCGATTTGCCGGAGTCCTACGGCAGAGGCGACGGCGCCGCTTTGGCGGACAAGCTGATCGCCGCGGTCAAGGCCGTCGATCCCGATCGCCCGATTTTGTGCGAACTGGGCGAGTTGCGACCGACACAGGTGGAGGCCGCCGCAGCGGGCGCCAAGTCGGAACTCTCACCCGAGGCGCTTTTGTCGTTCGGGCGCGAAAAGGATCTGTTCCGTAAATTGACCGAAAACTTTGCCGACAAATTCGATTTGGTCGGCTATAACAACTTGAGCCACCGTTATCCGGTCGATAAGCTGGTTTCGCATCGCGTTATACTGGGGACGGGATCCAGTCCCAAGCGCGCGTTCGAGGCGTGCGACGATGCCGAAAAAAACGGCGTTATCGGCGAATTATCCGCTTGCGCAATCGATTATTTAGGCGCGCCGAAGTCGGTACGCGAGAACGATTTGTTGCCGCAGCGCTCGACCGACCATGGCGACGTCGACATTGCCGGCGGACGCAAGCCGTTGAGTTTTTACCGCGAGATCGTGTTCGGCGCACGGCCGCGCTCGTATATCGTGGTGACGCCGGAGGACGAACGCAGAGAGCCGGGCGAGTGGGAGCCGATGCAAGGCGATCACCTGTGGAACTGGCCGCGCCACGTCGGCAAGCCGGTCGTCGTCGAAGTGTACACGTCGGGCGACGTGGTGGCGCTTTATCTAGACGGCAAGCTGCTCGGCCGCAAATTAGCCGGCCGTATCAATCGGCATATCGCCACTTTCCGCACCAATTACTATCCGGGCAAATTAGAGGCGGTTTCGTACCACCGCGGCAAGGAACACAGTCGTTGCACGCTCGAAACGGTGACTTCGCCCAAGCAGATCAAGCTGTCGACGACCGCGAAGGTCGCGCGAACAGACGGCGACGGGCTTTGCTACATCGACATTACCGTTTGCGACGCAGCGGGGCGGCCTGTGCCGTTCGCGCAGCGGGAAGTGACCGTTTGTGTCAGCGGCGAAGGCGAGTTGTTTGCGCTCGGCAACGGCGACCCGCACTGCGTAACGCCGTCCTCGGCCGAAACGGTGGCGGTGTACGAGGGCAGAGCGGTGGCGGTTGTGCGCGGCACGGAAGAGGGTAAGCTGGTGGTCAAGGCGACCAGCGACGGCCTGCTGTGCGGGCGTATGACGGTCAAGGTTCGTTGAAAAAAGTTTAGCGGACGCAAAACGCGGCTATAATTAAAAACGTATATACATTTGGAGTATCGGAATCAATGAAGAAAAAGATTATTGCTGTTATACTCGGACTGATCCTGTGTCTGTCTGTCACCGCCTGTAGCGGTGACAGCTATTCCACCGTCAAGGTAGAAGGCGCGCAGGACACGTCCTATGCTGTCGTCGGCAACGGCGGCAATGCCGTGCAGTACGGCAACTACGTGTATTTTGTCAACGGCTACCGCGGCGGATACGACGACACCGACGGCACCGCCAACGTGTGGGGCAACGTTGTCAAGGGCGCGCTGTACCGTGCCGAACTGAAAGGCGAGCGCGAGGCGGGCGAGTTATATAGCACGTTCGTCATCAAGCGCGACGAGGCGACCGGCAACGATTTTGTGACGGGCAAGACGCTTGACCTCGATCAAAACGCAGTCGACGCCGTTTCGGTGCAAGTGATCGCGCCGAAAACGATCGGCACCAGCGGTTTTGCCGGCGGCGGTATTTTCATTTTCGACGACTACGTTTACTACGCATCGCCCAACAACCAAAAGGACAAGGGCGGCACGGTGCAATCGTCCAAAACCGACTTCTTCCGCACCAAGCTCGACGGCAGCAAGACGCAAAAGCTGTTTACGACGTCTGCCGACACCGCCGACAAGCCCTACGGTTTTTACAAGTACAAAGGCAATATGTATTTGGTCGTGCTTGACGGCACGTCGCTCAAGTCGATCAAGATCGGCGCGCGCAAGTGCGAAGTGACCGAGATCGCGTCCGAAGTCGAGAACGCGGTATTCCCGATCAAAAACGTGTATTACAACGGCATTTCGGAGAACGGGGTCGAGGACTTCGTGTACATTTCCCGCACCGCCGGCCGCGACGACAACCAGCGCGCGGGCAGCGTACTCGAGGCGCTGCGTCCCGACGGCAGTGAGCGCGGCATCTTCTGGGAGGACGGCACGACCGCCTCGATCGACGGTGTGCGCGACGGCCTTGTATTCTTCCGTTCGGTCATCGGCAGCACCGACACGGCGATCCGTTACAGCAATTTGCACGACTTCTTTATGAGCGAAGTCACAGAGGGCGAATATATGTTCCCGTCGTATGCGGGCAGTGCCGAGGCGGCTGCTCGTTCGGCCGAGGGCGGCGAGGGCAACGTCGAGGGGATCGCTTTGCATGAGACGACCGCGACGATCACCGCCTATACCTATCTGTACGCCATGCGTCCCGATATGCGCTCGAACAGCGTGTATATCGTAGCGGCCAACAGTGCAGGCATTTGGCTGTTTGCCGGTAACAACCGCCGCCAGGTATACGTGGGCGGCGCTACCGTCAAACTGATCGATGGAAATTACGTCTACTTTACCGAAAGCGAAGGCTCGATCGTGTACCGCACCAACGTGTTCACGGCGGCCGACGATAAATACGATGACGAGAAAAAAGAGCCTGTTACCGGCGAGACCGTGTTCAACGGCACCGGTTTGGACGTGTGCGCCGGCTACCTCGTGTATTTTGCCAACATCGACGACAACTACACCAACTACGCGCACTTCTACGAACTGAACGGCCTTGTCGGCCGCGAGCCGCTGTTCATCGGCAGAAAGGCCGCCACCGACGCGCCGAGCGCGACCGACGACGACAACGCCGATTCCGACACCGAAACGGCAGAATAACGACAGGGCGGGCGTTCCCGCCGTAAGATCGACTCGCAATGACGCATAAAAACGGCATTGCGAGTTTTTGTTTGGCAATAGAGCCAAAGACAAAAAGTCCGAGAGGAAACGAGAGCGCACACCCTTTGTCACCCCGACCGATTCGCAAGGGGCTATCTTCTCCTTTGTCACCCTCGGAGCGAAAGCCGAGGGGTCTAGCGAAGCGAAAAATACTTTATTTTATACGCCTTCGGCTGGATTTCTCGACTTCGCTCGGAATGACAAATGATCTTTACTGCTTTCCATGAGGTTTTGTCGTAGCTCTATTGCGAGGAGGCCGACAGGCCGACGCGACAATCTCGTTCAGCGGAATGCGGCAACCGTAAAAGATTGCGTCGCTACGCGCGTAATGACGTATTTTACGGCGTAGCCCGCGGCAATCTCTTTACGGCAATACAAGATTTACGTCGATTTTTTGTCGAAAGGGGCTTGAAAAGGCTTGACACAAAACGGCAATTATAGTAAACTATATAAGCGTGTCCATAGGCTCGGCCTTTTTCGGCCTGCGACGATTAGCCCCGTTGCGGCTTGTATATCGGTAGCGAGCAGGAGACGTAGGTTGCGTTCGGTTGGCGTGAAACGACGGTGCGCGGCGGCAATTTGAGAAAACAGAGGGTTACTATGAAAACATTTATGGCTAATGAACAAAACATTGACCGCAAATGGTATCTGGTGGACGCTACGGACATGCCTTTAGGCCGACTGGCCAGTCAAGTAGCGGCGATTCTGCGCGGCAAGAACAAGCCGACCTTTACGCCCCACGTCGATACCGGCGACTTTGTCATTGTGATCAATTCGGATAAGGTCGTTTTGACCGGCAAGAAGTTGGAACAGAAAATGAAGCGGCATCACACCCTGTATATGGGCGGCTTGAAAGAGATCCAATATTCCAAGTATATGGCCGAAAAAAGCGACGACGCAGTGTACGAGGCTGTCAAAGGCATGTTGCCGAAAAACAGCTTAGGCCGCAAAATGCTCAAAAAACTGCGTGTCTATAAGGGCGCTGAACATAAGCACGAGGCACAACAGCCCGAGACGCTCAATCTTGTCAAGAGGTATTAAGATTATGGCAAAAGCATCGAGTAAAAAGAAGTTGCAGTTCTGGGGCACCGGCAGACGTAAAAAGGCGATCGCCCGCGTGCGTTTGATTCCCGGCGGCGCCGGCAACGTTACGATCAACAAGCGCACGATGGACGAGTATTTCGGCCTCGACACCTTGAAGTTGATCGTCAACCAGCCTTTGGTCGAGACCGGTTCGGTCGGCAAGTACGACGTTGTCGTCAACGTCAAGGGCGGCGGATTTACCGGCCAGGCCGGCGCAATTCGTCACGGTATCGCGCGCGCGCTCGTCGAGGCCGATCCGATGAATAAGCCCGCTCTGAAAAAAGCAGGTTTCTTGAGCCGCGATTCCAGAATGAAGGAAAGAAAGAAGTACGGCTTGAAGAAAGCGAGAAAAGCGCCGCAGTTCAGCAAGCGTTAATCGCATTTTATACAATCAACCAAAAGAATCCGAAGTTTCCCGCTTCGGATTTTTTTATTTTGTCGTTGCGAGGGAATGCCGCGTTTTGGTTTCGTTATTAGAGCTGTGACAAAACCTCTTGAGAAGCAGTAAAGACCATTTGTCATTTCGAGCGTAGTCGAGAAATCTAGCCGAAGGCGTATCAATAAAGTATTTTTCGCTGCGCTAAACCCCTCGACTTTCGCTCCGAGGGTGACAAAGTGTGTGCGTACTCGTTTCCTCTAGGACTTTTTGTCACAGCTCTATTGCGAGGGAGTGCCGCATTCTTGTTTTGTTATTGCGAGGGAGCGCAGCACGCACGACCGCGGCAATCCTATGCGACAGAGTGGATCGCTCGAACGAGGATTGCTTCGCTGATGCTCGCAAAGACGGTAAAAGGGGGCAAAGACGGTAAAAGGGGCAATGACGATAAAGAGGGGCAATGACGAAAAGGGCGCAACGACATGAAAAGGGCAATGCGGAAAGGTGCGACGCCGAAGATATGGGATAAGCGCAGCGAAAGGGCGAAAGGGACGTCATAATTTCGACATATTTACGGGAATCCCGTAATAATTTATTCATAATTTGCGCGAAAGGCTTGCATTCTTGTGTTTTACATGCTATAATGATATAGTAATAGACTATACAATTTCTTCTCTTGCGAAGTCGGGAGGCATCATATGGCACGTATTTTCCACAAGTTCAAAAGCAAAATCGGACTGAGTATATTTGCACTTTGTCTGGCTTTTTGTTTGATCGGCAGCAGTGCAGGGGTGCTTTCTGTCAGCAACGCGCAAAAGCGTGTAGCGGAAAGTACGACAAACACGGAAGCGGAGCAGATCGAGCAGAGCGCAACGGATAACCAAGGTAGGACTTATTGGGATTACAATGCCAATGGTTCAAATGTATATGATGGTAGTATTCAGACATTTACTGCGCCGATTACAGCAAAGTTTATGTTAGAGGCATGGGGAGCATCCGGAGGAGGTTCTGCCGGAGGTTACGGTGCTTATTCAGTATCCTATGTGGATTTGACCGCAGGCAACACGGTACTCATTTTGGTGGGGAAAGCCGGCGGACAAGGGGGAAACTCATATTGCGGCGGCGGTGGAGGCGGCACATTTTTTGCGTTGGGTACCGCATACGCAAGCGCAACACCGCTATGTGTAGCCGGCGGTGGTGCTGGAGGACAGTGTAACAACCAAGTAGCCTTAGCTACAAACAACCATGGAATGGCTACGCAGGCAAGCGGTTTGCCGACAGATAACACGACAGCGCCGACTGTTGGGTATGGTGGAGTCAAGGGGATAGCGTCTTCCGGTGGCGGTTTCTACGGCAATGGCGTTACAGGACGATATGGTAGCTATGGCTATGGTTTTAGGCAAGGAGGAAAAGGCGGCGAGAAAACGGATAGCAACGCCTATGGCGGTTACGGTGGCGGCGGTTCTACGCATGGAAACTGTGGCGGCGCACCCGGCGGTGGAGGATATACCGGCGGAAATGCGGCGAACAGTGATCATACCGGCGTTTTGGGCGGTGGCGGAGGATCTTACTATACAGGATCATACAATGGTAAAAGTGCAAAAGCGATTGGTGGCGGTGGAGCAATCCCGTCTAGAACAATCAATAGTAGCGCGACAGTATCGGGGAAACAAGGTAATGGGTTTGCGCGTATTACACAGCTTAACATGCCCCCGCAAAACAACGGAGCGGAACCGAGCAATACGAAGACGAGGGGTACGAATGTAACGCACCTGTTGCGGGAAATAGCGAAGGACGCGGATGCGACGAACGATACATTTACGTTTGCGGATCAGAATATATATTTGGCG
>JAAVYI010000023.1 GCA_022791055.1 Clostridia bacterium | reverse complement strand
CGTCGGGGGATTTCGTCTTTCGGGTGAAATCCCCCTTGACAAATGCGCTCTTAAATGACTGATAAGAACTGCCGTCTTGTCAGTCATTTTTTGTACTTTGATGTTTTTGCTATAATGATTGTTTGATAAATTTCAATTTAACGTAGAAAGACCGACAAGGCTTAACCGTCTTGTCAATCTTTTTTTTGTTTTTGAGTACAACTTTTTTTCAAAAAAGTCGTTCATTGCCCGTTTATGGGAAGTGAAAATTTGAAACGATTGTTTTTTTGTGCTATAATGCGCTCACAATCTAAATTGAACGCGCCGTTCAATTAAGGGAGTTGATACAGATGAGAACACTCAACCCTAATACTTTATGTAAAATGGAGAAGTACATTAAGGAATACCAAGCGGATAACGGAAGATCGCCGAGCTATCGGAACATTATGCACTATATGGGTATGAGTTCGCTCAACCTTGTTCAGCGGTATGTGCTTGCTTTGGAGAGCGAGGGCAGAATACAACGGACACGTCTCGGCAATATAGAGCTTCCGTCAAGATTCGATAAAGGCGAAACAACGATTGCGCCGCTTATCGGGGAGATAGCTTGCGGAGAGCCGAGCTTCGAGGTTGAACACATAGAGGACAGCTTTGAATTGCCGCGTTCATTGTTTGGTAGCGGAAAACTGTAGTCAGTCCCGAAGCCTGATAAAGAAGTATCAGTTCAATTCGCGCTTTATGATGCCGAAAGGCAGCGGCTACGAGGGGTATGCGTACAGCATTTTCAATGACCGCATCAAAGAGGGAACTATCACTACGGACTTGAACAGCGATACCCGTGAAAGAGCTCTTGTTATCCGTATTTCGGACAATCAGAACGTGGAGTTAAGAAGCGGCGAGAAAACGGTTGAAATCGAACCGCATGAGTTTGTCAGCTTGGTAAACGAAACAACGTCGGACAAGTACGAGCGTGAGCAGAGATATACCGTCGGATTCCCGCACGAAGCGTTTATCAAGGAATACGAAAATTCAATGCTTTTAGCAATGCCCAACGATACCAAATATAAAGGGTATGTGTACTATCTTCCCCAATCGGTTATTACGGAGGACAAATACAGCGACGACGGAACGCTTATCGCCAATATCGGAGAGAGCTTCAAAATAACCCTGCGAAAGGGCGAGGAGCGCGTAGAGCTTTCGGCAAAGGAATACGCGGAACTTGTGGGTGACAAGAAAGCGGACAAGTACGGCAGAGATGATTCCGAGATGAACGAATACCGCGAGCAGCAAAGCGAGGACGATAAGAAATGGAGTACGATTGCGGTAAGCGAAAATGCCGTGATCGCCAACTATGCAAACAGCACGCTGTTCAAAATGCCGAAGGGCGAGTATGCGAGGTTTGTTTACTACATACCGAGCGGAATGGTGCGAAAGGACGAAAACGGGTTAAGTTTGCGTATTCCCGAAGATTTTACCGCGCACTTGAAAGACGGGGACGAAAAGAAAGATTTGTCGGCGCAGGAGTTTATCGCTGCAATCGAGGGCAAGACGGACGAGGACTACGAAAGCGTTTACCGTGCGCCGAGCGAGGAAGCAAAGGCGCAGTTTGCAAAGGTGGAAGCGCAGCTTCGCCGAAACGTACCCGAAGAAATGCGGAACAAGCCGAATTGGGTGGTGGTGCGTACCCGCGAGAATAACGATACGGGTAGATTGGATAAATTCCTTATCAACCCCCATACGGGCAAGTTTGCGGAAAGCGATAACCCCGAAACGTGGGCGGACTTCAATACCGCTTGTAAGTACGCAAAGGAAAACGGCGGCGTATGCCTTGCCTATGCGTTGGACGGAAAAGACGGAATCGCTTGCATAGACTTGGACGGTTGTATGCAGGAGAACGACGATTTTTCGGACATCGCGCAAAAAGCGTTTGTCGCGGCAAGCGGAAGCTATGCGGAGAAATCGGTAAGCGGAAAGGGCTTGCATATTTTCGGCAAAACAAAAGGCGCGGACTTGCGCTCGTTCAGCAAAGACAAGACTATGGAGTATTATCAGGGCGGTCATTTTATAGCTATGACGGGCGACAATTACGGCAGTTCCGAGCTTCGTAGCTTCGACACCCCCGAAATGCAGAGAGTGCTTGAAAGCAAGCTCGAAAAGCGCACCGAGTGGAAAAACACGGGCAAAGGTGTAGAGGGCTTATCGGCTATGGACGACAGGGAAATGCTCGATAGAGCGTTCAAGGCAAAGAACGGCGATACCGTCAAAAGGCTGTACAACGGCGAGGACTTGCGCGGCAATCACAGCAATTCGGATATGTCGCTTATGAATTACCTTGCGTTTTGGAGCAATCACGACATCGACCAAATGCTTCGTGTATTTTCTACGAGTGGATTATACCGCGCCGAAAAACCGCAGAGTTATTACGAGCATACGGCAATCAAAGCCGTAAAGGGTACGCCTGTTTATACGCCGCCCAAAGCAAGCAATACCAATAAACCGAGCGGCAATGGTAACGGCAAAGACGGGAAATAAAATAAAAGGGAACGACTTTCCGCATGGACGGACAGCCGTGAAATCGGTATGGTTATTGCATTAAATCTTCGATGGTACAGTTTAGCGCTTTTGCAAGAGCGTAGAGTGTTTCGCCTTGCGCCTTGCAAATATCAATCTTGCCTTGTTCGTAGGCTTTAATGGTGCGGACGGGAACGCCGGAAAGAAAAGCAAGTTGCGTTTGGCTTAACTTCTTTTTCGTTCGTAAAGTTTTTAACCGGCAGTCGAGATTAAGTTGCGCACGGTATAAATCGAGAGTATTGGAAATATCGGTTTCGTGGTAGGGAAAATAATTATCTATCAGTTTTGAACAAGGGTATGCCGCAACGAGTTCGGAGAACGGTTTATTGAAATACCATTGCGCGTAGGCGAGAGTATATCCTACCCAATATTCGGGCGAAGCATAACTGTTTTCTTCGACTTCAAGCGGGTCTCGGTTTAACACAATACCTAAAAGTTCGTTTGCGGATTTACCGAGCGCAAGAACGGGATTTGCCGTTTCAAAAGCTCTGCAAACGGGAGAGGCAAGAAAACGCGTTATAAATTCGTCTATTTCTACTTTCTCGATGAGTACCGCGAGTTCAATCATAGATGCGAGTTTTGATTGTATTGTCGGTAAAAATTCATCATTGTAGGCGTGGATCATCGGCAGGTATCCCCCGTATTATGTCGTTAAGATATAAATCGTCTGGCGTAGGAGTACCTCTGCGGTTGGATAAAAATTCCATTCGCGCAAGGTTGTTTCGTTCTTTTCGGAGAGGGTAATATATAGCAGCATCGGCAATTTCATATCCCAAAAAACGGAGATTGGAAAAAGCTTTTTGCGTCATTAAAACGATTTGTTCGCCGAGATTGCCGAGTCGCAAGGCTTCGGAAAGCCTTTGTACGGAAATGGTATTGTTCAAAAAACTTTCCGCATACGCAAAGTAAGAGTCATCGGCGCGATAGCCTTTGATAACGTCATATTCTGATGACGGAAGTGAAAAGTGTTCCAAAAGATATTGTTTGCCGAGTTTTGCGATGTCGGTTTTAAGATTGAAAACGCGGTTGCGAAGTAGTACGGTAATCCAATGTAAAACGGTAAACCGTTTATCGGATAAGTTAAGAACATTCAAACCTTGCATATCCAAAACGTACTTATTCGCATAACCATTGAGGTTTTCGTCTACCGCCCATTCTTTTGCAAGTTCAAGCGATTCGGTGCAATAAAAACCGCGCCCATAGTCGTTATGGAGGTTGCCCTTTCCGTAAACAGGATGTTCCAATATAGATACCGAGCCGTGAAAAATAGTAATGTCAGCCATAAAGATAGTTCTCCCATGGCTATATTATAACATTACAATGTTCCAAAGTCAATAGAAATTATGCAGTAAAATGTTAGTAAATATCGAAAACTAATAGGAGGATAGAAATTGAAAAAGAAAAATAACACAATTCCCGAAATCGTAATACCGAAAGGTTACGAGATAGACGAAATCTTGGACACGGACGAGGACGTAATTGCATTGCGTAAATACTATTGTGTATTCAACGGCGACGTTATAGACGGTATTCCCGAACGCGAGAAACACTAAATAGATCCGAGCGGAAAGAACAGCCGCGCCGAAGGTCTTTTGCAGTATTGGAACGATAACGAAGCAAAGATTGTCTATGGTGGAAATAATGCGTATTACCGTCCGTTTGCCGATAAAATCCATTTGCCGGAACGCAACGCTTTTTTCAAGTTAAATTTTTGCAAGAGGTAGGCGACTTAAAAGCGTTTGATGCAGAGATGCGTATACGAGAAGCATTTAACATTTTCAGTGGTAACGGCGGTCGTAAGTCTGCACATCCCAAAGATTCTGCACATTTTAATATGGCATACGCGAAAATTGCCTTGCAAGCAATAGGAAGAATATGCCGTACAGGAAACAAACGGAGCAAAATACATATTTTTTATCAAGAGAGTTTTGCAGAAAAGATAAAACCGATTTTATCATACTTTCTGGATAAGCCGCTTAATCCGGAATTTAAGGCGTTTTTATGTACTTGTAGCAAATCTGAAGCGGAGTTTCCCGTTTTACCATCCGAACAGGTATTAAAAAATCGTGCGGAAAATGTTATCGCTCAATCGCAACAGCTATTCGACAACATTGTAGGCAATAGGACATTAAATAATATAGCATATTGGGAAGAGGTTCGAGAGGCTGTATTAAAGCAACCGACCGCTGATCATTTACAAGATGTTAAATTTCCCGAGTTGTATATAGAATTACCGCAAAGAAGCAATCATTATTATGTGAATCAGAAAACAAAAGCAACTTGTATAGGTTTTCATAATGGTGGATATGGGTGGGAATGTGTAGATGAAAAATATGTGAGGTTGGATCGAGTATTATTGATTCCCGGAATAAAACAATTTTTTGAAGCAAGTGGGTACGCAACATGTTTTGCCGAAGGAAAATATATTTTAGCGGACAATGTTTTGAAAAGAATATATCAAGGTGCATTGGGCGAGGTCGTCGGTCGGTGTATTTTGACAAAGAAAATATTTAATTTTACGGGGCATAAATTAGAACAGCTACCGCAAAATTTATATGAAAAGTTTGATAGCAGGAGCGAAGACATCTATTTTGATTTTAAGTTGTGGTCGGGAGCATATGACCCGCCGTATCAATCAAGAATAAAGAGCATTAGAAAAAAGATGTATGCATGTCGCGCTCGTAAAGTTGTATTCGTTAGTATTTTGAAGCCGAAAGAGATGGACAAGCCATATTTGGAGGGACTAAATGACCCTATTTTCGTTTTGCCGTATTTATATGATATAGAAAAAAACGAGTGGAATAAAGAAGGAATTCATAAGCTTTACGAAATTGTTTCAAACACTTTGTAAATATTATAATTTTTAAAACGTATTGAATAAGGACGTCAATCTGAACTGGTATGTTCAAATTGAAGTCCTTTTTCATTGTCGCTTATAGTCTGGAATAAGGCTGATTCGCGGATCGGGAGCGTCCAAAAGTCGTTGGTTTTGTTTGACGGGCAAACGTTTTTTACATAATGTCGCCTTAGGTAGATACAACAACTATACAGCAAGCGGTTGCTTTGTGACTGTATTTTTGGCAGTTTGGCGGGTGTTCGAGCGTGAAAAGGGCTTTGGACGAAAGAAATCGAGAAAAATTTTAAGAAAGTGTTGAAATTTTGTTGCAAAAAGTACGCGATTGTATGGTATACTATAACAAAAAAGGCGGACGATGAAAATGACTTTCTGCGAACGAAGAGAACGGATCCAGCAAATCCTGAGACGTAAAGGACATGTTACATGCGGAGAGCTGGCCGAATGTTTGGGCGTTTCCAAGAATACCGTTTTACACGATATTGATGCGATTACGATGATTTTTCCGATTGCTTCCGAATACGGAAGATACGGCGGTTATCTGTACTGCGGGAACGGGGTGGCGGAACTGAATGCGAGTCAGACAAAATACATATACGAGTTTATGTGTCGATATGCCGGGGAAGTCAAGGATGACATGTTCAATAAGATATTGGAGGTTTTGCGGCGCGCGGTGACTCGAGGCGCATAACGCCGAAAATGCCCGTGCTTTAACGTCCGACGGGAATCGGGCGTTTTTTGCCATGCGGAAATAGAGAGCGGGACAGTGGCGGCATGTACGGCATAGTATGATAGTGATTACACAGGAAGGACATGAGATCATGCTTTTGTTTTTTACTATCGTAGCTGTCAGTTTAGATGCCTTTATTGCCAGCTTGGCGTACAATATCAAAAATAAGCTGTCCGTTTGGGAAATCACATATTGTTCGAGTTTTACGTTTCTTTTGTGCTGCTTGACCTTGACGGTCAGCGCGGTCTTGCAAGCATACGGCAATGTATTTAAGATTGCCGGCGGCATCATATTTATTTGTCTGGGCTGTAAAAGTTTTCTACCGTCGGGCGACGAGCAACGACTGTTTAAAAAGCGTAGCTATTTCGATTTGGCTGTTTTGGGACTGGGGGTTGCCGCCGATGCGGCTTTGGCCTGTCTGACCATGACGGCCGGCGGATGGTTGATACCGTTATACGCATTTTACATGTTTGCCGCACACTTTTTCTTTATCTGTTTGGGAATGGTCACAGCCGGAAGTTTTCCGGTACTCAATAAGCTGAGCTTTTTGTCCGGCTTGTTTTTGATTGCGCTCGGTTTCTATAAAATATTCGGCTAGGCATTCGGAAACGGTAACATTTCGACCCGCGAGACCATACATTGATTTTAGGAGCGGGCGACTTGCCGAACGGCCTTTTGCATAGAGACAGACGTTACCGAACGAAGCCCGGAAAAAGAAGAGAGGTGTCAACCGATTTGGAGTGCGTATGGACAATTTGATGATTCGCGGCGGCAGACCGCTTACCGGCGAGGTGTGGCTACCGGCGGCAAAAAATTCCGTACTGCCGATTATCGCCGCCTCGATTTTGACCGAAGAGGACGTTGTAATACATAATTGCCCGCTTTTGTCGGACATCACCGGCATGTTGGATATTATTCGCAGCTTGGGCGGGCGTGCGGAATTGAAAGATAATACACTGTGGATCAACAACCGCGACGTTCGAAGCGCTTGCGTGTCGAATGCTCTGACCGGTGGGATCCGCTCGTCTATTTTTATTCTCGGGCCGATTCTCGGGCGTCTGCGCACCGCAGAGGTCAGTTACCCGGGCGGCTGTGAAATCGGGTTGCGGCCGATTGATTTGCATTTGGGCGGACTGCGCGCATTGGGTGTGCGCATCAACGAAGAGGGCGGAATGATCCGCTGCGACGGCGGAAACATCCGCGGCGGAATCGTCAATCTCGATTTCCCCAGTGTAGGCGCAACCGAAAATATTATGATGGCGGCTGTGCTTGCCGAAGGGCGGACGGTGATTCGCAATGCCGCGCGGGAGCCGGAGATCGTCGATTTGCAAGGCTTTATCAACCGATTGGGCGGCCGCGTACACGGCGCCGGTAGCAGTCTCATTACCATTGACGGCGTGAAAAAGTTGTCCGGCGGCGAGTATCTGCCTTTGGCCGACCGTATTGCTGCCGGCACGTATTTGACGGCTTGCGCAGCCTGCGGCGGCGATGTGACCGTACACGGGATATACGCCGAAACCATCAGCGCGGTGACCGAAAAACTGGCGCGGACCGGTTGCGAGTTGCGCGAGTTTGACGACCGTATCCGTATACGCGCAACGGGAAAACCCAAAGCCGTCAGTAAGATCGAAACGCAGGTATATCCCGGCTTTCCGACCGACATGCAGGCGCAGTTCGGGGCGCTATTGGCTGCGGCGGACGGCGTTTCCATTGTCGTCGAAAATATATTCGAAAACCGTTTTAAATATACGGTTCAGCTTGGCATGATGGGGGCAAATATCACCGTTAAAGACCGCACAGCCGTCATCAGGGGCGTCAAACGCTTGAAAGGTGCGCAGGTTTGTGCCGAGGATCTACGCGGCGGCGCGGCGCTTGTACTGGCCGGATTGGCCGCTGAAGGCGAGACAACGGTGCGGAACGCGCGGCACATTGACAGAGGCTACCAAAATATAGAGACGGTGTTTCGCGCACTGGGCGCAGACATTCAAAGAAAATAGAAAAAAGAGTTGCATATTGTTTCATTATTTGTTATAATGGATATATGCGGAATAAAAAGTTGATCATCATATTTTCCGTTATTTGCGTTTTGACGCTGTTGGTCGTTTTGAACAGCGTAGTTTTTTCCGTGCAACACATCGACGCCTATTGCTACAATGCCGACGATCGCGCGTTGGAGTCGACGGTGGTTTCCGCGACCGGACTGAAAAAAGGCAAAAGCATTTTCACCGTCAATGAAGAGAAAGTGATTGCGACGATCGAAAGCAATGTTACCAATATTCGCGTGCGCAACATCGAACGCAAATTCCCCAACCGCGTGTGCGTCAATTATGTCAAAATCTTTCCGTATCTACAGTTGTATCGGGACGGCAAGTATTACGTATGCGGCAATGATGCGCGCATTATGGAGATGCGCGACGAAGCGATGGATGCGCAAACGATCATCGAGTTGAAGTCGGATGCGACATTGGCCGGCGGACAGAAAGGCGAAGCGCTGTTCCCGACAGACAGTGCGGCGCATAAAACCGTTACCGAAATTTTGGGCGCGCTCGAGCAGATCCAATATCACAATGAAATCGTCGAGCTGATCCGGTTTATCGACATTCGCAAAGACGGCTTTGCCTATGTCAAGATGGATGCGGGCGTTACCATCAAAATCATCGGGATGGACGGGCTGTTTGATAAAGTCGTTTTCGGCATGTCGATCTATGTTCGGAGCGACGACGCGCATAAAAAAGCGGGGACGATCACCGTTTCGGGCGGGACGAACACCTACACGCCCGAAGATCTGTATCAAAAGGAAATGGGAAATTATCAATAAGGTCGCCCGAAAAGTTGACAGATTTTTTGCAAATATATATAATGTTTAAGTAGGTAAAACGAGAAGGAGCAGGCTTTGGCACAGGACGTAGCAATACTCGACTTCGGATCGAGTAAAATAACGGTTCTAATCGGTGAACGCGGTGTCAACAATACGATTACCGTAAACGGGATAGGCGAATGCGACTATGCCGGTTTTTCCGACGGCGAGTGGTTTGAGCCGGAACAGCTGACCTATGTAGTGGGACATGCCATTTCCAATGCCGAAACCAATTCGCGCACCAAGATCCGGCATCTGTATATCGGAGTGCCGGGCGAGTTTACGACGTGCGTTTGCCGTGACGCGCAGATTTCTCTTTCCAAAAAGCGCAAGATCACCGAGGCCGACGTCGAGGCTTTGCACGAGCAGGGCAACGCATTCCGTGGCGACGTCGATTATACGCTGATCAACTCGCAGCCGATCTATTATACGCTTGACGACGAGCGACGTCTGATTCAGCCGGTGGGGTTGAGTTCGACGCGGTTGGGCGGGCATATTTCGTACATATTGGCCGAAAATCGATTCATCCATTTTATCGACAGAATTATGGATGAAATCGGCATCGAATCGGTGGAGTACGTTTCTGCGCTGTTGGCCGAAGTTCTGTTTTTATTCGACGACATCAAGCGCGATCAGTATGTCATGCTGGTCGACGTCGGATATATCACCAGTAGCGTTGTTTTGGCGCGCGGCGACGGCATTCTGTTCCAGCGCAGTTTCAGTTTCGGCGGCGGCCACATTACCGGCGACCTTGCGACGGCGCTCGGCATTTCATACACGTTGGCCGAAAGTCTCAAACGCAAAGTCGTCCTCAGCCTCAATGCGGGCGAAGAGGATGTTTACGAAGTGGCGACGCGCGAATCGACGCAAACGTTCCCGGCGCAGTTGGTGAACGAGATCGTGACCGACTGTATCGGACGCTTGGCGCGTACCGTGACCAAGTGCTTGGCGCAGTGCGAGTACGACTATCCGGATTACATACCGTATCATTTGACCGGCGGCGGTCTGTCGTATTTGAAAGGTGCGCGCGACGGGTTGAGTAAACAGCTGGGTAAGCCGGTAGAGATCATCGCGCCGCCGTTGCCGCAGTTTTCGCGGCCGCATTTGTCCAGCAGTTTGGGGCTTATGGATATGGTTTTGAACCAACAGGCGCCGGTACGCAAGAAAGGGTTTTGGTCGAAGTTATTTAACAGATGACCGCGAAGGATTTATAAATTACGGGAGGCATGAGGAATATGCAGATTGATGCGAGAGACAGAGCGACGGTACCCGCTGTTATAAAAGTAGTCGGTGTGGGCGGCGGTGGAAATAACGCCGTCAACCGCATGATTGCCGCCAATATCAAGAGTGCGCAGTTTATCGCTATCAATACCGATTTGCAGGTGCTCAATATGTCCAAGGCACAGCACCGCATCCAGATCGGGGACAAACTGACGCATGGGCAGGGCGCCGGCGCCGATCCCGAAAAGGGACAGAAGGCGGCCGAAGAAAGCCGTTTGGCCATTTCCGAAGCGATCAAAGACGCCGACATGGTGTTCGTCACCGCCGGTATGGGCGGCGGCACGGGCACGGGCGCCGCACCGGTCGTGGCCAGTATCGCAAAAGAGTTGGGCATTTTGACGGTTGCCGTTGTTACCAAGCCGTTCCGGTTTGAAGGCAAACTGCGGATGGATCATGCGGAAATCGGTATTGCCAACTTGCGCAAAGTCGTCGATACGATGGTTGTCATCCCGAATGAAAAGCTGATGCAGGTCGCAGCCAAGTTGCCGATCGTCGAGTCGTTCAAATACGCCGACGACGTTTTGCGCCAGTGTATCCAAGGGATCAGCGATTTGATCGTAACGCCGGCGATGATTAACCTCGATTTTGCCGACGTTTGCACCGTTATGCGTGACAAAGGTATTGCCCACATGGGGATCGGCCGCGGGAAAGGCGACCGCCGCATGGTGGATGCGGTCAAACAGGCCGTGTTCAGCCCGCTTTTGGAGACTTCGATCGAAGGCGCGACCAGTCTGATCATCAACGTAATGGGATCGACCGACGTCACGCTGAACGAAGTCAACGAGGCTGTCGATTTGGTGCAAGAGGTCGTACACCCCGGCGCCAACATTATTTTCGGCGCGGACATTCGCGACACGCTCAACGAAGAGGCGATCATTACCGTGATCGCGACCGGTTTCGATACGCGTTTCGAGCAAACGCCGCCGCCGCGACCTGCGCAAACGGCAACGCCGTTCAGCGGACAGACGAGCGGGAACGGTATCGATATTTTCGGAGGCGGTAACCGTCCCAAGCAACAACCCGCGCCGCGCGACGACCTGTGGAATCGGCTTAATAACGGAGCGCCGAACGGAATGCGGCAGCCGCAGCCCCCGCAACCGGCAGAACCGCAACCGCGCCCGGAGCCGCCTCGTTCGTCGAATATTCCCAATTCGCGCGTGGGCGTAGACGATTCGGATTTCCCCGAATTTTTGAAACGCTTGAACGATAAGTACAACAAAGACAACCGTTAGTTTTCATGAAAAGCCGCTTTCGAGCGGCTTTTTCTGTAAGGATACCATATTTTACGATTTGTCCGGAAAAAGCGGCGTTCGTTGGGTCGAACGTCGCTTTTTGTTGTAGGGGATAAGACGGTTACGGATTGTCGCATTTTGCGATAGTCTTTTTTAGTACACTTTCGACAGTTGTTCATATAATCCGTGCTTAAAAAAACGGTACAATGCCGATATGGACGTGTACATAGAGTATGTGATCATAGACAATTTCGTACTCACGTATTGTATTTGCGCACTGTCACATCGTTTGATCCGTACACGCGGCCGCTTTTGGCGTGATGCGCTGGCTGCGGTGGTCGGCACGGCCGTCGCCGTCCTTTATCCGTTCATCGGCAACGTATATGTGACGCTAGCGGTCAAAATTGCGTTGTGTGCGGTAATGACGCTGATCTGTTATCCGCCCAAGCGATTTTTGCGCGGCGCGACGAGCATTTTGCTGGCAACGTTTCTGTTCGGCGGCGTAACCTTTTGTATCGGCTATATCCGATACGGTGACGTACAGCGCGCGCTGACGCTGCCGGCCACCGGGTTGCCGCTCGGCGCGGTTGTTGGGGCGGGGCTTGTCGTCCTGTACTTGTTCCGACGCCTTGCGACAAAACGGCACAAAATCGCCGACTGCGTGGACTTTACGGGGCGAATGGACATTGCCTACAACGGCTTTCGGGTGACCTGTACCGCCTTTCTCGACAGCGGAAACCGCGTTTGCGACACGGTGACGGGCTTGCCGGTCGTGGTACTGGGGATGCGGGTCGGCATGAAGCTATTGACCGATGAACAGCTGTCGCAGGTCATGCTGGGTAAGCCGGTGGCGGGCGGCAGATTCGAGACCTTCCGCACCGCAGCGGGGCAAGGCAAAATATTATTGGTCAAGCCGCAGAAAATTACGTTATATGTCATGGACAAGGAGAATATACTAGATAACGTAATGCTGGGATTGTCTTTTTCCCGCTTTCACGACGCAGAAGAGTATGATGCCATCCTCAGTCCGACTGTCTTGCAAACATAGGCACGGACTGTGCGCCCGCATAAAGCGACGAGCGAAGAACAAAAGAGGGCTACTTTACCGGGAGGTCATTTTCGTTATATGCTCAAATCGTTCTTAAGTCGGTTGATCCGCTTGTTATTCGGACGGGAGTTTTCCGACAACGTGCTTTACTACATCACCGGCAGCGAGGCATTGCCGCTGCCGCTGTCGCCCGAAGAGGAGGCGGGCGCGCTCAACCGTCTCAAGGAACACGATGACACAATCAAAAATACGTTGATCGAACGCAATCTGCGGCTGGTCGTTTACATAGCGCGCAAGTTCGACAATACCGGCGTGGAGACGGAAGATTTGGTTTCCGTCGGCACGATCGGACTGATCAAGGCCGTCAATTCGTTCGATCCGGACAAAAAAATCAAGCTGGCAACGTATGCGTCGCGTTGCATCGAAAACGAGATTTTGATGTATTTGCGCCGCGTCGTCAAACTCAAATACGAAGTGTCGCTCGACGAACCGCTCAATGTCGATTGGGAAGGGAACGAGCTATTGATGAGCGATATTTTGGGTACGGAGCCGGACACGGTCAGCAAGAATCTCGAGACCAGTGTGGAAAAGCAACTGCTCAACAATGCGATCGCCAAGCTGTCGGGACGCGAGCGCGAAATCATGAAACTGCGTTTCGGCTTAGGCGGTACGGAAGAAAAGACGCAGAAAGAGGTCGCCGATATGATGGGCATTTCGCAGTCGTATATTTCGCGGTTGGAAAAGAAGATCATTTACCGCTTGCGCAAAGAAATTTCGTTGGCGTTGTAACGGCTGGCAAAAACGCCCCGCATTTCGTGGGGCGTTCCGTTCAGTCGATATTTTTTTGCAAGGTCGCGATCGCGTTCTTTTCCAGTCGGGAAACCTGGGCTTGCGAAATGCCGATTTCCTCGGAAACTTCGATTTGCGTCTTTCCTTCGTAAAAGCGCAGCATGAGAATTTGTCGCTCCCGATCGGTCAGTTTGCCCATGGCCTCGCTGATCGAAACGCCGGTCAACAGACTTTCGTCGCCGTTCTTGACGTCGGAGATCTGATCCATGATCATCACCGTTTCATTGCCGTCATGGTAGACGGGGTCGTATAAAGAGACGGGGTCGCTGATGGCGTCGAGCGCGTAAACCACTTCCTTAAGGGGAACGTTCATAGCGGATGCGACCGCTTGCAGATCGGCTTCTTCGGCGGCCTCGCACTCCAACTGTTCGCGGGTTTGCAACACGCGATAGGCGGTGTCGCGGATCGAGCGACTGACGCGCACATGCGAGCAGTCGCGCAAGTATCGCCGCACTTCGCCGATGATCATCGGCACGGCGTAAGTCGAAAAACGGAGATTGAGCGAAGTATCGAAGTTCTCCATTGCTTTGATCAGCCCGATACAACCGACCTGAAAAATGTCGTCCATACTTTCTTTTTTGCCGTGAAAGCGTTGCACGATACTTAAGACCAAACGCAGATTGCTCATCAAAAAGTCGTCGCGGGCCTGTTCGTCGCCGCTTTGCGCTTTCTTTAAAAGCGCGATGGTTTCGGTGTGCGTCAGCTTGGGCAAGGTCGCCGTATTGACGCCGCAAATTTCCACACGAGATGCCATGATCCCTCCCGGATGCCGGCAGTTCCGACCCTGTTATTGTGAGCATCGAAAATCGGCTTTATACCCGGAGAAAGAAAAGGCGCGGCACATTCTGTCGAAAGCGCGCATATATATACGCTATGAGCGAGCTGTCATTTTTAGAGCTTCGGACCAAGGAGATCGTCAACTGTATCGACGGGCGCAAATTGGGTCGGATCATCGACCTGATTTTCAACGCCGATTCCGGCAAGGTCAAGGGGATCATTGCCCCGTATTGCCGCAAAGGATTTTTCTCCAAGTCGCAGGATATTTATATCCCGTGGAATTGCGTCAAAAAAATCGGCGAGGACGTCATCATCGTCGAAGTGCAAGAATTTGCGACGCGCGGCAAGGACGCGCCGCCTATGCCGCCGCCACCGCCGCCGCAACAGCCCTGTCCGCCGCCCGGTATGCCGGACTGCGACGGGCGGTGCGAAAAGTGCATGTTGTTCGATTGTACCTACCGTTGGCAAAAAGCAAAGGGGCGCGCCGATTAAATTGCGAAAATTGTGCTTAAAACGATAGACTTTATCGCTCTGTTCGGTATATAATGTAGGCATGAAATGTGTTTATTGCGGTTTTACCGAAAGTAAGGTCATCGATTCCCGCGCGTCGACCGATAATACGTCGATTCGCCGCCGCCGCGAGTGCTTGCAGTGCGGCAAACGTTTTACCACCTACGAGGTGATCGAGCATACGCCGGTGTTGGTTATTAAGAACGACGGCACGCGGCAGCCGTTCGATCCGGCCAAAGTCAAAGCCGGCGTGATCAAGTCGTGCGAGAAACGTCCGGTGGCGATGAGCGAGATAGACAAGCTGGTTGCGTCGGTCGAGCGGCAGGTATACAATACGCTCGAACAGGAGATCCCGTCCGCCAAGATCGGCGAACTGGTGATGGGCGAGTTGAAAGAACTCGACCAAGTGGCATACATACGGTTTGCGTCGGTGTACAGACAATTCCGCGACGTGACCACGTTTATCGACTTTATCAAAGAGTTTGAAAAAATCATCAAGGACTAGATCGTTTTATGACACTGATGGATGCGGGTGTGAATAAGGTTTACCGTATAACCGACGTGCGCGGGAGCGGCAGTTTTCGCCGCCGGCTGTTGGATATGGGGTTTACGCCGCAGTGTAAGCTGTACGTTGCCGGTATTGCGCCGTTCGGCGGCACCGTGCTGGTCGCTTTGCGCGGGTTTACCGTCGCGCTCCGTGAGGACGCGGCCTCTATGATCGAGATCGAGGCGGCATAAATGTACCAGATTGCGCTGACGGGAAATCCGAACGTCGGAAAAACCAGTCTTTATAACAGAATCACGCATTCGATGGAGCATGTCGGCAACTGGCACGGCGTCACCGTGACGGAGACCAGCAAAAAGATTCTGTTTGACCACAACGAAATTACGATCACCGACTTGCCCGGGTTCTATTCGATGACGGTGTACAGTTTCGAAGAGGGCATTTCGCGTGACAACGTATTAGCCGGCAAGCAAGACCTGATCATCAATATATGCGAGGTCAACAATCTCGCGCGTAATCTGTACTTGACGTTGCAGTTGCTCGAACTGGACGTACCGCTTGTGCTGGTCGTCAATATGATGGACGAACTCAAAAAGCAGGGCAAGGTGCTCAATTACCGCAAGCTGGAAAGTTTTTTGAAAATTCCGATCGTGCCGATGAGCGCCAAATACCATTCGGATGTGCATCTTTTGATGGAGGTGTCGCTCGATTATATCAAAAGCGGGGCGACCAATACGGTCGCGCTGACGTATCTCGACAAGTTGCCGATCCGCGACGTCGAAAGCATCATCAGTGCCGCCGCCGTTCGCGCCGGTTTCAAACCGCGCTATGCGGCGATCAAGGTATTAGAGCGCGACGCGTTCGTCATCGAGAAACTGGCGCTAAACGACGAGCAGAAGCAGGCGCTCGAGCAGATCGGCGACTGGCAGGCGCGTGTCGCGCAGTACCGTTATGAATTTATCGATTCCGTCACCGAGGGCGTGATCGTGTCCAACGTGACGGACGAACACCACGAAATGCACGAACATGAAGTGCATAACATTCCGATCGAGGGCGACGGAGAATTGCCGCCCGACAGTGTAGCCACGGACAAGCATCGGCGACACCACGACCGACACAAGGAAAAAGAAAAACTGTATTTGCACGGGTACAGCCGCATTGACCGTGTAGTGCTGAATAAGTATGCCGCGCTGCCGATCTTTTTGTTATTGATGGCGGTCGTCTTTGTCGTAACGTTCGGCTTGATCGGCAACTGGTTGAGTCAGCTGCTCGACTTCAGTATCGACAAATTGCTGTACGAGCCGATCACTAAGGGACTGCACAATATCAATACGCCGCGCTGGATCGTCGATCTTTTGGGCGAGGGCATCATTCACGGCGTGGGCGGCATTCTGACGTTTTTGCCGCAAGTCGTGTTGCTGTTCTTTTTCCTGGCGCTCTTAGAGGACAGTGGCTATATCAGCCGCGTGGCGTTTATGACCGACGGCCTGTTCCGCAAGATCGGGCTGTCCGGTCGGTCGGCGTTTACCATGCTGATGGGCTTCGGCTGTTCGGCAACGGCAGTCTTGACGGCGCGGGGGTTAGAGGACGACATGATGCGCAAAAAGACGGTGCTGTTGACGCCGTTTATGTCGTGTAGCGCGCGGCTGCCGGTGTATGCGACGATCGCGTCGGCGTTCTTTGCGCCCGGCAAGCCGTTTATCATTTTCGGTATGTATATTTTGGGCGCTGCCGTCGCGCTCGGCATGGCTGCGCTGTTTGAAAAACTCAAGCCGCTCAAAAGCGGAAAGTTGTCGTTTATTATGGAAATGCCGCCGTATCGACTGCCCACATTCGAACGGGTATGGCAGATCATTTGGCACAATACAAAAGTGTTTTTGGTGCGCGTCGGAACGGTGATTTTCGCACTCAATGTCATCGTTTGGGTGCTGTCGAATTTCTCCTTCCACGGCTATACGCCGGTAGTCGGCGGCCGCAGTATTTTGGAATCGGTTTGCGGATTTATCGCGCCCGTGTTCAAGCCGTTGGGGTTTGGCAACTGGGAGGCGGTGACGGCGCTCGTGAGCGGCCTGGTGGCAAAAGAGGTCGTCGTCTCGTCGCTTTTAAGCTTCGGCGGTGATTTAAACGCAGTCTTTTCCGGTCCGCTTTCGGCGCTTACGTTCATGGTGTTTACCTTATTATACGTGCCGTGCATTGCTACGCTGAGCGCCGTCGCAAAAGAACTGGGGTGGAAGTGGATGCTGTTTTCGGCGGCCTTGCAACTGGGGACGGCATACTTGATGTCGCTGCTGTTTTATGCGATCGGACTACTGTTTACCGTCAACGTCGGTTTGGGCGTCGGCATTATGATTGTTGCCGTTGTCGCGGTCATCTGCGTATGTGTGTTTGTATCGATGTTTCGTAACCGCGGCAAATGCGCATACGGGTGCGCAAATTGCTCGCGTAACTGCCATAAACGGGATCGGAAAAAGAAATGAAGTTTCGAGTCGTCGCGCAAGAGACTACGACGGTTTCCAAACTGTTGGGCAATCGTTTGGATGTCTCGCTGTTCGACATCAAGCGGCAGATCAAGGCGCGTGAGGTGCGGGTGGACGGCGTTCGCATTGACACCGATCGCGCTATAGACGTCGGGGCGGAAGTCGAAATTTTCGTGCCGGAGCGTATGCTGATTCGGCGCGAAAAAGCGTATGCGGTCTATGCCGACGAGCATATCGTCGTTGCCTACAAATATGCCGACACGCCGATCGAACGTGTGCCGACCGATTTGGAACGCACGCTGTATCCGGTACACCGTCTCGACCGCAACACGGCCGGGTTGGTCGTTTTTGCCGTCGACCGCGAGACCGAACACGCGCTGTGCGCGGCGGTCAAGGCGCGCGCTTGGGAAAAACGCTATTTTGCGGAAGTTATCGGCGATCCGGGCGAAGGTGGCACGCGTGTCGCGTACTTGAAAAAAGAGGCACAAGATTCGTTTGTCCGCATTGCCGACCGACCGCAGTCTGGGTATGTAGAAATCATTACGCAGTTCGAACCGATTTGCCGCCGCGACAGCACGACCGTCGTAGACGTGGGGTTGATCACCGGACGGACGCACCAGATCCGCGCGTATTTTGCGCATATCGGCCATCCGATCGTCGGCGACGGTAAGTACGGGGATGCGGCTTTCAATCGTTCGGTTGCGGCAAAATATCCGCATTTGACGGCATACCGACTGGTCTTAAACGGCTTGTCCGGGGAGTTGGCCTATTTAAACGGCAAAATATTCGAGATGGAAAAGCGAAAAGTTGACTTTATCTATTGACTTCATACTTGAAATTGTGATATAATGATATATACAGATACGAGGTTACTTGGATGCTTTCGACGTCGCAGATCAAAAAAGAAGCGCGCGAACGTTTCGCCGTCAATCGATTCCAGGCGATGCTGGCTTACAGCGTCGTCTATATGGTCGTTATCGGCATTGCGATGACGGCAACGCTGTTGGCGATCACGGTTTCGCAATTTAATATCGTCATTTCGGCCGTGCTTTGGTGGTACGGGGCGTTTGTTTTACTGGTGTTTTTTGTGTTGCTTGCGCCGTTTCAATATTCGATGGCCGGCTTTTATCTTAAAAGTTATCGGGCGCAAAAGGCCGACGTATCGGCTATGCTCGACGGGTTTTCGCGCTATAATTTGGAGCGCGGCATTATTTTGCATCTGTTGCGCACGTTGTTGGCGTTGGCATTTACCATTTTGCTGATCGTGCCGGGCATTATATTTTTGGTGCGTACTTCGATGTCGGTTTATTTGTTGCGAGCAAATCCCAACTTAAAGCCGATGCAAGCGTTGAAAGCGTCTAATAAGATCATGAAAGGACACAGCGGCGCGTATTTCGTATTGAATCTTTCGTTTATCGGTTGGTTCTTATTCGGGTTGCTGTCGCTGTTTATCGGCTTTATTTGGGTGGTGCCGTATGTCAACACCTCGAAAGTCGTATTCTATAAGCGGAACATTCAGGGCGACACTTCGGTTTACGGGCAGAAGGAAATCACTGTGCCGCACGGCGATGTCGCGCAACCGGTTGCCGCGCCTATGCCCGAACCGGAGCCGATCGCATTTGCTGCGCCCGAACCGACGGAAGAGCCTGCGACATTCGACGATGTCGCTGTTGTTGCGCCCGAACCGGTCTTACAAGCGGAGACGTTTGAGCCGATCATCGAACCGATCATCGAGCCGGTGCCGCAAACGGAAGAACAGGAGATCGGCGTCACTGCGCTCGATAATTTCAAGAACAGTATGCGGACGGATGACCGCAGTTTCGACGAGCAGGCGCTCGATATTAACGATTTGATCGACGGGAAAGAGCCGGCATTTGTGACCGAACAGCCGCCCGAATTGAACGAGGAAGAGGCGCGCGCTGCCCGCCGAGAGGCCGAACGCCGCGAGCGACTGGAAAGGATCAAGCTGGAAAGGGAGCGTTTCACGCCGGCGGAACGGCCGAAACCGATGCCGCAAGCGCAGCCGCAGCCGCGGCCGACGCCCGCGCAACCGGAACGACCGGCCGTGCAGCCGGTTGAGAAACCGGCGACACCGCCGCCACCGAAAAAGCCGGTTTTTGACGATTTCGACGATCTGTTCGGGCCGGATAAACTCGATATAGAAATAGAGGAATGACATGAAAAAACGGGCATACTCGTTGACAAAAAAAGAGCGTAAAGCACGGCAGGAAATGCAGAAAGAAAAGGCGGGCGTTATTTCGCAAAGCGAAAAGACGGCCGTAGAATCGGAATCCGTATTGCCGGAAGAGAATTCGGCGATCGGCGAAGAACAGGCGGCAAAGACCGAACGAAAAACCGTCCTCATTATCACTGCCGTTATTTTGGCGGCCGTCATTTTGATCACGACGGCAATCTTGTTGCCGATCCTGTTTACTACGGTTTACCGCTATCGAGACATCAACAATCCCGTTGCACGCATGGAGTTGAGCAACGGCATGGTGCTTGAATACGAAATATTCGAGGATACTTGCCCGATCGCCGCCAGTAACTTTATCTTCTTGGCGCGTATCGGCTATTTCGATAATACGATTATTTTCGACAGTCAAAACAACTGGGTGCGGTTTGGCGGCTACGAGACCGAAACGGCGCACCGCAGCGCGAATAAGACGTTCACCGATACGGTCGAAGGGATCAACAAGTATCCCAATTCCAAATTCGGATACCGCTTGAAGGCCGACACTTCGTCCGAAGCCAAAATGTATGACCAAAAGGGAATACTGGCGTTTTTGTATAACGACACCGCGACCGAATTTCAGGTAGCAGCCATTGACGGCGCGCAGTTGACCGTACAAGGCACGTACAGCAAGGAATACCGCGTGACAGCTTGCGGCAGAGCGTTTGAAGAGTCGATGCCGTACATCGAGGAGATCGCGGCCATGGCGCGCAACGAGCAATCGCAGCATTCGACTTGGAAAGCGCCGCAGCCTACGATCACGATCAAAAAAGTCAAGCTGTATAATCTGGATCGGAAAAAGTGGAAACATTTCGGATTCGACGATTATTTTTACGGAAACAGCTATATTTCCAACTGGGTCAATACAAACTGAAAAAAGCAGTTTCAATGCAATGTGCCGCAGACGTAACATACGCTTGCGGCATTTTGCATTTATTGACTTGTGTTCGCATAATAACGCAAAGAAAAACCAACGCTATAAGCGGGGGAGGAATTTCTTTGCTATGACAATCGGTTTGATTCTATTAAGCGTGCTGGCGATCCTGGTCTTTTTCGGCGCGACGGAACGCTTATTTCGCAGAATGGGCATTGCCAACTGGTTGGCCTTTATTTTGGTGTTGGCGCTCGTCGCCGGGGCTGTAGTGCCGCAGATCACGATCGGACAAGCGTTTGCCATGAACGTCGGCGGCTTTATCGTGCCGTTGGTGTTTGCCGTAGCGTTGGCCGTACTGATCGGTTGGAATGCCGAACTGTTCCGCGCGGGCGTGGCGACACTCGCTGTGGCATCGGCTGCCGTGGCTGCGCGTATGTTGATCTTGCCGGTTTCGGCGGGCATGACCGTGACGGCCTCCGTCATTGTCGGGTTTGTCGGGGGTGCGGTGGCGTTTATCATTGCCAAGACCCGTTTGGCTACGCTCGCGGCGGCGCTCGGCGGCATTGTGATCGGCGACGTCGTTACCAGCGTGATATATCGATACTTTGTCGACGGCAGCGCCGTTGCTTTGGGGACGCGCGGCGTGTTCGATTCGCTGGTCATTGCGGCCGTGTTCGGGGTTTTATTGGTCGAAGTGATCGCATCGATTCGGAAGAATGCCGCCGTTGCTGTCGGAATCCCGGCGCTAGAGGCCGGCGAGGATACCGATCTCACGGGCATTGTGCCGCTTGAAAATATCGCCGACGTCGAAATAGCCAAAGAGTTCGACGGCAGCGAAGAACGAGAGGCGCACCGCGAAGAGGTCGAAAAACTAGAGCATCCCGCACAGGCGGACGATATGGAAATGGGCGCGGAGGCGATCGTTTTGGGCGCAACGCCGGTAAACGGTTTAGGGCAGGGATTTTCGCAAGGCACTCTCAACGGATATTTCCCGCTCGACTATACGGCTTTGCATTTCAATGAAGAAGACTACGAAGATTATTTTAACGACGATATAGACTAAGCGCTTAATCTGTGGACAATCCGCATGGAATATGGTATACTGTATTTATGCGGATTGTATGCGTAGAGCCGGGATCGGTCGGCGACGAGTTGGGACTTGTGGCCGGCGACGAATTGACGGCATTAGACGGATATGCGGTAGAGGACGTTTTCGACTACGAGTATTATAACGGAGCCGAAAACTTTTCCATGTCCGTCATGCGGAACGGCGAATTGCTCGAGTTCGACATTGAAAAGTACCCGGACGAAGATTTGGGGTTGGAGTTCGATCGGGAGATGCCGCCGCGCACTTGCCGCAATCACTGTATGTTCTGCTTTGTCGACCAGTTGCCGAAAGGGGAACTGCGCCCGACACTCAAAGTCAAGGACGACGACTATCGCCACAGCTTTTTAAGCGGCACATATGTTACGTTGACCAACGTCACCGACGCGGAGATCGAACGCATCATTCGGCTTAAATTGTCGCCGCTGTATATCAGTGTGCATTCGGCCGATCCGCAGCTGCGGTTGAAATTGCTGGGGATTCGGCGCGCGCCCGATTTGCTGTCGCAGATGCAACGGCTACATGCCGGCGGGATCGCCATGCACGCGCAGATCGTCTATTGCCCGGACATCAATGAGGATTATATCGAGACGGCGCGCGCCATTCGGCCGTATACCGAAAGCCTGGCGATCGTGCCGGTCGGGCTGACGGCGTATTCCAATCCGGCGGTGCGCGCGGTTACGACTTCGGACGCGCGGCGCGTTGTTGCAAACGTGCGGGCGTTTGCGGACGAATGTTTGGCGCAAAGCGGCACACGCTATATGTTTGCGTCCGACGAATTGTACTTAAAAGCCGGCCTTTCCGTGCCGCCGTATGCGGATTACGAGGACTTCGTGCAGATCGAAAACGGCGTGGGACTGGTAGCAATGTTTCTCCATGATTTCGAAGAGGCGTTACAGACTGCGACCGGTGCGCCGGGACGGTGTAGCATTGCTACCGGCGTGAGCGCGTATCCGATGATTGCCGAATGCGCAAAACGTTTGACCGATCGTTTGGGCGGCGAGATCCAAGTATACTGCGTGGAAAATCGGTTCTTCGGCAGCAGTGTGACCGTCGCGGGACTTATTACGGGCGGCGACTTGCTAAGGACGTTGAAAGGTTGCGACCTGGGCGAACGGCTTTTGTTGCCGGCCGTTATGCTGCGAGAGTTCGGCGACGTCTTTTTGGATAATATGACGGTGGGCGAGTTATCGGCGGCGCTTGAAACGCCGATCGAGATCATGCCGCCCGACGGCGAAAGTTTTGTAACGAGGATATGCAAGAAATGAGCGCAAAACCTTTGGTCGCAGTCGTCGGCCGCCCCAACGTGGGCAAATCGACTTTCTTTAATAAAGTGTGCGGCAAGCGCATTTCGATCGTCAAAGACGTGCCGGGCGTGACGCGCGACCGTATTTTTGCCGACGCCGAATGGTGCGGGTATCATTTCACCCTGATCGATACGGGCGGGATCGAATTGAAAAGCGACGACGGCATGTTCGTGCATATTCGCAAGCAGGCCGAGGCCGCGATGGAGCTTGTCGACGTTATTGTATTTATTGTCGACGGCCGCGACGGTTTGGTTTCTTCCGACTATGATGTGGCGACAATTTTGCGAACGTCGGATAAGCCGGTCATTTTGGCCGTCAATAAGTTGGACAATTTCGAAATCGAAAAGACATACGACTTTTACCAGTTGGGACTGGGCGAGCCGTTCGGCATTTCCTGCGAGCAAGGCAAAGGCTTGGGCGAAATTTTGGATGCGATAGTCGCGCATTTTCCGGAGCGCGCGGAATCCGACGAATCGGCCGCTTTGCGCATTGCGTTTGTCGGAAAGCCCAACGTCGGAAAATCGTCGCTGGTCAATAAATTGTTGGGATTCGAGCGGGTGATCGTGTCCGACATTGCCGGCACGACGCGCGACGCGATCGACACGCCGTTTACCTGTAACGGCAGAGAATATGTTTTGATCGATACGGCGGGAATGCGTCGCAAGCGCGGCATCGAAGCCGAATCGGTCGAAAGCTATTCTGTCATGCGTGCCTTGGCGGCCGTCCGTCGCGCCGACGTGGTGCTGATCGTGATGGACGCATCGGAAGAAATCACCGAACAGGATGTACGCGTTGCGGGGTTGGTGCATGAAGAGGGCAAGCCAAGCGTCATCGTCATGAACAAGTGGGACAAGGTGGAAAAGGATACTTTTACCGCCGATAAAGTGACCAAAAAGCTGGAAACCGATTTGGCGTTTATGAGTTACTTTAAAGCGATATTTATATCGGCACAAACGGGCTTGCGCGTCGATAAGCTGATCCGTATGGCGGACGAGGCGTATTTAAACGCCACCAGGCGCATTTCAACGGGCATTGTCAACGATGTTATCAATGAGGCGGTTGCGATGAATGAGCCGCCGTCACCGGGCGGCAGGCGGCTTAAAATCCTATATTCGTCGCAGCCGGAAGTCGCACCGCCGCACTTCGTCATTTTTGTCAACGACGAAAAGTTGGTGCATTTTTCGTATAAACGGTATCTGGAAAATCGGCTCCGCAAGACATTCGATTTTTCCTGTACGCCGATACGGCTTACATTCCGCAGCCGCAAGGAGGAAAACTGATGGAAGCGCTGAAAATCATTGCCGTCATTGTCGTGGCCTATTTCTTGGGCAACTTCAACGGCGCGATCACCATTTCCAAATGCAAGCACCGCGACATTCGTACACTGGGCAGCGGGAACCCCGGCACGATGAATATGTTTCGCAACTTCGGCAAATTCTGGGGCGTGATGACCTTGATACTCGATGCAGCAAAAGGGGTGCTGGCCTGCTTGTTCGGCTGGTTTTTGTTAGGCGGGGAGTATCGTTTGGGCGTTGACCGGATCGGTATGTATATTGCCGCGCTCAGTGTCATTATCGGCCATGTGTTCCCCGTATGCTTTAAATTTAAGGGCGGCAAGGGGATCGCTGCGTCGATCGGAGTGTTACTGGTCATCAATCCGATCGTCACGTTGATTGCCTTTGTCGTCGGCGCGCTGTTTTTGATCGTTGCCAAAATGGGCGCGGTCACATCGTTTATCATTATATCGGCGCCGATCGTTTACGACGCATATCGGCTGTCGGCTTCGGGCGGACACTTGGCCGAACTGTTTTTACTGTTCTCGCTGTTTTCGCTGACCATGTTCGCGCACCGCAGCAATATCCGAAAACTGTTTACCGGGAAAGAATCCCCGGTTGTTCTGTTCAAGAAAAAAAAGAAGTCGGAGCCGCCGACTTCCGCATAACAACGCATAGTATTTGCCGTATTATGATTTTGCTTTGATTTTCGATTTTGCAAAACGGTACGAAAGATCGGCAAGCGACAATAATATAGAATCCGGCAATGCGCTTAAGGCGACCGTACTCTTATAACGGGCTTGCACCGGTGGGCAATGGTAGCCGCGTACGATGACATTCGGATATGTATGACGCAGATATTGCGTCGTTTCGGCGTCCGCACCGAAGGTGAATTTTTCAAGGCCGTCATGTTTAAAAATTTCGGCGAAAATTCTGCCTTTTCCGTCGGGCGTTTTTATTTTGACGACGGGGAAGGTTGGACCGAACGGCGTGTCTAAATACGCTCCGTCATTTTTTAAGCAATATTCGATCAACGTTTGCATAGTCATATTCATATCGTAGCATACGTATACATGAAAGTCAAGGGAAACGATCAAGAGGACGGTCAGGCAGTCGCATTGTATTAAAAAGAATACGGTCTAAAAAATTCCGAGGGAATCGCTCATATTCCGAAAGTTTCCGCCATATACTCTAATATCAAGTTTTGGAGGTCTCTTATCGGAAAATGGAAGAGTTCGATATTTACAAGGATATAAGCGAGCGCACCGGCGGTGACATTTACATCGGTGTGGTCGGCCCGGTCCGCGCGGGAAAGTCGACATTCATCACCAACTTTATGGAAAAGTTGGTTGTACCGAACGTTGAGGACGAACACGAGAAGGCGCGCATGACCGACGAGTTACCGCAGAGCGCGGCCGGCAAAACGGTGATGACAACGCAGCCGAAGTTCGTTCCGAGCGAGGCTGTACGGCTGAACTTGGCCGACAACGTCGAAGTCAACGTGCGGCTGGTCGATTGCGTGGGGTATATGATCGACGGCGCAGTCGGGCATTTGGACGGCGAGAAACCGCGCATGGTGCGTACGCCGTGGAGCGACGAGGAGATACCCTTTACGCAGGCTGCCGAAATCGGTACGCGCAAGGTCATCGCCGACCATTCGACGGTTGGCGTCGTGATGACCTCGGACGGGTCTATTGCTACCGAACTGCCGCGCAGCGCTTATGTGGCGGCCGAAGAACGCGCGGTCGGAGAATTGAAAGGACTGGGCAAGCCGTTCGTTGTCGTACTCAATTCGACCGTTCCCGGCTCGAATGAGACGATGAAACTCGCCGAATCGTTAAGCGAGAAGTACGGGGCTTGCGTCGTGCCGATGGATGTGCTGAACCTATCGGAAGAGGACATCCGCAAGCTGTTCGAGAACTTGTTGATGGAGTTCCCGTTGCGCATGATCGATGTGCGCCTGACAAAATGGCTGCGTGCACTGCCGGCCGACAATAAGATCATCGCGTCGCTCAACGATAAGCTGGCCGAGGTCTCTGCGAAAATGAGCAAAATGAGCGACTATGCCATGGCGTTGACGCTGGTAGAGGACAGCGAGTTTTTCGAAGAGGCGTTCGTTGAAAAAGTCGAGTTGGGGACCGGCAAAATCATTTGCACGGTGCGGCCGAAAGAAGGCTTATTCTATGAGGCGCTCAGTGAAGAGTGCGGTGTGGAAATCAATGACGAGTTCGCTTTGATCAGTTCGCTCAAACAACTGGTACACGCTAAGCGCGAATACGACAAACTGTCCGCGGCGCTCGAAGAGGTGCGCGAGACCGGATACGGCGTTGTTACGCCTGCGCTCGAGGAGATGACGCTCGAGGAGCCGGAGATCGTCAAGCAAGGTTCGCGCTTCGGCGTTAAACTCAAAGCGAGCGCGCCGTCGCTACACATCATGCAAGTGGACATCGAGGCGGAAGTCAGCCCGATCGTCGGCACGGAACAGCAATCGGAAGAACTGGTCAAGTCGCTGCTCAGCGAGTTTGAAAGCGATCCGAAAGGCATTTGGGAAACCAACATGTTCGGCAAGTCGTTGCATATGTTGGTCAACGAGGGGCTGAACAATAAACTGTCGTCTATGCCGACGGATACGCAAAGAAAGATGCGGCGCACGCTTTCGAGAATCATCAACGAAGGAAAGGGCGGCGTGATCTGCATTCTGTTGTAAGTAAATTAGATCGATCAAAAACGGCGTTACCGAATCGGTAACGCTGTTTTTGTCATATTTATGTACTGAATCGGTTTGCGTTTATATACTATGCGTGATATAATGGCCGTATAGGGAGGTCGATTTATGGATATTCGGGATAAAATGCACAGTGGGGAATTGTATTGTTGCAGTGATGAATCGCTGATGAAAGAACAGGCCGTATGTATCGATAAGCAAGCGATTTACAACGCAAAGCCGCATATATATATGAAAGAGCGCGAGGCTATGTTGAAGGACATGTTTGCCGAAGTGGGTAAGGACTGCTACATCGAGTCACCGTTTCATGCCAACTGGGGCAAGCACACCCATCTCGGGAACGGCGTATATGCCAACTTCCATTTGACACTGGTAGACGACACCGATATTTATATCGGCGACTACACGATGATCGGCCCGAACGTCACATTGGTGACCGCATCGCACCCGATCCACCCCGGACTGCGTGAAAAGCAAGTACAGTACAATTTGCCGGTTCGGATCGGAAAGAACGTTTGGATCGGTGCGGGCGTTATTGTGTTGGCCGGCGTTACGATCGGCGATAATTCGGTCATTGGCGCGGGCAGCGTGGTGACGCACGATATTCCCGCAAATGTGATCGCCTACGGTAGCCCTTGCCGCGTGGCGCGACCGATCGACGAACACGACATGCAATACTACGACAAGACGCGCAAGATCGATTTCGATTAGTCTTTTTCTTCGGGTAGCCCGAGCAGTGGGTAATACTCCGGCCAACGGTGCTGCCGAATCGGCATCGGCCGCGCATTATCGAAATACAGAACCAGCGCCGGGCGGACATTGCCCCAGACTTCGACAAATTGAAATTCAAGCAAGTGGCCTTCTGTTATCAGTCGTTTGGCTTTTGCGTGGTAGTTAAAGTACATACGAATAGTATATGCAAAAACGCCTCTTCGTCTTTACCGTAGTTCCCATAGGGAATATGCGGTAAGCCACAGGTTGTAGAGATTAAGACGTAGCGTGAAGCCACGCTTTTTTTGTTATTTATATTTCGTGGACGAACTAGGCTACTCGTAGCCTAGTGAGATATAGATATGTTTTATATTTCCCGCAAAATTCAATGGGTTGCGTTCTTTCATTTTTCGTGATAAAATGATTATACGATATACAGTAATTTAGCGGAGTAATATTATGTTTACTTTTTCGTTGCGAGAGTGGAAATTAAGCGATGCGCAAAACTTGGCATCTACAATTAACAATAAAAAAATATTGGATAATCTACGGGACGGCATACCATATCCGTATACAGAACAAGACGGCAAAGAATTTATAAATTCCATTCTCTCTGCCGATAAAAATTCAACGTTTGCTTTCGCTATTGAAATTGAAGGGAAAGCAGTCGGCAGTATAGCCGTTTTTCGGCAAAACAATATTCATTTCAGAACAGCCGAACTCGGTTATTATCTTGCGGAAGAATATTGGGGCAAGGGTATAATGACCGAAGCCGTAAAGCAAATTTGCAAATATGTTTTTGACAATACGGATATATTGCGAATTTATGCGGAACCGTTTGCAAACAATAGAGGTTCGTCCCGCGTTTTAGAAAAAGCAGGCTTTCAATTTGAGGGAATATTGCGTTCCAATGCAGTAAAAAATGGCGCGGTTATAGATATGAAAATGTATTCCCAAATAAAATAAATTTCAATTTGTCTTTCTAATAAAGTTTAGCTAAAAGCACTCGAATAAAATGTTCGAGTGCTTTTTTCATAATCTGAAAGCGTATCAATAAAATATTTGGTTTTTTCAATTCCCTATGGGAATTGTGCTTTGTGCGAGGGGCGTTTTTGTCGGTGTACGCTATCGTGTCAGTTGCTGTGTTTGGTTATGTTACAAGTGAATCCGCTTGTCGGAATGTCGAGCGGGACGCGCCCAACGGTCGTATTGTCGATTTTACGATTACGCAGTTCGGGGATCGGATTGGGCGCGCATTCAAAACGGTAGTCGTGTCCGTGGCGGCAAATCGCAGTATGCACAGTCGCATGGGTCGGAATGCTTGCCTCGTCGCTGTTTAACATGCGCTGCACGAAATAAAATTGACTGTCTTCGGGCAGTGTGTTTACGTTGTAATAATCCTCCTCGACAGAAGTCATTTGTACGGTGTCCTTGAGTATGCCGCGTACATAGTCAACGTTAGAGCGTAAGATCAGCAGTTCCGGGAATGTGCCGTCGCCGACAAGCGCATGATAGTCTTTCCCTTCGTATCGTTGTAACAGGTCGGCGGCATATTGCAAATGCGCAATTTCTTGGTGCAAACATTCGTCCCAAATACATTTTACATAGGGATCGATTTCGCTCACATAACACGAATAGTACAGGTAGCATTCGCCGTACTCGTGCATAACGAGATTTTCCAACCAGGTCATCGACGTGTCGAGCAGGCTTTCGTATTGGGTAACGTGTTCTTCCTCGACCAGTGCGATTTCCTGGTACATACGTCTGCCGGCGTCGCTGGGATACAGGTTGACGACGTTCATATAATAATTCATTGTCTGCTGTTCGGCAGCGGTCAGCGTCATGGCATGTAGCTTTGTCGTCAAAGCGGCCGATCGCGCCATAGCGCGGCGGACGTTATCGCCCTGCCAGCGGTGGTGCGAAACGGTAGGGCGCCCGGGCATGATCTCGGTGTAGCGGCCGATGATGCGCTCGGCTTTGTCGCCGGTCTCTAAGTCCATCAGATTGGCGTAGCGGTACAGGTGGTCGAAGTCTTCCAAAAGCGCAAAATCGAGCGCGGCTTTTACGTAGCAGTCCGGCTCGGACTGCGCGACCGTCGCGGTCAGCTCGACGGCCAACTGCTCGTAAGATAGCGTATGTTCCAAAATGCTTTCGTTGCGGGGCTTGAGGCAGGCGATTTTCTTTTGCTGCTGCTGTTCCATGTAGCGCAGCAGGCTGAGTTCGCGTCGTAGCTGATTGTCGCCGCAGTGCCGTGCGAAATTGTGCTTGAACCATTGCGCTTCAAACTCGGTGCCGTTCATCAAAATAATGCGCGTTTTGGTAAACGGATTGACTTCGTATTTATTGTAAGGCTTTGGGTACAACGCGCACCAGTTTTCGAATTGCTCCGAAACGGGTTTTACTTTTACTTCAAACGGATTGAATGGCATTTTGTCACGCTCCTATAAAATTTACAGTTATATATATGTATGCGTTATGCCAAATGGTTCCTATGTTTTGCGTCTTGCGGTAAACGTCGACGCGTGAAAACCGTATAGAATTGCGTTTTTAAGCAAACAGTAATAGTATGTTGAGACGCATATTTCTGATATTGACCGCCGTGCTACTGGGGATCCCGGCCGGCGGCGCGCCGGAAACCGTGCGGCTGCCGATCGTTATGTATCATTCGGTCACCGGCGTCAATACAAACGATTATGTGCTGTCGCCGAAAGCGCTTGAGGCCGATGTGCAGTACCTGATCGACTGCGGATATACCACTGTATTTTTGAGTGAGGTGGTCGATTTTGTCAACGGCAAAGGCCAACTGCCCAAAAAGCCGATCGTGCTTTCGTTTGACGACGGATTTTACAATAACAAATCGAATGTATTGCCGATCTTGAAAAAATACGGCTGTAAAGCCTGCTTTATGGTGGTGGGGAAATATGCGACCAAAGAAGAAAAGGAAAAGAAACGCAGTTCGGTCTATTCGTATTTAAAGCCCGAAGAAGTGCGCGACATGCAAGCGTCGGGGCTGTGCGAGTTCGGGAATCACACGTTCGACTTGCACTCGTATAAAAACGGTCGCCGCGGCGTGCGGCGCAAGCGAGACGAATCGGCCGAAGCGTATAAAAAAATGTTCGTAGACGACGTGCGGAAAAACGAGCAAACTTACGGCATCAAGTTTACCAGTTTTGCCTATCCATACGGGTACTACAGCAAGGAGACGCCCGGGATCTTGCGGGAACTTGGATATCACGCCGTGCTGACATGTAACAATGGGCTGAATTATGTGCGCCGCGGGGACAGCAACTATTTGATGTCTTTAAAACGTTGGAATCGACCGTCGAAATACACAACGCGCGAGTTTTTTGAAAAGGTATGCGGGTTGTCGGGCGGCAAAAAATAAAAAAGCGACGACGTACCGCGCTTTTAAAAAGGAGAGTAACATGGAAGAAAACAAGTACGAAAATCGTAATGCCGAACTGTTGGCGTATTTACACAACAATGCCGAAATGGGAAAAGACAACTTGCTCGAACTCAACGGCATTGTCAAAGATGCGGCTGTGCGAAATTGCATCGAGCATCAGATTCTCGAATATAAGTCGGTTTACGACCAAACGGAGCGCAAACTGGAAATTTTGGGATTGGAGCCGCGCGGCGACTGCTTTGCCAAACTGATGTCGAAAATGATGATCAACGCCAAAACGCTGCTCGACAAGTCAAACGAGCGCGCCGCAGAAATGATCATTCAAGGCAGCACGATGGGGATCATCGATATTGTCAAAAAGCTCAAGGAATACGTCGACTGCGATGACGATATTAAAAACATCGGTTACAAGCTGTTGTATGTCGAGCAGAAAAGTATCGACGAAATGAAACATTTTTTATAAAGCGAAGTACCGCTAAATCGGCTTAAAGTTTTTTTATCGTCGATTTTGCCGCGTAAGCCTTGCGATAGGAAACGGTCGCTTTTTGGATAATGTCTATCGCCGTATCGCGGTCGGCCACTTCGTTGACGGCGGTTTCCTTGTTTTCCAACTGCTTATAGACCGAAAAGAAATGTTGCATTTCGTCAAAGATATGTTTGGGCAGTTCGCGTATCGAGCGATATGCGTTGTATGTAGGATCGTTAAACGGAATCGCAATGATCTTTTCGTCGTAAGCGCCGTTGTCTAACATGGTGATGACGCCGATCGGGTAGCAGCGCACCAAACTCAGCGGCTCGAGACTTTCCGAACACAAGACGAGTACGTCGAGCGGATCGCCGTCGTCGGCGAGGGTGCGCGGAATAAAACCGTAATTGGCGGGGTAGTGCGTCGACGTATACAGAATGCGGTCGAGGATCAGCAAGCCGGTCGCTTTGTCCAGTTCATATTTTTGCTTGCTGCCCTTGCTGATTTCGACTACGCCGATAAAGTCCTCGGGGGAAATGCGTTCCGGGCTGATGTCGTGCCAAATGTTCATAAAAATCTCCTTAAATATTTTTGTATAGTTGTAAACGATAACGGGCATACTGGAAATATGAAAGAGCAAGAGAAAATACAGCAAGCGGTGCGCCGCATTTTGGAGTCGAACACCGACCCGGACGGCTGGTATACGGGCGTCACTACGACCGACGAATACGATCAGCCGACCCAGGACGCGGACGACTTATAACAGCGGCGCAAAGATCCGCAACACCGAACGCGCGAGGCGAACGAAAATGTTGGCTCCGCGCGCTTTCTTATATGTGATTTCTTCGCTTAAAGCAACGGTCGCCAAATAGTCGTCTCGAATGTCGCGTATGCACGGACATTCGTAGAGGACGGCACCGCACTCGAAATGCAAATACAGCGAGCGGTAATCGAGGTTACAGGTGCCGACATAGGCGACTTTGTTATCGCTGACCATGCTCTTTGCGTGTACAAAGCCGGGCGTGTACTCGTAGATTTTTACGCCGGCCTCGATCAGCCGAGCATAAAACGATCTTGTCATCATAAAGACCATACGTTTGTCGGGTATGTGCGGCACGGTAATGCGCACATCTACGCCGCTTTTGGCCGCAAGGCACAGCATGGATGTGAGTTCGTTGTCTAAGATCAGATAAGGCGTGTTGATATAAACATAGTCTTTGGCGCTGTTAATGATTTGCAACAATACGTTTTCGGTCAGCTGTAAATTTTGCCCCGCCTTGTCGGCAAACGGTTGCACAAAGCCGATATTCTCGCTGTCCGTACCGGCAGACACGTAAGGCGAAACGTCGTCATCGAGGTCGTGTTCGAGCGACCAGAACGAAAGGAACATGACGGTAAAGCTCCAGGCGGCCGTGCCGGTCAGTCGTATGCCGGTATCTTTCCAGTGTCCGCAGCGCTCGACGGCGTTGATATACTCGTCGGCCAGGTTGACGCCGCCGGTAAAAGCGACCGATCCGTCGATGACGGCAATCTTTCTGTGCGAACGGTTATTCAGACGAATATCGAACGACGGCGTCATGCGGTTGAAAGCCATCAGTTGGATTCCGCCGTCCCGCAGTCGTTTTTTCTCTTTACGACCGAGCGTAAACAACGACCCGACGTCATCATAGATGACGCGCACATCGACGCCGGTCTTGACTTTTTCCAGCAAGATGTCGGACAACTCGTTCCAAAATAACCCCGGCTCAATGATAAAGTATTCGAGAAAAATGAAGCGTTCGGCCTTTTGTAAAGCCGCTTTGAGCGCGGCGTAATACGTTTCGCCGGACGGAAAGTAGTCGACGTCTGTTTGGTTATAAACGGGGAACCCGGCGTCGTTTTGGATAAAACGGGAAAGACGCCGCAGTTGCGGATCGTCGATTTCGTCCGGATCGACGTTCATATGTTGTTGTAAGGCGTCTTGCGTCTCGCCCAAAAGCGAGTCGACGGCGGTATTGATAGCTTGCATTCTTTTCAGTTTGCGGCGCGGGGTGCGCGGGCGTCCCATGCTCAAGTATATGATGCCGCCGATGCTTGAAAATACCAGTATCGGAATGATCAGCGCAAGTTTATAAGCCGGGTTGGAGTCGCGGCTCATGACCGCGACGGTCACGATGATGCCGAGAATTTTGAGCGCGATATAGATCCAAATCGAAACTTGGGAAACGACCAAAAGAAAAAACGCCAACAGCCCCACTTCGAGTAAAAAGAAAAAGAGGGTAAGGATGATTTTATTGGTCAATAATTTAAGCAATCTTTTCATGGAACGAGAGACATCCTTTTTGTGGCGCTTTATCGATCTCTTGCCAACCAGTATAGCACCGTTGTGTGAAAATAGCAAGGTCTTTTGTAAAAAAATACTTTCTTTACTTGATATTTGATACGCGGTATGCTATAATATAGATATGAGCAAACGCACGGTGAGAATTTTGGCCATAGTCGCTTTGGTGTTTATGGTGTTGTTTGTGGCGGCAACGATCGCTTGGTCATTTGACCGTACACTTTTTAACGGCGCGATCGGCTATGTTGCGATTTTCACCGGCGGTCTCGGAATCGGCATTTATGTGGTGCTGATGCTCTTGCGACGCGCCGAGGCACGTGCGGCGGCGGGTAAGGACGATGTTTCTGAGGACGCGCAGGCGAAAACGCCCGATTCGCAATCGGAGGAACCGCCTGCAAAAAGTTGACGGCAGATCATGCCCTTTTGGAGTCTTGTCTCGAGGAGGGCTTTTTTCTATCCGTCGGGTGAAAGAAACAGACGACGCCCAAAGCGGCGCTGAAACACGCGAACGCCAAATAGTAGACCGAATACGGCATGAAGTAGGCAAACGCGAACAGCGTCAATGCGGCCAGCAAATAGCGTCGAGCGTTTTTGCGCTCTAGCGCATGGCGCAGCAGGGCAAAATGCTGTTTGGTGCTTTTTCGACGAAAGCGTACTTCGAGTTCTTCGGTCATCAGGCTAAATGTTTTTTCGTTTGCAAGCACCTCGATTTGCGGACCGTCGAGCGCCGTCAACGCTTGCGCGCCGGTATCCAATCCGAGCGCCGTCAGGTACGCGATTTTGTCGAAACCGTTGTCGGCCGCATAGCGGTAGGCTGCCGCTGCCGGCTCGAACGGCACCGGTGTAGGCAAAAACAGCGGTACGTACAGCGTGTCGCCCTTGGCAAGATACCGGCCGCTGGACGAGGCGCCTAATACGCGGGCGAAGTAGTCGCGGGCTGCGTCCGGAAAAATGCCGAAATGCAAAAAACAGTTCTGCGCGCGGTTGGCATCGAAAGCCTGTTTTTTACGGCGTTTGATGAGCATATACAGCGCAAAGAACGCGACAGTGGCGGCCGCCGCCGCCCAGTAGGACTGTATGCTGGGCAATAGGCAACGCAGCAAAAGGAATGCGGCTACAAAAAACACGGCGTGCAACAGGACCGCATCTGCCACGCCGGCAAATCTGGATTTATTCATAGTATGATTATATCCGCTTTTACGGATGATAATCGTTTGGGAGTGGAATTGAGTATGGAAACCAAAGTGTATATGCCGACCCCGACGAATATTCGGCACTGCGCCGCGTTGCTTAAGCGTGGCGATATTGTTGCGTTCCCGACGGAAACGGTTTACGGGTTGGGCGCCGACGCGCGAAACGAAACGGCTGTGCGCAAGATTTACGAGGCAAAAGGGCGGCCGGCCGACAACCCGCTGATTGTCCATGTGGCCGACGCCGCGCAGATCAAAGAGATCGCCGCAGATATTCCGGCGGTTGCCGTCAAGCTGACAGAGTCGTTTTCGCCCGGTCCGTTGACCGTCGTATATCGAAAGAAATCGATTATTCCCGATATTGTGACCGGCGGTTTGCAAACGGTCGGCATTCGCATTCCCGCGCACCCGGTCGCGCTCGATCTATTGCGCGATGCCGGCGTTCCCGTATGCGCGCCGAGCGCCAATCTGTCGACAAAGCCCAGCCCGACGACGGCGAAACACGTCATGGAAGATATGGACGGGCGTATTCCGGCCGTGCTGGACGGCGGCGCTTGCCGCGTCGGGATCGAATCGACGGTGATCGACGTCACCACCGATCCGCCGCGCATTCTGCGTAAGGGCGGGATCCCGGTCGAAGAGATCGTGCGCGTCATCGGCGACGTCGGCGTCGTGCGGTCGGATTCGACGGCGCTCTGTCCGGGCATGAAGTACAAGCACTACGCGCCGAAAGCGGAAGTTCTGTTTTCTGCCTATTACGACGATATGCACAGTACCATTTGCGAATACTATGACAAGCTGAAAACTTCGGGCAAAAATCCCGTCATTTTGGCGCTTGCGCCGCGCGCTAAGCTATACGGCAGTCGCGCGGTCATGACGGTCGGCGCCGATTACCGGGCTTATGCGCACAACCTGTTTGCCGATTTGCGTTTGGCCGACGAGAAGGGGTATACCGTGGTGATCGCCGAGGGCGTCGAGCCGAAAGGGATCGGCGAGTCGCTGATCAATCGTTTGATCAAATCCAGCGGAGGACAGATTATCTGATGGCGGCGCGAAAAAAAGGAACGGCCAAAGCGCCGAAGATCAAAGTGCTGTTTGTGTGTACCGGCAATACATGCCGCTCGCCTATGGCGGAGTATTTGTTTCGTGATTATCTCAAGAAACGCAAAAAACTGTCGAAGTTCACGGTGACGAGCGCGGGAATTTGCGCGCAGCCGGGCGATACCATGAGCGAACACTCGCAGACGGTGCTTCGGCAGCGCGGGGCGGCGTTCGGTGCGCATAAAGCGACGCAGTTGACGTTGAAAGCGGCGGAGGCGGCCGATTTGATCGTTTGCATGACGGCGGCGCACAAGCGCGCGGTCGGAGACGTTGAAAAAGTCGTTACGGTGGCGGAATTGACCGGCGGTAAGGATGTGCCCGATCCGTTCGGACAGGACGTTGCGGCGTACAACGACTGCGCCGAATATCTTGCGTATGCGTGCGAGGACATTTATGACGCCGCCGTCGAATTTGCGGCAAAAGCAAGGGAAACTGTTGCTAAAACAGGGGCCGATTGCACAAAATAATAATTGAAAAGATTTGCTTAATTCGCGCAAATATGGTATACTTTTGATACGATAAGAAAATACAAACAGGGTAAGGAGGCGGAGATGCTGGCAATCGCTTGCGACCATGCGGCCGTAGAATTCAAACAGGAGATCATAGCACATTTAAAAAAGCGCGGTATCGCATGTAAGGACTTCGGCGCGTTTGACGCCGGTAGCGTCGATTATCCGGACTATGCCCGCCCGGTTGCCGAAGGGGTAGCGTCCGGCGCATTTGAAAAAGGCATTTTGATATGCGGCACCGGTATCGGCATGAGCATTGCTGCCAACAAAGTAGCCGGTATTCGTTGCGCGCTGTGCAGCGATACTTTTTCGGCGCGCGCGACCCGCGAACATAACGACGCCAACGTCTTGGCATTGGGTGCGCGGGTGCTGGGTATCGGTTTGGCTTTGGACATTGTGGATATTTTCGTGGACACACCGTTTTCGAACGACGAGCGGCATATTCGTCGCATCGATAAAATAGAGGGAAATTGCCGATGATTGAGACTGTTCTCGATGAAGTGTTGGCTGCCGAACGGGAGGCCGCGCGACTGAAGGCGGAAGCCGAAGCGGAAGCGCGAGACATCGGTTTGAAGTCGCACGCGCAAGCCGAACAGGCGAAAGCGGAAAAGGACGCTACCATTCGTGCGCAGGTCAAGGAGATTTTAGCCGTTGCGGAACGCGAGGCTGAGGCCGAAAGCCAGTCCGTCGTGCGCAAAGCGGAGACGGAGGCCGAAGAAATTTTGAAAGCGAGCGAGCGTAATATTGCGCGCGCGGCCGAAGTCATTGTCGACGCGGTCATGAGGCGGAATCGGTAATGGCAGTCGTCGAAATGTCCAAGCTCCGGCTGATGGGCTTAAAAAGCGAGCGGGAAACGATCGTCAATGTTTTGACGCGCTCGCATCGTTTCGAGTTGCTGACGGCAACCGACTTCGAGGGAACGGCGCGGGAAAAAGAGACCTCGCATTTGGAGCGTATCACCGCAAAGCAGGTCAAAGCCGCATTCGCCATTCGTTATTTGTACGGCGCGAACGACGAAATGCAAAAGCTGTTACTGAAGAACCGGCAAGCGGTCAAAGCCGGTGTAGTGCAGCCGCTCGATTACGAGTATACGCCGCTGCCGAAACCGTCGAGCAATCGGGAGATCGTCGGCTATGACGATCTGTACGACAGCTCCGCCAAAGAGTATGAATTGTTGGCTGTCAGCGATGCGTTGGAAAAAATCAGTTTTAAACGAGTGGACGTGCGTACCGAACAGCAACAGATTCGCAATCGTTTGCGTACCGTTGCGCCGTATGCGGCGTATCCGCTTCCGTTCAATGTGCGCGGTACCGAACGGACGGTCTTGCTACCGGCCTATGCGCCGATCAAAAGCGCGGTCTTTGCCGTCGACGTTCCCGTTGCGGTCGAAGAATTTGCGTCTGCGGGGCGGTGTATTGCAGTCCTTGCCTTAAAAGAGGACGAGGCGGCGGTGCGTGCTGCGCTCACGGCCGGCGGGTTTTCGGTCGCGGCGCTGACCGAATCGCAAACCGCTGCCGAAATTGCCGACGACTGTCGGGCGCGTTTGGAGGCGCTGGAGACACGCGATTTGGAGCTACTCAAAGAGGCGCTCGGATATATCAAATATCTGCGGGAATTTAAGATCCTCTACGACTGGCTGTCGCTCGAGACCGAAAAATCGAATGCGGAATTCGAAATGGCAAAAACGGCATCGACTTTTATCGTCGAAGGTTGGGTGCCGAAAGACGATGCGGAGTATCTGCTGGGAGAAATTCGCAGCAAAACCGATAAGGTCATCACCTATTTGTACGACCCGCAGCCGGGCGATAACCCGCCGACAGAGATCCAAAGCGCAAGATTGGTAGCGCCGTTCGAGGACGTGACCAACCTATATTCGCCGCCGTCGTACTACGAGCGAGATCCCAATCCGATCATGTCGGTGTTCTTCTTCATCTTCTTCGGCTTTATGGTGGCCGACGCCGGCTACGGCTTGCTGATCACCATAGCAGCCACGCTGATTTTGCATTTTAAGAAGTTTGAAAAAGGGACAAGCCGTTTGGTCGCGCTCATCGGCATTTGCGGCGTGTCTACCGTCGTTTGGGGCGCCGTCATGGGCGGGGTGTTCGGTATCGAGGGGATTCCCGCGCTGTGGTTTAACCCGCTCCAGCAGCCGATCACCATGTTGGCCGTAGCGATCGTCATGGGCGTCATACAGCTGATGGTCGGGTACGGATTGTATGCCGCCAAAATGTTTAAAAAGAAAGATTATGCCTCTGCGATTTTCGACGTCGTATTTATCTATACTTTATTTATCGGTATCGGACTTTGGGTACTGGGGCTGCTGTTGATCAAAAACAAACTGTTGCAAACGATCGGCATTTACACCATTCTCGGCTCGTTGGTCGGCATTGTGCTGACCGCCGGTCACGCGCAAAAAGGCATATTCCGCAAGATCCTTACCGGCTTTTCCGGGCTGTACGGACTGGTCAATCTTCTTTCCGACGTGCTTTCGTACATTCGTTTATTCGGTTTGGGACTGGCGTCGGGCGCGATCGCTTTGGCTTTCAACTCTTTGGGCAGTCTGCTTTTTCAGATCCCGTATGTCGGTTATCCGCTCGGCATTATCGTGCTGATTCCGCTCCATGCGTTCAACTTGGCGCTTAGCTTGTTGTCGGCATATGTGCATAACGCGCGGCTACAGTTTATCGAGTTTTACGGCAAATTCTACGAAGGGGGCGGCCGCTTGTTCCGTCCGATGGGGCTATGTACCCGCTACACGCGCTTTGCGTGACAAATCATTATTCAGTATTTTATACGGAGGTTTATAAAAATGGGAATGGGACACTTTTATGCGCTGTTGGGCGCAGTCATCGCGGTGCTGTTTGCTTGCGTGGGTTCGGCAATCGGCGTTGCGCGCACGGGACAGGCGTCGAGCGCCTTGATGAGCAAAGATCCGTCGAAATGGGGCGACGTGCTGATCGTACAGCTGCTGCCGTCCTCGCAGGGATTGTACGGCTTTGTCGTGGCGTTTATCGCGTTCATTAAAGTCGGCTTGTTGGGCGGACTGGTACCGATGACGGTTTCGGAGGGCATCACTATTTTGGTGCTGTGCTTGCCGGTCGGCTTGGTCGGTATGGTCAGCGCCGTCATGCAGGGCAACGTCATTTGCTCCGGTATTCAGATGATGGGTAAACAGGACAACCAAAAAGGCCACGTTATCACGATGGCGGTCTTTGTCGAGCTGTTCGCTATTTTCGCTTTCCTGATTTCGTTGCTCGGTATTTTGTTGATGGAGTTGGGTACGGCACCCGCGCCCGATCCCGAAGTCATTGCGGCATTGACTGCGCTGTAAGCAAACGATTACGGTAAACGGAGAAAGTCATGGAAGGGAAAGAGGCAATCATCGACAGTATACTGGCTTCCGCGCGTGACGCGGCGGCCAATATCGTGTCCGATGCGAAAGCCGAACGCGACGAACTGGTGGCGGCAACGGTGGCAAATGCCGAACGCGAAGGGGCGGAACGGCTTGCCCGCGCGCAAGAGGACTCCGCCATGCTCAAAAGTCGGCGGCTCAAGTTAGCCGAATTGGATAGCCGTAAGGTCATTTTGGCGGCAAAACAGCAAGTCATTGAAAAGGCGTATGCGCAGGCCGAAACCAAGATCCTCAATATGACGGATAACGTCTATCGGGATTTTATCGGCGCGATCGTTTCCTGCTACGCCGAGGACGGTGATGAGATCCTCATTGCGGCGCGCGACGTCAAGCGGTTGCACTACGATTGGGTGGACGGCTTAAATAAAAAATTGCATATGAATCTGACGCTTTCCGATCGGTACCACAACGGCCGCGGCGGCGTGATTTTGACCAATGCGCGGTACGATAAAAATTTGACCGTCGAAATGTTGGTCGCGGAAACCCGAACGCAGACCGAGGGCGAAGTTGCCGCGCGGCTTTTCAAGAGGTAAGTATGGGCGCAGTATACTCCAACACGCTTGCGCGTATCCAAATGGGGCGGCTGTTAAACGCCGAACAATTTAAACGGCTTTCCGAGGCCGACTATGCGGACGCACTCAAAATGCTGGCCGAATACGGGTACGGGGGCGGCGTTGCGGGTGGTGACATCGATACCGTGATCGCGCGGGAAACCAATGCACTGATTTCCTTTATCGAGGACGACTGCGTCAACGCATTTGCTCGAAAAGCGCTTTTAAACCGATTTTATTACAGCAACGCCAAAGCGTTGTACAAGTCGCGTTTTGCCGACGTCGATTTGGGCGCGGCTTTATACAATGTCGATTTGGATATGACGGGAATCGTCAAGGGCGACTATAATGAGTTGGACGTGAGTTTGACCGAAACGCTGGAATATTTGGACAGCTTGGAAACGCCGCTACACCCCAAAACGATTGACACCGTGCTGACAAAAGCGATGTATGCCGACAGTTTGCGGTGCGCCAAGCGATCGCACAGTCGCACATTAAACAAGTATTTTGTCAGTGAGATCGATCTAAACAACATTCTTTCGGTATTGCGCGCTAACATTTTGCGGCTTTCCGCCGAAAGCGTTGCGGAAATGCTGGTCGACGGCGGCACGCTCTCGCAGGAGACGCTGTTATCGGTATTGACGATCGACCCCGCGCATATTGCCGAGCCGTTTGAAAGAACGCCTTATGCGGCAATGCTAGAACGTTTGGCGGAAAAAGTCGCCTACACGGCCGAATTTGAGACGGGTGCGGACGACTATCTGTATATGCTGACCGAAAGCGGCGCGGTGTCGCTCGACAAATTCGACGTGTTTTTGCGGTATGTGTTGGCGCAACTGACGGAGTTTAAAATGGTCAAAATGATTCTTGTTTGCGCAAAAAACGGCGTCAAGCAAGAGATCGCCGCGCGCATGAGGTGTATCGATGTATGACGAAGTGAAAACGGGACGGATCGCCGTCATCGGCGATAAGGACAGTATATTGGCATTCAAAGCGGTCGGCGCAGAAGTATACACGGCGGCCAACGTATTCGAGGCCAACGAACGGCTGAAAAAGCTGACGGGCGGGGAATATGCCGTCGTATTCGTGACGGAGGACGTCGCCGCGCTCATTCCCGATACGCTTGCCAAACTAAAGACGCGCACCTTCCCGGCGGTCATTCCCATTCCGTCGAGCAAAGGGAGTACCGGACTGGGCATGTCGGGATTAAAGGCCGACGTGGAAAAGGCGATCGGCGCCGACATTTTGTTTAACAAAGAGGACTAGAATATGAACGGTAAAATAGTAAAAGTCAGCGGACCGCTGATCGTCGCCGAGGGCATGGCCGACGTCAAAATGTACGACGTTGTGCGTGTCAGTAAGCAGCGGCTGATCGGCGAGGTCATCGAACTGCGCGGCGACAAGGCCTCGATTCAGGTTTACGAGGAGACCAGTATGCTCGGCCCGGGTGAAGAGGTCGTTTCGACCAATGCGCCGCTGTCGGTCGAACTTGGCCCCGGTTTGATCGAGGGCATATACGACGGCATTCAGCGGCCGCTTGCCAAGCTGGTCGAAAAGAGCGGCGACCGAATCGGCCGCGGCATTGAGGTCAGCGCGCTCGACCATAAACGCAAGTGGGAATTTACCCCGTCGGTCAAGGTCGGCGACACCGTTTTAGGCGGCGATATTCTCGGCGCCGTACAGGAGAACAGCGTCGTCGAACACCGCATTATGGTGCCGCCGCAGTATAAGGGCGTGATCACCGAGATCAAGTCGGGCAGTTTTACCGTTGACGAAACGATTGCGACCGTCAAAGACGGGGACGAAACGCACGCGATCACCATGTGTCAGAAGTGGCCTGTGCGTCGCGGGCGGCCGTATAAAGAAAAACTTTCTCCTGTCACGCCGATGGTAACGGGACAGCGGGTTATCGATACGTTGTTCCCGATTGCAAAGGGCGGCGTTGCGGCCGTTCCCGGACCGTTCGGGTCGGGCAAAACGGTCGTGCAACACCAGTTGGCCAAGTGGGCGGACGCCGATATAATCGTATATGTCGGTTGCGGTGAGCGCGGCAACGAGATGACCGATGTTTTGAACGAGTTTCCCGAACTGAAAGACCCCAAAACGGGCGAGCCGTTGATGAAACGTACCGTTCTTATTGCAAACACGTCGGATATGCCGGTTGCGGCGCGCGAGGCCAGCATTTACACCGGCATCACCATTGCCGAATATTTCCGCGACATGGGCTACAGCGTGGCCATTATGGCCGATTCGACTTCGCGCTGGGCGGAAGCGTTGCGCGAGATGTCGGGACGCTTGGAGGAAATGCCGGGCGAAGAAGGATACCCGGCTTATCTGTCGAGCCGCCTTGCCGAATTTTACGAGCGAGCGGGGATCGTCAAACTCGCCGGCAGCGGTAACCGCACGGGCGCTGTCACGGCGATCGGGGCCGTTTCTCCGCCGGGCGGCGATATGTCGGAACCTGTCAGCCAGGCTACGCTGCGCATTGTCAAAGTGTATTGGGGATTGAGTGCGTCGCTCGCCTATAAACGGCATTTCCCGGCGATCGACTGGCTGGTCAGTTATTCGCTGTATTCCGATCGCTTGAGCGCGTATTATACCGAAAATGTCAGCCCGGACTGGAACGAGTATCGCCGCGAGGCGATGCGCATTCTGCAAGAAGAGGCGCAGCTCGACGAAATCGTTCGTTTGGTCGGTATGGACGCGCTTTCGCCGCGCGACCGTTTGACCATGGAGGCGGCCAAATCGATCCGCGAGGACTACTTGCACCAAAATGCGTTCCACGAGATCGATACGTATACTTCGATGACCAAACAGTATAAAATGTTGAAGTTGATCGTCGACTGCTATCGGTTGTCGCTGGCGGCGCTTGACAATTTTGCCGATCTCGACGATATACTGCGTATCGAAGCCCGAGAGAAGATCGGGCGCAGCAAATATATTCCCGAAGAACGCATTACCGAATTTGACGACATTGCGGCCGCTATGAAAACGCAGTTGAGCAGTCTCAAAGCCAAGGAGGGATTCTGATGCTGAAAGAATACCGCACCATTAAAGAGGTTGTCGGCCCGCTGATGTTGGTCGAGGACGTCGAGGGTGTCAAATATAACGAACTTGTCGAAATCGAGCAGGCCAACGGCGAGATCCGCCAGGGGAAAGTGTTGGAAGTCAACCGCGACAAAGCGCTGGTACAGTTGTTCGAGGTCAGCCAGGGCTTGAAGATCAGTTCGGCGCGGGCGCGCTTTTTGGGGCGCAGTATCGAACTGCCGGTATCGATGGATATGCTCGGCCGCGTGTTCGACGGCATGGGACGCCCGAAAGACGGCGGTCCCGACATCATTCCCGATAAGCGCGTCGACGTCAACGGACAACCGATCAACCCGGCGGCGCGCGACTATCCGGACGAGTTTATCCAGACGGGCGTATCGGCGATCGACGGCCTGAACACGCTCGTTCGCGGACAAAAATTGCCGGTGTTTTCGGCATCGGGATTGCCGCACGCCAATTTGGCCGCGCAGATCGCCCGACAGGCAAAAGTGCTGGGTTCGGACGGAAAGTTCGCCGTTGTGTTTGCGGCGATCGGGATTACCTACGAAGAGGCGGACTTTTTTATCAACGATTTCCGCCGCACCGGCGCGATCGACAGAACGGTTTTGTTTATGAACTTGGCGAACGACCCGGCTATCGAACGCATATCGACGCCGCGCATGGCGTTGACGGCGGCTGAATATTTGGCGTTTGAACAAGGTATGCACGTGTTGGTCATTATGACCGACATCACCAATTATGCCGAGGCTTTGCGCGAAGTGTCGGCTGCGCGAAAAGAAGTGCCGGGGCGTCGCGGATACCCGGGCTATCTGTACACCGATTTGGCGAGTTTATACGAGCGCGCGGGCAAGATCCGCGGCAAGGCCGGATCGATTACGCAGATCCCAATTTTGACCATGCCGGAGGATGACAAGACGCACCCGATCCCCGATTTGACGGGCTATATCACAGAGGGGCAGATCATTCTTTCGCGTGAACTTTACAAGAAAGGTTACAATCCGCCGATCGACGTATTGCCCAGCTTGTCGCGTTTGAAAGACAAAGGTATCGGCAAGGGCAAGACGCGCGAGGATCATGCGGATACAATGAATCAGTTATTCTCGGCGTATTCGCAAGGGAAAGAGGCGAAAGAACTTTCGGCGATTTTGGGCGAGGCCGCTTTGACGGAAGTCGATAAAAAATACGCGAAGTTCGCCGAGGAGTTCGAGCGCAGATACGTTTCGCAAGGATTCGATACAAACCGCTCGATCGAGGAGACGCTCGACTTAGGGTGGAGCTTGCTGTCGATTTTGCCGAAGTCCGAACTCAAACGTATCAAAGACGAGTATATCGAAAAATATTGGAAAGCGAAGGAGTAGGCGATGTCCAGACTGGCCGTAAACCCGACGCGCATGGAACTGCGGCGGCTCAAAACCCGCCTCAAAACGGCTACGCGCGGGCATAAGCTATTGAAAGACAAATCGGACGAAATGATCCGACAGTTTATGTCGTTCATTCGGGAAAACAAACGTTTGCGCGAAGAGGTCGAGGGCGAACTGGCGGAAGCGTTGCGGTCGTTCATGTTGGCGCGCGCGGTTTCCAGTTCGCAGACGATCGAGCAGTCTTTATGTATGCCGGCGCTTAAGGCCGACGTGCGGACGGGCATGAAAAACGTCATGGGTGTCGATGTGCCGTCGATCGAGATCGTGCCGCAGAAACAAGAGGATTTATTGCCGTATACCTTTGTGGGGACGAGCGGAGATTTGGACAATGCAATTTTGAAAATCTCCGCGCTGATGGAAAAATTGTTGCGGCTTGCCGAAGTCGAAAAAACATGTAACATGTTGGCCGACGAAATCGAAAAGAATCGGCGGCGCGTCAATGCGTTGGAATACGTGATGATCCCGCAGCTCAACGAAACGATCAAATATATTATTATGAAACTTGACGAAAACGAGCGCGGCAGTCTAATCCGCTTGATGAAAGTCAAGAGCATGATCGCCGAACGCGACGGCGCGACGAAAGAGCCGGAATAAGCGGTAAACGCCTCCAGAATAAACTTCATGGAGGCGTTTCTCATAATATTAGCGCGTTTAACCGCGAACAGTTAAAAGGCGGTTGCTATAGAATCGGTTGCCGTCCGTATGCGTGAGTAGCGTGTAGAGGGCATCGGCGCGTCGTTCGTCGATGTTTTCGTTGTCCTCGAGTTCGGAAGTTTTTACGTAAAACGATTCGCCCAGATTTGCCAAATACGATTTAAAGGTTTCGCGGATCCCTAATACCCGTAAGCGGGCAGGGGTGTTGCCATATTGCAATAAAGCCGAAAGACAAATGCGTTTTAATCGACTGCGCGTGTAGCGTTTGGATTTTGCGGCGTCCAGAATATCGTCCAAATTTGTAAACTGTAAAGCATTTTTATATAGTTTATGTTCCAGTCCCTCGCCGACATCCGGCAGTTTGGAGAGTTGCTCCGGAGTGCTGCGACGCAGTGCATCAATGACTAATCCTTGATACAGTTTGTGATCGACAGGGTGTTCGGCAACCGCTTTCAAAAATTTTTCGGCACAAACAGACGGCATGGCCGCGCGCACCAAATCGGCGTTTTGTAAGTTTGCGCGTATGGCGGAGGCCGATGCAAATTCGCCCATTTTCAGATCGTTATAGTCGTTTCCTTTACGCGGGAGAATGACCGGCTCGATGTCCGATTTGCGCGCGCGGAGCGCTTTGATATACTCGATACAGAGCAAATTGTTGGGTTTTGCCAGTACTTCGACAGACATAGTAGTATCAATTCCGGCCTTAACGCCTGCCTGCACGGTGGCAAACGCATAACTTTGGGCATACGATGCGCCGTCGGCCAGGTGTTTTTTTAAATCGTCCCGGAAGGATTGCGATTCGGTGAATTGTATATCCGCCAACTTTTCCAATATGGACGGTTGCTGTGTTTCGCACCCCATGAACAATTTTTTGACATGCGGCAGTTTCTCGACGACTTCGACCGCGCCGCGGGCGAATCGTTCGCCCGGCGCGACGCTGACGGCTACCGGCAGTTCGACTACCGAAGAGGCGCCGGCAAGCAGTGCGCATTCGGCTCGCACGTATTTGTCACAGACGGCAGGTTCTGCGCGCTGTACAAAATCGCCGCTCATGACGCAAATGACGCCGTCGGAACGGCGGTTTGCCTTTTCCAGTTGGTAGGCGTGGCCGTTGTGGAACGGATTATATTCGCAAATTACGGCAGATAGTTTCATAATTTTTCTCCTGTTCGGTCGGATTCGATTTACTTTTTGTGATCGATTTGTTATAATAGACGAGATAGACGACGGGCGCTATAATCAGTATAGCACACACTTCGCCGAAAAGTAAAATTATTTGATAGGAGTGACAGAAAATGAGCAAATTGCTGGAAAGTGTGAGAGCCAAGGCACAAAGCGCAGACAAGCATATCGTATTGGCGGAAGGCGAGGAAAAGCGTATCATCGATGCGGCTGTGGCCATCCGTAAAGAGAAGATTGCGCGTGTTACCTTGTTAGGGCGCGCAGACGTGATTTATAAGGTCAATCCCGAAATCAAAAATATCGATGTACGCATTATCGACACGCAGAACATGGATATTTTGCCGTATGCCGAACTATTGTACGAGTTGCGAAAGGCAAAGGGCATGACGCCCGAAGAGGCGGCTAAACTGGCGCGCAACCCGCTGTACTTCGGGGTATTGATGGTCAAACGCGGCGAGGCGGACGGTATGGTTGCCGGTGCTGTCAATGCGACGGGCGACGTTCTGCGTCCGGCATTGCAGATCATCAAGACAGCGCCGGGAATCAATACGGTCAGCAGTTGTTTTATCATGGCGACGCAAGCGGCGCAGTATGGGGATAACGGCGTGTTGGTGTTTGGAGACTGTGCGGTCAATCCGCAGCCTACGGCCGAGCAACTGGCGGACATTGCGATCGCGTCGGCGGCGACGGCGGTTTCGATTGCCGGGTTAGATCCGAAAGTGGCGATGCTTTCGTTCTCGACAAAAGGATCTGCCAAGCATGAACTTGTGGATAAAGTCGTCGAGGCGACTGCACTCGTTAAAGCGCGAGCGCCGCAGTTGTCGGTCGACGGGGAATTGCAGTTAGACGCCGCATTGGTGGAGTCGGTGGCAAAACTGAAAGCGCCCGGCAGCAACGTAGCCGGTCACGCGAATGTGCTGATCTTCCCGGATTTGCAAGCCGGCAATATCGGTTATAAATTGGTGCAACGCCTGGGCAACGCCGAGGCAGTCGGTCCGATTTGTCAAGGATTCAATAAGCCGGTAAACGACTTGTCGAGAGGCTGTTCGTCGGAAGACGTTGTAAACGTCGTAGCAATGACCGCGTTGCAAGCCATTCAATAAGGAGAAGCATAATGAAAGTATTGGTTGTAAATGCAGGAAGTTCGTCGCTCAAATATCAGTTGATCGAAATGCAGGACGAGAGCGTCATTGCAAAAGGCGTATGCGAGCGCATTGGGCAAGCACATGCTTTGCTGAATCATACCGGTAAAAAAGAAGTGCGTTTGGAAAAGCCGATGCCGACGCATACCGAGGCGATCAAGTTGGTTTTGGATGCGCTTGTCGATAAAGAGTACGGCGTCATCGACAGTATGTCGGACATCGCGGCGGTTGGGCATCGCGTGTTGCACAGCGGCGAAGATTTTAATGAGAGCGTCTTGATCGACGACGAAGTGTTGAAGATCATCGAGAGCAATGTCGAGTTGGGGCCTTTACACATGCCGGCTAATATTATGGGGATCAAGGCTTGTCGTGAGGTTATGCCGAATGCGCCTATGGTTGCGGTGTTCGATACGACGTTCCACTCGACGATGCCGGACTATGCCTATATGTATGCGCTGCCTTACGAGGATTATAAGAAGTATAAGATCCGCAAATACGGCTTTCACGGCACCAGCCATTTGTATGTGTCCGGCGAGGCGCGCAAGCTGATGGGACGAGACGATTTTAAATGCGTGATTTGCCATTTGGGCAACGGCGCCAGTGTCAGCGCGGTCAAGAATGGGAAATGTATCGATACGTCTATGGGCTTGACCCCGCTCGAAGGGCTTGTGATGGGCACGCGGAGCGGCGACATTGATCCGGCTGTACTCGAATTTTTGATGCACAAGACGGGCATGGACATTCACCAAGCAACCGAATATTTGAACAAAAAAAGCGGTGTTCTCGGCATTTCTGGCATCAGTTCGGATTTCCGCGACCTGACGAAAGCGATGGACGAGGGCGATGCGCGGGCGCGTCTTGCTGTAGAGATGTTCTCGTATCGCGTCAAAAAATATATCGGCTCGTATGCGGCGGCAATGGGCGGTATTGACTTTTTGGCGTTTACCGGCGGTATCGGCGAACATACGCCGGTCGTGCGCGAGCAGGTCATGGACGGCTTGGAATTTTTGGGCATTCGGTATGACAAGTCGGCGAATGCAACGCCGAAACGCGGCGTAATAACCGATTTGACGGGGAAGGGTTCTTCGGTCAAAGTATACATCATTCCGACAAACGAAGAACTTGTCATCGCGCGCGAGACATTGCAACGCAGTCACTTACGGTGAATCTTTTAAACGATTTTCTTTATCCCGACGATGTGACGTGCATCGTGTGCGGAGACGATTATCCGGTACGCAATCGGTATTGTCTCTGCCCGCGGTGCACGTTATCCGTTAATCGCAGTTTTTGTTTGGGCTGCGGCCGTGCAACCGATACGGAGGGCATATTTTGCGATACGTGTCATAAACGGAAATGGAATTTCGAGAGCGCGCGGGCGTCGTTGGTGTATGAGGCGAGTGTCAAAGATGTAATTCGTCGTCTGAAATATGGAAATGCACGCTATTTGGTGCTGGTGTTTGCGTCGATGATGGCAGATACGTTTTTGCGATGGTGCATTTCCGTTGATTGCATTACCTATGTGCCGATGCCGCAAAAGAGGCAGAAGAAACGCGGATACAATCAAGCGGAACTTTTGGCGCACGCGATCGGGAAAATCGTGCAACTACCGACGGTTTCGTTGTTGGAAAAAGTCAAGTATACCAAAAATTTAGCGCGCATGGGCGCCGAAGAAAGAAGTCAGGCGATCGTCGATACCTTTTCTTTTTGCGGAGCGGAGAAACCGAGATCGGTGCTTTTGGTTGACGACGTTTTTACAACGGGTGCAACAAGCAACGAGTGTGCGAAAGTATTGCGTAAAGGCGGCGTTCAAAAAGTATATGTACTGACTTTAGCGACGGCGCGGATCAAACAAATATTGATATAAGCAAAAAACGCGTAATCGGCTTGCAAAAAACCGACAACAGCATATATAGAAATATTTACACGCTAAAGAAAGGCTCGCTATCTTCGTTTTCGCAACATGGCGGGCTATACTTTATCGAAACAACAAAATTATTGAGTAATTGCGAACGAGGCTCTAGTAGGTATTCCTTGAGTGCGATTGCTTGCGATGCGTGGCTTTTATTCGGCTCATGGCTGATTATGCAAAATATGCCTCAATCATTTTTTTGTAACACTTCGCCGTGCCTGTCGGTGGGCGAAATGCGACAAATTTGTAATTTGTTATAATATTTTTTCTGTTTTTCGCTCTATGCCGTTGTCGTCGGCGTGAATGAGCTGTGTCAGTAAGAATAATCTTAAATTTCGTCTATATGTATTTCTGCATATAATATTCTTTCAAGTATGTGCCGTCTTTCAGTTTAAACGCATTGGGCTTTTCGGAAACAATTTGGAATCCGAATTTCTCATATAGATTTTTTGCGCGTTCGTTACCCTCGATAAATTCAAGTTCCACGATCTCCGTTCCGCGTTCTCGCGCTACGGCTATAAGCGCTTCCATCATGGCCGAGCCAATACCGAGATTCCAATAATTCTTAAGAATCGCAATAGCGATCGATGCTCGATGTGCAATCTTCATTCCGCTTTTGAAACCGATTTCGCAGTTGCCTACAACTTCACCGTCAACATAACAAGTGATCGCCATGGTATCGGGAGAAGTGCGAAGGCGATTGATCCAAGTTTTTTCTTGCTCGACATCCATTGTCCACTCTTCGGGATACCGCAAAAGATAATCCGTCTCACTGCAAGCAGTCTTTACAAAATGAAGCATCTTCTCCGCATCCGTGGCGCGGGGACTCATTAAGTCGGCTGTCTTTCCGTTCTTTAAGAGTATTTTCTTTTCTTCAAATAACATTTGTAAGGTATTGCACTCCGTCGAAATTATAAGTACAGTATAGCACGGTCATCGCATTTAAGCAAGGGAAAGAGCAGTTATTACTTATTTTTTCGCATTTTCTAATAGTATGCAAGGCATATTATAAAATTTGCATGGTGCTATTTGGCAGGGAGATCGGTAAACGACAATTAAATTCGGATATACAAAAAATACTTTCATGAAACAGTTGACTTTTCCTGTTCGACGGCGGTATAATGAATATACAAATTAATTCCTTTAAAATGAGGACAAGTAGAATCCGGAGAAATACCGCCACCAGAGAGAGTTCGGCGCTGGAAAGAACTCGCGGTATCGGGGACGAAACCACCTCGTTTGGAACGTGCTTAACCGTATGTTAAGATAATCGAGGCCGCTTTTCAGCGGTGAATCCAAGGTGGAACCACGGGAACAATCTCGTCCTTGCGCAAATTTTGTGCGAGGACGAATTTTTTATCGGTAGGAGGTCGTAAACGACATGAACATTACTTTAAAAGACGGATCGATTTTGCAAGCCGAGGCGGGTATCAATGCCTATCAGGCGGCAGGATTGATCAGCGAAGGCTTGGCGCGGAATGCATTGATTGCGCGCGTCGACGGGGAGCTTGTCGATTTGGCGTATGTCTTGCGACAGGATTGCTCGTTGGAAATTTTGACGTTCAAAGATGAAGAAGGGCGCGAGGCGTATCGACATACGGCGGCTCATATTTTGGCGCAAGCCGTCAAAAGCATTTTCCCGACGGCGCAACTTGCGATCGGCCCTGCGATCAAAAACGGTTTTTATTACGATTTCGATTTTTCGTCCCCGGTTACTTTGGAAGATTTCGAAAAGATCGAAAAGGAAATGAACGACATTATAAAAGCCGATTTTCCGATCGAGCGTGTCGAAGTCAGTCGCAAGCAAGCGCTCACACAAATGCGCGGCTTTAACGAAATTTATAAAGTACAGTTGATTGAGGATCTGCCGAAAGATGCGAAAATCACGCTGTATAAGCAGGGCGGATTTACCGACCTGTGTCGTGGGCCGCACCTGATGAGTACAGGTAAGGTCAAGCATGTTAAACTGACGCAGATCGCGGGTGCGTACTGGCGCGGCAACGAGAAAAATAAAATGCTGACCCGCATATACGGTACGGCATTTGAAAAGAAAGCCGATTTGACCGCGTACATGGAGCAAATGGAAGAGGCGAAACGCCGCGATCATAACAAGTTGGGGCGTGATTTGGGCATTTTTATGACCAGCGACGTGATCGGGCAAGGGTTGCCGTTGCTCATGCCGAAGGGCGCGAAAATTTTGCAGATATTGCAGCGGTATGTTGAGGACGAAGAGGCCAAGCGCGGCTTTATGATCACCAAAACACCGAATTTGGCGAAGTCCGATCTGTATAAGATTTCCGGACATTGGTCGCACTACCGCGACAAAATGTTTGTTTTGGGCGAAATCGACGAGGACGGCGCGCCTGTAAAAGAGGATGAAGAAATTACGGCGCTCAGACCGATGACTTGTCCGTTCCAGTACCAGATATACAAGAACGGACTTAAGTCGTACCGCGATTTGCCGTGCCGCTATTCCGAGACGGCGACACTGTACCGCAAAGAGGCGTCGGGCGAGATGCATGGGCTGATTCGTGTTCGGCAGTTTACGCTTTCCGACGGCCATATCGTTTGTACGAAAGAGCAGGTTGCCGATGAGTTCAAGCGTTGCTTGGATCTGTCGTATGACATTTTGGACGCATTGGGTCTGCGGGAAGACGTTTCGTTCCGATTCTCAAAGCGCGGCAAGGGTAAATCGGACAAGTATATCGACAATGACGAGGCGTGGGAATCGACCGAATCGATGATGCGCGAGATTCTTGATAACTTGCAGCTGGACTATGTGGAGGCCGACGACGAGGCGGCATTCTACGGGCCGAAACTCGATGTACAAATTCGAAATGTTTACGGGAAAGAAGACACGCTGATCACGATTCAGATCGATTTTGCGGCAGGCGAGAGCTTTGAAATGTCGTATGTCGATGCGGACGGCGTGAAGCGCACGCCGTATGTCATTCACCGCAGTTCGATCGGTTGTTACGAGCGGACGCTGGCGATATTGATCGAGAAGTATGCCGGCGCGTTCCCGCTATGGTTCAGTCCGACGCAAGTTCGTGTTTTGTCGCTCACCCAACGCAACGCCGACAAGGCGAATGAAATTGCCGAACAGCTTTTACGCGCCGGTATTCGTGCCGAAACCGATAATCGGAATGAAAAAATCGGATATAAAATCCGCGAGGCACAAATGGAAAAGATACCGTATATGCTGATCGTCGGGGATAAAGAGGTCGAAAACGGCGTAGTCGCCGTGCGTAGCCGCAAGGAAGGCGATTTGGGCGTTATGACCTATGCGCAACTTTTGGAAAAATTACAGAAAGAAATTGCGGATAAAGTTTGTAAATAGTATCGAAAACAGTTGACGGAAGGTAGGAGATATGATATACTAATACAGTTGAAAGTAGATTTTATCTCACCGTTCGGGTGCTGACTCGGGGCGGTAACGCAATCAAGACTGTATATTTATATCGGTTTTCGGAGAGCGGGTAATTTCTACTCGCTCTTATATTATTTACGGAGGGCTACTACCATTAAGGAAGTGGAAATCAATGAGCGGATTCGTGACCGTGAGTTGCGCGTGATCGATGCAGACGGCACGCAGCTTGGGATCATGAGCGCTTTCGAGGCGAATCGGCTTGCCGAAGAGAAGAATTTGGATTTGGTCAAAATCAGTCCTACCGCTGTTCCGCCGGTCTGTAAAATTATGGACTACGGAAAGTTCAAGTTCGATACCGCCAAACGAGAGAAAGACGCGCGTAAAAATCAGAAAATCAGCGAGATGAAAGAAACGTGGCTTTCGATGACCATCGATACGCACGACCTGGAGACCAAAGCGAAACAAACGCGGAAGTTTTTGGTCGCCGGAGACAAAGTAAAAGTTTCGATTCGGATGCGCGGCCGTCAACAAGCACATGCCGATTTGGGCGTAAAGGTCATGCAAGACTTTTATGCGTTGTTGCAAGATGTTTGCACAATGGATAAGCGGCCGTTGACAGAGGGCAGAAATATCATTATGATATTGTTGCCGCAAAAGTAAATAACCATTAACGGAGGATATAACTATGCCAAAAATGAAAAGTCACAGCGGCGCGAAAAAGCGTTTTCGTGTTACCGCTTCGGGTCGCGTCAAGCGCGCCCAGCAGGGAAAGAATCATATTCTGACGAAAAAGTCGAGAAAGCGCAAGGCTGATCTGCGTCAAGGTGCCTATATGGGGTCCGATAAGGAAGCCGCAACGATTCGCACGTTGATTCAGAAGTAAGGAGGTTGTACTATGAGAGTAAAGAGAGCGGTAAACGCAGTAAAGAAACGTAGAAAGATCATGCGGTTGTCGAAAGGGTACTTCGGATCCAAGTCCCGTTCGTACCGTATCGCCAGAGAGGCGGTCATGAAATCCCAGATGTACGCCTTCATCGGCAGACGTCGTAAGAAAAGAGATTTCAGAAAACTTTGGATCGCGAGAATCAACGCTGCGGCGCGGTTGAACGGTTTGTCTTACAGCAAATTCATGTTCGGTCTGAAAAAGTCGGGCGTTACGCTCAATCGTAAAGTTCTTGCCGATATCGCGGTCAACGACGCCGCTGCATTTAAGGCGTTGGCCGATACTGCGGCAAAAGCGATAGCGAAATAAGGGTAAAGGGCTGCTGTATAAGCGCCCTTTTTCGTATATGGATACAATCATACGCTCGACGGATAACACAAATGTAAAACGTGCGGCCAAGTTGCAACAAAAGAAATTTCGGGATGAAAGCGGGCTGTATCGAGCAGAAGGCGAACGCTTGATTCATGACATTGCGGCCTGGGATAGTACGCTAATTGCGGAATTATTCATTTCCGAATCGTACTATGTTTCGCATAATAGATGCGATTTCAATATTGAAACACATATTCTGTCAGACATAGTATTTGAAAAACTGTCCGAAACTGAAAATTCGCAGGGTATTATAGCGGTGGTACGTAAAAATGTTTCTAAGCCGCTTGCCGCCGAACGATGCTTATTTTTGGATCGCGTGCGGGATCCCGGCAATTTGGGGACGATTATCCGAACGGCTGCGGCGTTCGGGTTTACGGATATTATTTGTCGTGATTGCGCCGATGTGTACGGGGCGAAGACGGTGCGAAGCGCGATGAGCGGCGTGGCGGTATGCAATTATCCGAGTATGACAATAACGGATATTCGTACCGCCGGCTATACGGTGATTTGTGCGGATTTGGCCGGAACGTCGTTGCACGCGTATAAAGCCGGCAAGCAAAAACTGTGTTTGGTGATCGGGAACGAGGCTAATGGGATTTCCGATGAAATTTTATGCGCTGCCGATGTTCGGTTGCGGATTCCTATGGAAAATATGGAATCGCTCAATGCGGCAGTAAGCGCGGGAATTATGATGTACGCATTAAATAAATAAGGAGAATGAATTATGTCAGGACATAGCAAGTGGGCGAATATCAAGCGCCAAAAGGGCAAAGCGGACGCGGTGCGTGGTAAAATCTTTACCAAGATCGGCAGAGAGATTGCCGTGGCGGTCAAAGCCGGTGGAGCGGATCCCAATAGCAATGCCAAGTTGCGCGATGTGATCGCTAAAGCGAAAGCGGCAAATATGCCGAATGACAATATTACCCGCAGCATCAAAAAAGCCAGCGGTGAGTTGGGGGCGATCAATTATGAAAGCATTACCTATGAGGGGTATGGCCCGGGCGGTGTGGCTGTCATTGTTGAGTGCTTGACCGATAATAAAAATCGCACGGCGGCAGACGTTCGGCATATTTTCGATAAGTCCGGCGGCTCGATGGGAACGAACGGCTGCGTCTCGTATTTGTTCGACAGCAAGGGTGTTTTGATCATCGAAAAGAAGGCCGGGATGGACGATGACGAAATGATGATGACGGCGATAGACTGCGGTGCGGACGACTTCAACGTCGGGGAAGGCGCTTATGAAATCTTGACGGACGTCGGTACGTTCTCGGCTGTGCGTGAAGGTTTGGAAAAACTGGGGTACGCATTCGTCAGCAGTGAGATCGATCGAATCCCGCAAAATTCGGTGGCTGTGGATGAGGCGACTATGCCGAAATTGATGCGTATGCTGGATAATTTCGAGGACAATGACGACGTGCAGAACGTGTACCATAACGCGGATTTACCGGAGGAAGAAGACGAGGAATGAGCGCGGTAAACGAATGTTGCCGCGCGGCGAAAGCGGCTTGCGGATACTTGGCGCAATGTCCGTCCGGCGTAAAAAACGCCATGTTGGAGATTGTCGCGCAGTCACTACTGGACGAGACGGATACTATTCTACAAGGGAACGCGCTGGACTTGGCGGCTGCGCAGGATAAGCCGGAACATTTTCTCGATCGATTGGCGCTCGATGCTACGCGCATATGCGGTATTGGCGAAGGGGTACGCGCATTGATTACTTTGAATGACCCGGTCGGGGAGATCAAGGAATCTTGGACGACCGATACGGGGCTAAATATAGTCAAAGTGCGAGTTCCTTTGGGGGTTGTCGGCATTATTTACGAAGCGCGTCCGAATGTGACGGTTGACGCGATTGCGCTTTGTATCAAGACGGGCAATGCAGTGGTGTTGCGCGGCAGTAAAGACGCGCTACAGTCGAATCGGGCGATTGTCGGTGTGATTCGATCGGCTTTGGAAAAAAACGGGTATCGATCGGATTTTATACAGTTAATTGAGGATACGACGCATGCGGGTGCCGATGCGCTGATGAAATGTCGGGAATTTGTCGATGTATTGATCCCGCGCGGGTCGGCTGCACTGATTCGGACGGTTGTGGATAACGCCTCTGTACCTGTTATCGAAACGGGGGCGGGGAACTGTCATGCTTACGTGGAAAAAACAGCCGATCTGCATATGGCGAAAGAGATCCTGCTTAACGGTAAGTTGCAACGACCCAGTGTGTGTAACGCATTGGAAAAGCTGTTGATAGATCGCGATATTGCACCGACTGCGTTACCGGTGTTGGTGGCGGAATTGCAACACCATGGCGTTGAGGTTCGCGGCTGTGCGGAAACTTGCGCATTGTGCGGCGGTGTTGTCCCGGCAACGGATAGCGATTTTTATACCGAATATAACGCGTTGACCATTGCGGTCAAAGTTGTCGGCGATTGCGATGAGGCGATTACTTGGATCAATGCGCACGGGACGCACCACAGCGAAGTTATTGTTACGCAGGATTCGGCGGTGGCGGAGAAATTCTTGAACGGGGTTGATAGCGCGGCTGTGTATGTCAACGCATCGACGCGGTTCACGGATGGCTTTGAATTTGGGTTCGGTGCTGAAATGGGGATTTCCACACAAAAGCTACATGCGCGCGGACCGTTGGGGCTGCGGCAGCTCACATCGGAAAAATACAAAATTTACGGTCAAGGACAAACCAGGAAGTAGTGCTATGTCTGACAAAAGAAGACGTGACGTTGGTCGTGAGGCGCTAACGGACGAAGAATTGCGCCGTCTGCACGCGCAGGGACATCGTGAACGAGTAAAGGCGTTGGTTGATAAGGATCCCGATTTTCAGTACATGACCCCGGTCGATGTGTTGGAATATGCCTTGTTTTTCGGCATACCGCGAAAAGATACGAAGTTGATCGCGCATCGGTTGTTGGATCGATTCGGTGATTTGCATGGCGTGGCCAGCGCACCGCTCATCGATTTGAAATCGGTAAAAGGCATGACCGACAGCGCGGCACGCATTTTGCGGTTGTTGCTTCCGATGTCCAGAATGTGTATGCAAGCGCGGACGTTGAGCGACGAATATATCGAATCGCCCGGCGACGCGCTCGACAAGTTTCATGCGCTTTTTATGGGGCGTAATGAAGAAATTTTGGCGCTCGCCTGTATGGATATCAACGGTCGACTGATGCGGGTGGATATTGTTGAAAACGGATCGCCTAACAGTGTGGCGATCGATTTGGCTAAAATCATACGGCATGCGTTGAATGCCGGCGCCGTGAAAATTATATTGGCACACAATCATCCTGCCGGCAGCATGGTGCCTTCGTTGGACGACGTGCAGACGACAATGGATTTGGCGATTACGGCTCGAGGCGCGAATATTGCGTTATACGACCATTTTATTATCACCGATTACGGTTTTGTCAGTATGTATAACAACGGCGTTATTACTACGGCATATCAAAAATACGATCAGTTGAACGGAACGCATTTTGCCGAATCTCTTGAGCGCGTGCATGAGTATAATTCCATGTATGCCGAATATCGGTTGCGTGTGTTCGAACAGGGCGAAGTTGTGGCTGAACCGTTAAATCCGCGAAGCATTGATTTTTATAAGCAGACAAAAGATTTGTCGGTAGATACGTCTTATAGCGATTTATTGGCCAAGATCAAGCGCGACCGCCTTAATTTGGACGAGGTGTTGCAAAAAGCGAGAAAGTAACGCGGCAAATGTAAAAATGCGTTGTGAAATTTTATCGACGCAGAAAGGCAATAATTTTTGCGTCGAATACGTGGGGGCTTGCGTAAAGGGTATGCAATGAGCGAGATGATGAAATTTACCGACAGACACGAATTTCGAGAATGGCTCAAAATACATTGCTTGTCGGAAGAAGGCCGTTGGTTGCTGTTCGGCAAAGCCGGCGGTCCGAAAACAATGAAGGCAAGCGAGGCGTTGGAAGAGGCGCTTTGTTTTGGCTGGATCGACGGGCAGATGCAGAGCATTGACGACAAAACATATAAGAAATATTTTTCTATGCGGCGGCAAAACAGTAACTGGTCGGAGAAAAATAAATCATTAGTCGAGAGCCTGGAAGCTCGCGGGCTTATGACCGATTTCGGTAGAAAGAAAGTAGAAGAGGCGCGCCAAAACGGCCAGTGGGATGCGCCTAAAACGCCGCCGATTACAGAGGCGCAAATAGATTGTATTGTTGCGCTCTTGGAAGGTGTCGAGCCGGCGCGCACGAATTATCAGACAATGTCCGCGTCGGTCAAGAAAACATATGCGCGGGCATATTTCGATGCTAAGACGGATGACGGAAGGCAAAAACGGTTTGCGTGGTTAGTGGATAGACTGAATCGAAATTTAAAACCGATGTAACTTTGCGCCTCCAAACGTGCGTGTTATGTCGAGCATAATAGCGGCTCGTCGGGCTGAAAAAGCGGGGCGGGCTGCTTTTTTGCAAAAAATTCAGTTTGTTTGATATATTTCGCAATCGTAATTCGTGCATTTTTCAATGCTCTTGACGGGAATTTCGGTTGTTGGACGTCTGCGCTGTGCTTTTGCGCGCCGCGACATAGCGATGGTGCGGCATATCCACGCCGCGAAAATGTTTTATCCGGGTATCTCGAAAAGTCATTCCGTTTCGAATCGCTACACGGATGGAGGCGGTATTTGTGTCTCGAATAATAGCGCAAACTTCGTCGGCGTGCAAGACGTCAAAGGCGTATTTTTACATGCTTTTGCGGCCTCGATCGCATAGCCTTGATGCCAAAATTGCCGCTGAAACAAGTAGCCTATTTCGAGTACTTCTTGTTCTTTCCATGGTTGCATGGTGAGTCCGCATTGGCCGATCAATTCGCCGGTTTCTTTCAAAACGACGCCCCGTAGGCCGAACCCCCATTTTCGATAGCGGGTTATTTGCCGCTCCGGCCACTCAAGGACTTCGGCGTCGTCAAAGGCGCCCTCATACACATACATGCTTTGTGCATCTTGTAATATTTTACATAAAGCCGAAAAATCGTGGGGATTTAGTTCCCCGCATGTACAGTCGTTCTGTTTTCGGTAACATAGTGCGGCGCGCCTTATCTGTAAAAGGAAAAAGTGATTTTATAATGCGAACGTTTCGAACTTGCTATCAACATATATGGTGGTTTCTTGGGCGGTGATGGAGAATGCAAAATTCGGGATCGTCTTTGCTGCCGTTGAAAAAGTGTTTTGCAAGAAAATGACACCATGTTTTCCATAAATCATTCCTGACCGTTGAGTCGGAGACGATTTCCACATGACCGGTTAAAGTTATGTTGTCGCCACCGTGATAATATGTAACACCGGCCTTGTCGTTTTTCTTAAAATGCCGGACTTTCGTTCCGCTCGAGCCGGTCGAAAACCAAAATTCCCGAATGCCGAGATTTTTCAGCGGTTTCAAGATGCAGATGCGCGGGAATCCGTTTTCCGATACGGAAGCGACTTGGCATACGTCGCAAAGGGATAAGAGGTTTTCGGCTTTTTTAATAAGCGTTGTCGGCATTTTCGGCTCCTTTGACTTGTAAATGTAAAGTCGTTTAAGGTAGTGACTTTGGTTCGATTTTTGTTGGGCTTAATAAATCGCAAAGGCATTTATTTTTAAGTTTATAGCGGAAATCGATTGTTTATTCAAGCGATTGTTTGATCATTATCAGTAATTCCTGAAAATACAGATGCTTAGGCGATTCGCCGTTTTTAGCACCGTTTTTACAAAGATAGTCTTTCTTCATGCGGATAAAAGGGGTATAATGAGGGAAATCGGTTAAAAGGACGGTAGTTTATGGCGCGTTCTATTGTGGTGACATCGGGTAAGGGTGGCGTCGGAAAGACGACGTTGACGGCAAACTTGGGGCGGGCGTTGGCCGAAATGGGTTTACGTGTCGTGCTGATGGATACAGATATAGGTCTGAACAATTTGGACGTCTTGATGGACGTGGAAAATCGCATTACTTTTGATTTGATCGACGTGATCGAAAATCGTTGTCGGCCGCGGCAGGCGCTGATTGCAGATACGGAGGCTAAGGGGCTGTTTGTTATGCCCAGCGCGCACAGCTACGACACGGCGAAAATCAACGGCCAAAATATTCGCGCCGTTATTCGGGCTTTGGAAGCGTCGTTCGATTATGTGCTGGTCGATTGCCCGGCCGGTATCGAGCTGGGATTTCACCGCGCCGTAGCGGCCTGTAACGAAGGCTTGGTTGTTGTAACGCCGCATATTTCATCGATAAAAGATGCGGATAAAGTACTGCGATTGTTGAAGTCATACGGATTAAAGGCGGATGTGGTGGTCAATCGTGCGCGTGGGGACTTGATTTTAAGCGCCGAAATGGTGGATGTGGCCGACGTCGAACAGCTCTTGAAACTGGCGCCGATCGGCATGATTCCCGAAGATGACGACATGAATCTTTCGGGTAATTTCGGAGTCAATCGCAGTATTGGGTCGGAGGGCTACGACGCGATCCGACTTTTGGCGGCAAACATTCATTTGGGTACCAGGCAAATATATGATGTTACCAAAAAATATAGGGGCTTTTTCGGCGGCTTGAAGCGCGGGCTGCGGCGTATCGTGTAGGCATATGAATGAAGTCAAAGAGAAATTGAAAAATGCGGTCATTACCGACCGTGCGGGCATGATGGAAAATACATTGCGTGTTGTCAAAAGCGATGTGTACGGGATACTGTCCAACTATATGGAGCTAGGCGGCGAGGATGTTGCGGTTACGGCGGATTTGGATGAGCGGGGCGCTTGCTTAATCACCGTGACGGCTAAAACGCGTACTTTTTATGAGATCGGGAAGCTGATCAAAAATTGACGGCATACTTTTTTCGTGTCCGGCATATGGTATGATATGGACAAGTATGCGGGAATAGAGCGCGCGTCTGGCGAATTGCATCAAAGCGCCGTTATTGTAAAATATCGTACAAAGAAAGGATATACTGCTGTTTTTGCGCGGTGGTGCATTGCGGCTGTACTGGTTTTAGTTGCCTTTTTGGGTGAATGGATTGCGCACCCTGTGGCTGAAAAGGTGCGTGATGCTTTTTGTGCGGTAACGCAATATGACATGCTGGGGCGGGAGAATGTGGGCGCTTTGCCGGCGTTGGATCAGATTGAAAAAGACGAAGATTAAGCCTGATAACGGCCATTTGCAATTTTATTTTTCGCCGCTCTTGTTTGTCATGCTGGTCGTATTGGTTGCCTGTGGGTATGCGCTGGAAGCGGTATCTTACTTTGTGGCGATCGTGATGCACGAAATGTGTCATGCGGCTTATGCGGCTAAATTGGGGTATGCGCTGAATCGACTTCGTTTAATGCCGTACGGCGCGGGGCTTACGGGAGAATTTGAAGGCGCGCGCAACGGGGATGAAATCAAAATTGCGCTTATCGGGCCTTGCAGTAATTTGGTGGTAGGCGTTTGTGTCGTTGCGTTATGGTGGCTGTGGCCGTCTACATATGTTTATACGGACATTTTTGCTTATGCAAACGTGTTTACGGCTGCGATCAATTTAGTGCCAGTGTTTCCGCTGGATGGTGGGCGGGCGCTGTTGGCTGCTCTCAGTATGCGATATAAACGGCGTCGAGTCTATCATGTTATGCGTGTCGTTGGTATTTTATTTGCCGGCTTTCTTATTGCTATGTCTGTCATAATATTAAAAAGAATAAACTTTTCCTTTCTGTTTATGGCATTTTTCATTTTTGTTTCTACGGTCATTCCCGATAAGCGATGCAAATACGAGAGGTTGTATTCTATGGCGTTTCGACGTGCTAAAATCGAAAAGGGGCTACCGATACGGGAAATCATGGTGTCGGATAAAACACCTATATATAAGCTGTTTCGGATGTTGAAAAGCGATGCGTATACCGGATTTGTCATTGTGGATGACAATTTGACGGTTTTGGGGCGTATTTCCGAGAGCGAGTTGGAACGGCTAAGCGCAACGTGTGAACATAATATTTCAATTCGGCGGGCTAAAAACTTGTAATAATTCGACAGTTATGCTATAATGATTGTAGCTTGTACGGAGGAAAGTTTTATGACTGCCGAAACGGAGTCGTTGCTGCGTGCTGTGTTGCAAGGGAAAGAGGGCGAACTACAAGAAATCGGTCGAGAATTCTTTTCCACGCCGCTCGACAGGAAAAATACATGTGAATTTATAACAACCCTTTTGGAAAAAGGGGCGTATGAAAAACTGGCGGAGATTTTTTCGCAAGGCTTTATTTCCAAGCAGTATAGCGACAGGGATTATTTGTCAAAGTCGTTTGCGTCAACATTGGAGCAACGGTATTTCGATTTATTTGTCGATACTTGTGAACGCTGCTTTGTCGAACGGCAAGCGCTATATCCGATGTTTGCGGCTGCTTTTTCTTCAACCGGCACATTGGGCGGGTGGAGAAACGCAATCCGCCTGTATTTTGTGAAAGTTGCGTATGCGGATTATGATCGCGCGGAAGCGGTTTTTGCGCAGTACGACGATGGGTTTGATCTGTATCCGATTTTGTTCCATGTCGATCCGCAGCGCGCCGAAGATGCTGTACTCAATCTTTTATTGTATAAGAAGAATGTGAATAAGACGGTGATACGTCGCTATCTGCTGGAAAATAAAATCGATATTTTGCCGAAAATTATTGCGATGTATACCGGCGCGGCTGCCAAACAAAAAGAATCATTGGTGCGGTTATTGCTGATATACAAAAACGATGCGCGGGCTTCTCGCTTTTTGGACAGATTGTATAAAACGGAAACGTCGAAAACGGTGCGCAAATTGTTGGAGCGCGACCGTATGGCTAAGGGCGGAAAGACCGGTTCGCGTAGTTACAAAGAACGGTTTTTTGCTATGATGCTGTCGGGAGAGCGGATGCCGTTCGACGCGTTTTTAAAGGCGATTCGGACCGAGGACGGCGGGCGCGTGGCGTCAACCTTGTTTTTTACGCAGTATCGGCAGGAAGGAGTGCGCATCGTAATTGTTGACCAGGGACACGTGCTTGATCTTGAGAACAGGCCGCTTGCAATCGATGACGGTGAATTTGGGGTTTTGCATCCTGCGGATTTGAGCGCAAGGTATGAATTTTTAAAGCAACTGAACATTCAGCAGAGCTTTGAGCAGATCCGGCGCGATGTGTACACGCCTTCGGCCGAAGAGAAGGCATACCGTGTTTGTAAGCGTTTCAACGGTACCGTGATTACGCAGGGGGCTTTACGTAGCGGAATCCGCAAATATGGGTTTCGGCTGATGAATCATACGCGTAGCGGTGTGTATACGCAGATCGGTTTGTTGCGTGAAGATGTACTATGTGTGACAGAGTTTGCAGCAACCGACTTTAAACAACCGGAAAAGGCTGTTTCCATCGGCGATGTTCGTTTTTATCGCTATAGCGATGTGATTAAGCTGGCCGGCAGTTGGTATGTAGAAGGCGTAAGACCCTGCGAAATCGAATTGTTGCCGCCGCGACTGTTCAGTGAGTTTTTATACGGGATATATATGCTGTTGAGGTGCAAATGAGAGAAGAGATCAAGCGGCTGCTGCTCAAAGCGGACAAGCCGGCACGCTATACGGGCGGAGAATTTAACACGCCGGATATACAAGAAGACGCGCCCTTGCAATATTTGTTGTGCTTTCCGGACGTTTACGAAGTGGCGATGTCTAACTTGGGCATACGTATATTGTATGATATTCTCAATGCGCGCGCGGATACATCTTGCGAAAATTGTTTTGCGCCGTGGCCTGATATGGGGGCGCTATTGGAAGCGGAGAACATACCGCTGTTCAGTTTGGAGACGCAGCGCCCCATGTCGGCTTATGGAATCGTGGGGTTTTCGCTTCAATACGAAATGTGTTATTCGAACATACTTTATATGTTGGCGCTGGGACAGATTCCGTTTCGTTCGGCAGACCGAAAAGAGGCAGATCCGGTAATTATGGCAGGCGGACCTTGCGTGGTCAATCCGGCGCCGCTCGAGCCTTTTGTGGACTTGTTCAGCGTCGGAGACGGCGAACATGCTTTGGACGAGATCGCGGCTGTCTATGTCGCGAATAAGCGAGCCGGCGGCAGTAAGCGTGATTTTTTAGTTGCCGCGGCGCGTATTGAGGGCGTCTATGTTCCCGGAATTAGCGCGCTGCCTGTCAAACGTGCGGTGATTCCCTCGTTGGACGACGCGCATTGCCCTACGAAGGGGAAGATCGCCAATTTGGAGGCTGTGCATAATCGTTCGGTAATCGAGATTTTCCGAGGCTGTACGCGGGGCTGTCGCTTTTGTCAAGCGGGTATCATTTATCGCCCTGTGCGCGAGAGGACGCCGCAAACGATTTTGCGGTGCGCGAAAGAGATGATCGATAACCAAGGGTACGACGAAATTTCGTTGTCCTCGTTGTCGACTTGTGACTATTCGGATCTCAGGGGATTGCTGACCTTGTTGAAACCGCTGTGCGATGAACGGCATGTCGCAATTTCATTGCCGTCTACGCGCGTGGATAGTTTTGAGGCCGACTATGTCGCGGATACGCGGAAAAGTTCAATCACATTTGCGCCCGAGGCAGGAACACAGCGGTTGCGGGACGTGATCAATAAAAACGTTACCGAAGAGGATATTTTGCGTTCATGCAAGTATGCGTTCGAAAAAGGGTATTCTTCGGTTAAGTTGTATTTCATGTTGGGATTGCCGACGGAAACAATGGACGACGTGGCCGGAATTGTCGACTTGACGGCGAAAATCAAGAAAATTTATAAGGCGGTTTCCACGGCTGGGCGGGCGCTTGCGTTGGGGGTTTCTACGTCAACGTTTGTGCCGAAACCGTTTACGCCGTTTCAATGGGAGCGACAATTTACGCCGGAAGAAATTGCCGAACGGCAAACATTTTTGAAAGAGCAACTGCGCGCGCAACGGGTCAAGTATTCCTATCATGATATTGACACCTCGCAACTGGAGGCGGCGTTTGCGCGTGGCGATCGGCGCTTGGCTGACGTGTTGGAGTGCGCATATCGTGCGGGGTGCAAGTTTGACGGTTGGACGGAACTGCTGGACGTCGATAGGTGGCGAGCGGCATTTGAATCGTGCGGGGTGGCGCTATCCGACTATACGCGGGAATTTTCCGAAGATGAAGTTCTCCCGTGGGAAGTGATTGATGTGGGCGTGAGTAAGGCATTTTTATTATCGGAGCGTAAACGCGCACGTGCCGGGATGACGACGGGCGACTGTCGCGGTGATTGTCGACAGTGTGGCATTGCGTCGGCATATCCGCAAGCGTTTGCTGCGGCTTGTGCGAAAACAAAAAAGCGATAAGGCGTGTGCTGTTATATCTGACACAGTAAGAAATTTTTTGAGTGAAAATTTCTTTATAGGGATTGTGCGTTTGTATTTGGGAGACGAAAATGGTTATTTGTAAATATGTGCGTTTAGGTCATGCCGCATATATGCCGCATGTTGATACGATTCGTTTTTTTGGAATGGCTGTGCGTCGCGCCGGGATCAATATTCGATTCAGCGAAGGATTCAATCCGCACATGCAGTTGTTTTTTGCCGGGCCGCCGCCGGTGGGGATGGAAAGCGAGTGCGAATATATGGTGGCCGATTGTGATTTGTCGGCAGAATGCTTTATGGAGCGTATGAATGCGACCTTGCCCGATGCGTTGCGTATTGTAAAGGCAGGCAATGTGGAGAAATGTAATGTGGCGGCTATCGCCAATGCCGCAGCTTATGAGATTACTTTAAAGGGCGGCGACGCGGAACGCGCTGTAGACGGGATTTTGCAAAGAAGAGAACTTATTATAGAATATACGGTAAAGGGGAAACCGGTTCAAAAGGAAGTTCGATCGCTTATATATGACTTGAAAGCGGCGGATAATAAGATATATGCGGTATTGTCTTACGGCAATTCCAACCTTCGGGCTGAACGCTTGGCAAAAAATTTGTTAAAAATCTCTTCTCAACCCGTTTATGATATGGACATTTTGAAAAAAATGATGTATAATTATACAAATGCGGGTTTGACCGACCTGGATTCGATTTTATTTGGCAAAGGATAAACCGTGAATCGTATTTTAATCGATGTGGAATCTTATATGTCCAGCCTGTCCTTGATCGAGGATGGGCGTTTAAAGGAGTATTACGTCGAATATAATGATTCCCATCGGTTGACCGGCAATATTTATAAAGGACGCGTAGTCAATGTGTTGCACGGGTTGCAAACGGCCTTTGTCAATATCGGTTTAAATCGGAACGGCTTTTTATATGTGGGGGAAGCGCTGGATCATAAGTCTGTTTTGTGTTCTTCCGGTGTCATGCCGCAGCAACTGCATGTCAAAGAAGGCGACTACGTCATGGTGCAAGTCACTAAAGAAGAGACCGGTCAAAAGGGCGCGCGACTGACAATGAATGTTTCCTTGCCGGGGCGGTATGTGGTGTATCTGCCGACAATCGACTTTGTTGGTGTGTCCAATAAGATCACCGATCCCGATACGCGGGAGCGCTTGACGAAACTGTTGACAAAATACAAACCGAAAGGCGGGGGGCTGATTGCGCGCACCATTTGTTTGGAGGCGAAAAAGAGCGAAATCATAGAGGAAATTCGCCAAATTTATAATATGTATCGCGGTATCGTCAACTCTTACGAGGATGCCGGCGACAATATTACGCTAGTGCATACCGAGGGTAATTTGCTTGTGCGCATGGTGCGAGATATGCTTTCGACCGACGTGGAAAGTATTATTTGCAACGATTCGGAATTGATCGAAGAATTGAAAGAACGGTTGACGAAGACGAGCAGTCGATTCGTTGATCGCTTACAGTTGTTTGAAAGCGAATACGACATCGCCGATGTGTACGGGACGTTCGACGACGTGGATAAATTGCTCGAACGTAAAATCGAGTTGCCGAGCGGCGGCTCGTTGGTGATCGAGCACACGGAAGCGCTAACGGCGATAGACGTCAACACGGGTAAATTCCGCGGCGATTCCGATCATGAGAATACGGTTTATAAAACGAATTTAGAAGCGGCTGTCGAGATTGCGCGCCAGTTGCGACTGCGCAATATCGGAGGGATCATTGTTGTCGATTTTATCGATATGGTCGAGACTGCCCATAAAAAAGACGTCGTAGAGGCCTTGCGTAAAGAAATGGTATTCGACCGCACGAAATCTCGCGTATTAGATATGACCGATTTGGGGCTTGTGGAAATTACGCGCAAAAAGGTCGGCAGTGAGTTGGGGCAGATTTTGCTGTCGGCATGTCCGACCTGTCACGGCGATTCGCACACGCCGTCCGGCGACTACATTGCGCGGAAAATCAAATGTAAGCTCAAGCGGCTGTTTGCGGACGGCGATTTTGCCGGCGCATTGGTGACGGTGCATACAAGCCTTTTCGAGCATATGTTTACCAGCGGTTTTTTCAGTGAAGCGTGCGAGACGGTGTGGGCGGACAAGCGAATTTATATGGTGCCGAGCGACAGTATCCGACCGGATCAGTTTACGATCAGTGGCGTTCGGACGGCTATGATGCACTTGCCGCCGTTGGCAAAGCTGCTGTATTGATTGAGGTGCGTGCATGAAATATATTAACAAGGAATACGGTTTTACCTTTCGCCCGCCGTTTTTCGATAAATTTTATGAGGAAAAAAACGAAGGGCCGGATATATCGGAAGAGAATTTTCCGGCGCGCTACATGCAGGGCGTCGGGTATGATTATTCGGCCGTCAACGGTGCGATGTTGGTCGGCAAGCGCGGTTCGATTTGGGGCGTGAAGGTCAGCTATTTCGACGGCAAGAAATGGCTCGATAACAATGATTTTATTTTTAATATGGCGGCTAGCTGTGCAAATACGATTGACGGCAGTTTTGCGCATTTTTCTTCGGGTGCGATCAGTGTAAAATGGGCGAAACACAACGAGCAGAGCCTTGTTGCGCAAATTTCTTCTAAACGCAAATTGCGGGTGCGTGTAGTATTTTACCCTTGCTTTAATTTTGACGCGGAACTATCCATTGAAGGTGCTTACGTGAAGGGGCGCAGTCCGTATGTAGCTATCATTCCTGGGAATATCGGGTTGACCGATACCAATGCGGTGTTCAAAGATCGGTATCGCGTAGTACTGGACGATCGTAGCGATCGGGAATACTTTTTGGCGCAAGCATTCAATAAGCCTTCGGATTCGGCGAACGGTGCTTTCAATGAGGCGATCATGGAATTTGTGATCAATAAGCACCAGCCGAGTATTTATTTATATGCGACAGTGGGCGACGAAAAGATTTTTACGGCCGATGTGCCGCGGTTGGATAAAGTGATTAAGCAGATCGAAACCGCTGAGCTGCGATACGGCGTCAATAAGACAATGGGATCGGGGGTGTTGGGCGCGCCGGTGGAGAGAATGCTCAATTCCGTTCTGTGGTCGCGGGTGTATTATCCGTATTTGTTGACCGAAATCTTTTCGCCGAAACGAGCCACGCTCAACGATCATTTTGATTTGAATGGGGTCGAAGAGAACTGCGCGGCGATTTTGGGTTGTATAACAGGAAATGATAAGGCGCAGCAACAGCTCAAGTACACGGTTGAGGACCGTATTGCGTCTGTCATAGCGGTGTGGTTTATCTTTGCGCACGCTACGGAAAAGAGCGATATGCTCTATTTATACAAGAGTTTGAGCAAAATGTATCCGCCCGAAGCATCATTGGTTGTGGCGGATGCGGATAAAAACGAAGTGGCGTACCGGTGGAGCGATTCTCCGCTGAAAGAGACATACAACAATCTCAAAATGTTTAGCTTGGATATGTCGTCGCTGAAACTCTTGGCTTTTGATATTTTGGAGCGCATCTGTTTGCTATTCGATTTGCCGGAGCGCGGCAAATACGGCAAAGCCAAGCGGGACATGATCCAACTGATCAATGATACGTTTTGGAATCCGTCCGTCGGACTGTACGTCAATCGATATACAACGGGACAGTGGGCGCGCAATTACGGGGCAACCAGTTTTTATCCTTTATTAGCGGGTGCTGTGGATACCGAAGAAAAATTGTCGTTGCTTGTCAATGCGCTGACCGATCCGGCAAAATTTTGGTCGGATTATTTGGTGCCGACGTTAAGTATCGATAATAAAGAGTATGGAAAGCGTGGTAAACCGAATAATAACGGACATCGCAATCCGCCGTATTTTGAATATCGCGGCAGTATTATTCCGTATGTCAATTATATTATATATCACGGGCTGACGCGCTACGGCTTGGATGAATTGGCCGGAATCGTTGCGTATAAAAGCGCAAAATTGTGGACGGACAATAAAAGTAATAACGTAGTCAATTATTCGATGTATTTGCCGAATGGACATCGGTATAAGGCGGATGAGTATTTGTCGAGCAACGGAAATATGTTGGCGCTCATCGGCATGGAAGAGTTGATCGATTTGGAGTATTTTCGAGACGATCTAAAAACGGAGTCTTTGCGATTCGGAACGTTTGCGCCCGGTAACCATGCTTTGACCAATCGTAAGCTGTTAGGGCGAAATTTGAGCGTAGATGTCAATGATTTGTCGACTATGTTGGTTATCGATAATGTTGACGTATTCAAGGGAGAAGGCGGCCGCTTTGTGGTGCGCAACTTTTTGGAAAGCAAAACGGGGTGTTCATTCATGGTGGATGCGCGCAGTAATATAACCATTCATCTGAATATTCCGCAGCCGGCAACCAAGAAAACAACAAAGTACTTCTTTATTGTCCCGATGGGACGTTCGCGCGTTGTTGCCGAAAACGGGATGGTAAATATAACGCCGATTGAGCGAGTTGCGGAAAACTGATTTTTGTAAAAAAGAAGTCCGACATAAAAGATTGCTTTTATGTCGGACTTTTTTATATGAAACAAGGTGCTACGTTATTGTTATGTGATTAGCAAGCAGAAGAAACAGGGTGATTGACATAGACCGTATTTGTATTGCTTGCGCTTTGAATCAATAACAGCATTTCCTTGTACTGTTATATTGCGTGGTATGAAATAAAAATATTCAAATATTGCAAAAATAGTTTGTTATGTCTGATATATTATTATATACTGTCAGACATAGCATGATGAGCAATATTCTTTTTTTGAATTTTCGAATAGGGTTTGCTAATAAAAAATATCCCACGATTTTACTCGCAGGATATTTTTGTTGATACTTAAGTTTAGCTGTTTAGTACATACCGCCCATACCGCCGTCTACACCGCCGGGCGTAGCAGGCTCGGGTTCGGGCAAATCGGCAACAACGCTTTCGGTCGTTAGCATGGTCGAGGCAACGCTGGAGGCGTTTTGTAATGCCGAACGCGTAACCTTGGTCGGATCGATGATACCTTTTTCCACCATGTCGACGTATTCGTCGTTCAGTGCGTCATAACCGAAGTTGACTTTCTTGCTGGAGAGAATCTTATTGACAACAACGCCGCCGTCTACACCGGCATTGGCAGCAATCTGCTTGATCGGGGCTTCCAACGCCTTAAGGATGATCTGCGCGCCGGTTTTTTCGTCGCCGCCCAAAGTCTGGATCAGTTTTTTAACGTCGGGAATCGCCGACAGTAGGGCAACACCGCCGCCGGGAACCATGCCTTCTTCAACAGCGGCACGGGTCGCGGCCAAAGCGTCCTCAATACGCAGTTTCTTTTCTTTCATTTCGACTTCGGTCGCTGCGCCGACGTTGACAACCGCTACGCCGCCGGCGAGTTTCGCCAAACGTTCTTGCAGTTTCTCTTTGTCATAGTCGGAGGTAGTGACTTCGATTTGCGCGCGGATCGCCTTGATGCGATCTTTGATTTTCTGCGAATCGCCGGCGCCTTCCACGATAGTGGTGTTTTCTTTATCGACTTTGACTTGCTTTGCACGTCCCAACATATCGACGGTCGCATCTTTCAATTCGAGGCCGGTTTCCTCGCTGATGACCGTACCGCCGGTCAAAACAGCGATGTCTTGCAACATTTCTTTGCGGCGGTCGCCGAATCCCGGCGCTTTTACGGCAACACAGTTGAACGTGCCGCGCAACTTGTTGACAACCAGGGTAGCGAGCGGTTCGCTCTCGATATCGTCGGCAATCAGTAGCAATTTTGCACCGGTCTTAACGATTTGCTCGAGGACGGGCAGGATCTCTTGAATGTTGCTGATCTTTCGATCGGTAATCAGAATCATCGGATTATCGAGGACAGCTTCCATTTTGTCGGTGTCGGTTACCATGTAGGCGGAGGTATATCCGCGGTCGAATTGCATACCCTCGACGATCGAAAGATTGGTTTCCATCGTTTTGGATTCCTCGACGGTGATGACGCCGTCGCGGCCGACCTTTTCCATTGCCTCGGCGATCAACTCGCCGACTTTTTCGTCGCCGGCCGAAATGCTGGCAACCTGCTTAATGGCGGTCTTGGAGTCGATCACTTTGCTGATCTGCTTAAGATGTGCAACAGCCGTTTCGGTAGCGGCCGCAATACCTTTTTTGATGATCATCGGATTGGCACCGGCGGCTACGTTCTTTAAGCCCTCGCGGATGATCGATTGGGCAAGTAGGCATGCCGTCGTCGTGCCGTCGCCGGCCACGTCGTTGGTCTTGGTCGAAACTTCTTTGACGAGCTGTGCGCCCATGTTTTCGAACGCATCGGGCAACTCGATTTCCTTGGCGATGGTGACACCGTCATTGGTGATCAGCGGGGCGCCGTACTTTTTGCCGAGAACGACATTGCGTCCCTTGGGGCCGAGGGTAATTTTTACGGTGTCGGCCAAGGTGTTGACGCCTTTTTCCAGCGCCTTGCGGGCTTCTTCGCCCGTCTTGATTTGTTTAGCCATACTTTTTAAAGTCCTCCTTAACGTTTAGTCAACAATCGCCAGAATATCGCTTTGGCGCAAAATGGTCACGTCTTTGCCGTCAACCTTGAATTCGCTGCCCGCATACTTGGAGCAAAGAACTTTGTCGCCGACTTTGACCTGCATGACAACATCTTTGCCGTCAACCACGCCGCCGGGGCCGACAGCAACGATGCGTGCCATCTGCGGCTTTTCTTGGTCTTTTGCGAGTAGCACGATGCCGCTTTTGGTCTTTTCTTCGGCATCCATCGGCTCAACCACAACTCTGTCGAATAACGGTTTGATTTCCATAGTTTATACCTCCTGTTTAATGCTTTCTGGATTATCAAGCTATATCATAGCGCATATTATCAAAAATTGCAAGCAAATTTTATATTTGTACCGTTTTTTGACTTGCGTTTTATCGCGCTTTTTGATAAAATTGATAATTATATAAGGTATTGATTTTCGCATTTCCTGCTTTTTAGTAGGAATTTAAAAAGCGAGTCTTAAAACATGTGGGAGGGCGGTATGCAAGAACAAATCAATTATGAGAAGTGGGACGTTCGTTTTATGGAAGTGGCAGAGCTAGTGGCTAAGTGGTCCAGTTGTTTCCAGGAAAACCGCCAAATCGGCGCAGTCATTGCCAAAAATAAACGCATACTGACGACCGGATACAACGGTGCCAGTTCGGGAATCGTCAGTTGTAAGGATAAGGGCGTTTGTATGCGGCGGGAGATGAATATACCCAGCGGCACGCGTCACGAGTTATGCTATGCCACACATGCCGAACAAAACGCTATCATTCAGGCGGCGCGTCTGGGAATCAGTATCGAGGGCGCGACACTTTACTGTACGCATCAGCCGTGCATCATCTGCGCCAAAATGATCATCAACAGCGGCATCACCCGCATTGTTTATAAACACGGCTATCCGGACGAATTTGCTTTACAACTGTTAAAAGAGGCCAATGTCGAGTTAGTTGTCTTAAGCGATACCGCCGAATCAATGCAATAATCGGAATAAATTGTAACGGTTTTATGCAACGCATTGTAAACGTAGAACAGTTTTTACGCAGAATAAAAGAAGAGCTAGGAACGAATTGAGGTCCTCGGGATCCAATTTCCCGACAAACTCAATAGTCCGGCTACGAATACCGGTACCCGGCGCCGACCGCAGTAGAACACATTTCACGGGCAAAATCCCGGTCTATACGGCGGAAAAGTGCCGAAAAGGCACACTTCCAAAAGTGTTCTATCGAGGTCGGCATCGGGTATCGAAAAGCAAAGGTAGTTGTCAATCGTTTAGAGGCACTATGGGATAAACCGCAAATTTCTCGGTTTGCCGATTTTGAAACGCCGTCATGCTATCTCCCGCACGGCGTTTTTATTTTTGCCGATTCCTTTTTTTGTTGCGGCAGCAATGGGGTAAGTATCGGAGATCGCCCGACGGCCGGCATAACGGTACAGCATTTTCATATTAAGGCATGGGAGAGCGTCCGCGCGGGACGATTTTTGCGTTGTGCCTGGACGTATGACAAAAAAAATTTCAAAAATTTCGTAAAAAGTCTTGACAATCCGACAAATGCGTATTATAATACATTTGAAATTTGACTTTCTTTGACCTTTGTTCTTCCGCTCAATTTGTTGATTTTGCGGAGACGGAGAAAAGCCGCATACTTTCACGGTGCGGCTAAAAGCAAGTCGGATTGGAAAAAATGATAGGAGGTTTGCGTTATGGCCAATATAAGCGACATCATCGAATCATTTTTGTTGGAAACCTTGGGCGACAACGACACGCTGAATATCAGTCGTAACGAGTTGGCAAATTATTTTGCCTGCGCGCCCAGTCAAATCAACTATGTGCTTTCCACGCGCTTTACACCCGATCGGGGGTATTTGATCGAATCCCGTCGCGGCGGGGGCGGGTTTATCACCGTCGTTCGGTTGTCGCAAGAGCCGGACGAGCTGTTGCAGGAAGTTCTCAATCAATCGATTTCGGACGGCGTGAGCATGGCGAAGGCCGCGCAGATCGTCGATCGGTTTGTTCAGGAAACGCTGCTGACAGAGCGGGAAGGCATTTTGCTCAAAACGATTCTTTCCGATAAATCGCTTGTCGCGCCGACCGTCGCAAAAGACGGCTTGCGTGCGGGGATTCTGAAAAGCGTGATATACGAGCTGCTACGAAAGCGCGGCTGAGCATATAACTATGTAAGGAGGTTTGTTCCATGCTTTGTGACGAATGTAAAAAAAATCAGGCGACGGTCCACACCATCAGTAAAATCAACGGCGTGACGACCGAGCGGCATCTTTGTGCCGCATGCAATAAAAAATATATGTCGCCGATGATGAAGTTGTCCAATATAGGCGATCTGTTTTCCAACTTCACCGGCCTGTTTGAGCCGAAACGCGAATCGATCATCTGCCCGAAGTGCGGGACGACCAGCGACGACTTTCTCGAAACCGGCTATGTCGGCTGCCCGAACTGTTATAAAGAGTTTGCGTCGATCATTCTGCCGGCCGTGCAAAAGATGCAAAACGCCGTCCAACATGTCGGCAAGTTGCCGGACGGAACGGCAAAGGAGCAGTCCGAACTGACGCGCTTGAAACAGGAACTGGGCAAGGCGATCGAACGCGAGGAGTTTGAGCAAGCAACCGTTTTGCGCGATAAAATCCGGAAACTCGAAACCAAGCAAGGAGGTGACCGAGCATGAGTCAGAACACAGACGACGTTGTCATTTCCAGCCGTATACGTTTGGCGCGAAACGTCAACGACATTCCGTTTCCCAGCCGCTTAAACGATGAACGCGCGTCTTTGATCGCGCGCAAGGTATACGATTCGCTGCAAGCCGGCGACAGTTACGACTTGTATAAAATGTCCAATATCAGCGAAATCGACGGCAATGTTTTGATGGAAAAGCATTTGATTTCGGCAGACCTGTTGAACAACAACCAGTTCGGCGCGGCCATTATCAACGAAAGCGAAACCGTCAGCATTATGATCAACGAAGAGGATCATATCCGCGAGCAAAGCATTCTTAAAGGATTTAATCTAAAAGAGGCTTACGAAAAGATCAACGCTGTCGACGACTGTATTGCCGCGCGTATCCGGTTTGCATTCGATCCGCGGCTCGGCTATTTGACAAGCTGTCCGACCAACCTCGGCACCGGCTTGCGCGCGTCGGTGATGATGTTTCTTCCCGGCCTGTCGATTACCAAAAATCTCGATAGTTGCGTCAATGCGGTTTCCCGTCTCAATATGACCGTGCGCGGCGTATACGGCGAGGGAAGCGACGCCGACGGATTTTTGTACCAAGTATCTAACCAAAAGACGTTGGGCGTATCCGAATCGGAAATTATCCAGTCGGTCGAAACGTCGATCAATCATATCGTCGACACCGAACTGCGCGCCCGTGAAGTGCTACTCCGAAACAACGAAACCGAATTGAAAGACCGTATTATGCGGGCGTGGGGTGTGTTGACCAACGCATACACACTGTCGACCGACGAATTTATGCGGCTGACCGCGTTCGTCAAGTTGGGCGTGTATTACGGGCTGATCCGCGTCTCCGATCGTGCGCGCTTGGAAAAACTGATTACCGAAGCGCAGCCGGCCAACTTGATTAACATCAGCGGCAAGCAGTTGGACGCAGCCGAGCGCGATCTGTACCGCGCGGCATACGTCGGCAAAACGCTGCGCAACTTAGGAAAATAATCGAACCTTAAATACTCGAATCAGGAGGTTAAATGTATGTCTTATCCGCAATCGGAAAATTTAATCAAAGCCTTGCGTGTTGCGCAAGAGGCTGCGTACCGCTACAGCAATCCCTGTATCGGTACCGAACATATCTTGTACGGGCTGCTCAAAGTCAGCGGCAGTTATGCGGCGCAACTGTTGCACGAGCAGCGCATTCCCGCCGATCAGTTGGAAGAATTGTTTGCCGGCAGCGGCGAACACGTCGTGGGTGACTGCGATTTTTCCCCGCGCGTTAAAAATTTCTTGCAAGTGTCCGAACGACTGGCGCAGCAAACGGGCAGTTCGATGGCCGGTACCGAGCATTTGCTATATTGTATTTTGAGCGATCCGGCCTCCGAGGCGTACCGCATTTTGGCAAGTTGCGGCGCAGATATAACCGGTATGCGTCGCAATTTGGAGGCCATGTTTCGGCGCGGCGGGGAGTCTGCGCGTAAGGACGATTCGCCGGCGTTACCCAACCAACTTGCCGAATTGGGTGTTGACATCACCAAGAAGGCGCGCGAGCATAAGATCGACCCGATTATCGGTCGGCAACAGGAGATCGAGCGCATCATTCAAATTTTGTGCCGCAAGACCAAAAATAATCCGGTGCTGATCGGCGAGCCGGGTGTCGGTAAAAGCGCGGTCGTCGAGGGGCTGGCCAAGGCGATCGTCGAGGGCGACGTGCCGGAACTGTTAAAGAACAAAATCATTTTCAGTTTGGACATCGGCAGCTTGATGGCCGGTACCAAGTACCGCGGTTCTTTGGAAGAGAAACTGAAAAACGCGATCGATTTGATCACGCAGTCGACCAACATTATTGTGTTTATCGACGAGTTGCACACACTGGCGCAGGCCGGCAGCAAGGACGGCGAAGTATCGCCGGCCGACATTTTAAAACCGTATTTGGCGCGCGGCGAAATGCAAACGATCGGCGCGACGACGACCGACGAATACCGCAAATTCATCGAAAAGGACAAGGCGTTGGAACGTCGGTTTCAACCGATCATCGTAGAGCCGCCGACGGTCGAGCAGACGATCGAGATTTTGCGCGGCTTGCGAGATAATTATGAGGCTTTTCATAAAGTCAAGATTTCCGACGATGCGCTGATAGCGGCTGCCAAGCTGTCCGATCGCTACATTGCCGACCGCTTTTTGCCGGACAAAGCGATCGATCTGATCGACGAGGCGATGAGCTGTGCCAAGGTGTCGGGCAACACCGTTCCGCCTAAAATCAAAGAGTTGGAGGACGAGTTCAAACAGCTCGAACTGAAAAAGAACGACGCTGTCAAGCACGAGGATTTCAAATTGGCGACCGAAATACGCGACCGCCGCAATGCCATTCAAAAAGAGATCGAGTCGATCAAAGCCGAATGGTCTAAGGAGAACGAACGTCGTACCGACGTGATCGGCGCCGAGGAAATTGCAGCGATCGTATCAAAATGGACCAAGATCCCTGTCACCAAACTGTCGGAGACCGAAACACAGCGACTGGTCGGCCTGGAAACGCTTTTGCACAAGCGTGTTATCGGCCAGGACGGCGCCGTCGAAAGCGTGGCAAAAGCCATTCGTCGAGCGCGGGCAGGGCTTAAGGATCCCAATAGACCGGTCGGGTCGTTCCTGTTCTTAGGGCCTACCGGCGTAGGCAAAACCGAATTGACCAAGGCGCTCAGCGAGGCGCTGTTCGACGACGAGAACGCCGTCATTCGTTTGGATATGTCGGAGTTCATGGAGCCGCACAGCGTCAGTAAGCTGATCGGTGCGCCTCCGGGATACGTCGGTTTCGACGACGGCGGGCAACTGACCGAACAGGTACGCAGAAAGCCGTATTCGGTCGTGTTGTTTGACGAAATCGAAAAGGCGCATCCCGACGTATACAACGCGCTTTTACAGATCCTCGACGACGGCCGCATGACCGACGGGCAGGGGCGAACGGTCAGCTTTAAAAATACCGTCATCATCATGACGTCCAACGTCGGCGTCGCCGATCTCAAAGGCACGCGTTCGTTGGGCTTTGCGGCGGATACCGAATCGGTCGATGAAAAGCGGAACGAAGAAATTTTGACCGCAGCGCTGCGGCGGCACTTCAAGCCGGAGTTTCTCAACCGCATCGACGTTATCAGTATCTTCAAATCGCTCACCAAACAGGACATCGGCAAGATCGCCGAAATCATGTTGGAACGCGTCCGAAAATCGTTGGCCGAAAAAAATATCAAGCTCGTGCTGACTCCGCGTGCGATGACCTATATCATCGAACACGGCTACGATGTCGAGTACGGCGCGCGACCGTTGCGCCGCGTCATCGAGCAGACCGTAGAAGATACGGTAGCCGAGAAACTGCTATCGGGCGCCGTCAAAGAAAACAGCACGGCCAAAGTCGACATCGACAGTGTAGGCAAAGTGACGGTATCATAAAATACCTTATTATATATAAGGATAGAGAAGAGCCGAAAAATACGGCACAAATATAAATAATTTTTGCCATTATTTTTTCAAACCCTATTTACAAACGCCACATTCTATGCTATACTATAAATAAGAGAAACCGAGGTTTCTCAAATTACAAGCTACGGAGGCAAATATGAGAATCGAGATCCTGACCAAGAACTACAACCCGAGTGAAAAGCTCAAAGACCTCATCGCCAAAAAGGTAGACCGGTTGGACAAGTTTTTCGAAGACGACATGAAGATCAAGGTTATGCTCAAGCAAGCCAACGACGTATGTACGCTCGAATTGACCATTTTGCAAGACGGTAAAGTGCTGCGCAGCGAAGTGTCCGGCGACAATATGTACAACAATATCGACGACGCGCTGCCCAAGCTGGAAAAACAGATCATCAAGCACCACGATAAGGTCGCATCCAAATTCAAAAAGTTCAGGGCTAAGGATTTTACCGTTCCCGACAGCGCGCCCGTCGAGCAGACGCGCACGGTCGTGCGGCGTAAGGAATATCAGCTGATCCCGATGACGGTCGAGGACGCGATCGAGGAGTTGGAGCTTGTCGGGCACAGCTTTTACGTATTCGAAAACAAAGCTACCGGCAATGTCAACGTATTATACAAGCGTAACGACGGCGACTACGGTCTGATCGAAACGTTGGTATAAAATTTTTATACGATTACATGAAAAAGAGGTACTGATTTTTGTACCTCTTTTTGCTTGTAAATTCTTCCGGAGTGTGGTATAATGACGAAGGTCAAAAAAGTAAATCAATAGATCTGGAGGTCGGTATGAAACTGAAATTCGATTACAACAACATGATGCGCGATGCCATCGGTAAGCAGGGCTTAGAAGAAAGCGCATTCGACAAACACGCCAAGGACATTCAAGCGGCGTTCCAAACGGTTATGGACAACCGCGGCAAGGGTTGGCAGGAATGGTGCGACTTGCCGTTTAATCAAAACGAAATTGTCGAGGAAATGCTCGCGTATTGCGGCGAGATCGGCAAAAAGGCGGACAGCTTCGTCGTATTGGGAATCGGCGGCTCGGCGCTCGGCCCGCTCGCCGTAGCGAGCGCATTGTTGCATTTGCACCACAACGAGTTGCCCGCATCCAAACGCAAGGCGCCCAAACTCTATGTCGAGGATAATGTCGACCCCGAGCGCATGGCCGCATTGTTCGATGTGATCGATCTGAAAACCGCCTACTTCAACGTTATCACCAAGAGCGGCGAAACGAGCGAAACGCTCAGCCAGTTTTTGATTCTGTACAAGGCATTGAAAGACGCCCTCGGAGAAGAAGAGGCCAAAAAGCATATCATCGTCACAACGACGATCGGCAAAGGCACGCTGTACAGACTGGCGGAAAAAGAGGGATTCAAGATCTACGGTGTCGGCGCAGGCGTCGGCGGACGGTTCTCGGTGCTTTGTCCGGTCGGTTTGGTTCCGTTTGCCGTATTGGGATTGGACGTTAAAGCGCTCTTAAAGGGCGCCGCAGCCATGGCAGAGGCCTGCTATATCGGCGACGTGCGCAAAAACCCTGCGCTCAACAGCGCATTCTTGCAGGTCATGGCGATGCAAAGCGGCAAAAATATCAGCGTATTGATGCCGTATGCCGACAGCCTCAAATTCATGGCCGATTTCTACTGCCAGCTGTGGGCGGAGTCGTTGGGTAAAGCAGAGGACATCAACGGAAAGACTGTACACACGGGACAGACGCCGGCTAAGTCTTTGGGCGTAACCGACCAGCACAGCCAAGTACAGTTGTACACCGAAGGGCCGTTTGATAAGGTCGTTACGTTCCTGGCCGTCGATGAGTTCCGCACGACGCAGGTCATTACCGACGATAAGGCAATCGATGCGGGCGAGTTCTTGAAAAATCATACCATGAACGAACTGATCAACGCCGAACGCAAGGCGACCGAATTTGCGTTACGCAAAGCCCAACGTGCCAACTTCACGATCACGTTGCCGACAGTGACCGAGGAGACGGTCGGCGAATTGTTGATGTACTTTATGTACGAGACGGCATTTGCCGGCGCTATGTTGCATATCGATACGTTTAACCAACCGGGTGTCGAAGAGGGCAAGAAAGCGACGTTCGCGATGTTGGGAAGAGTCGGCTACGAAGAGAAAATGAAAGAAATCAATGCGGCTCCGAAATTGGAAAAGTTCATCATTTAAGGCAAGCCGGATTGTTGCGACGGGAGGAGCGTCTTTATGCGGGTAGGAATATCCACAGCTTCATTGTTTAATCGCGTGCCGACGGAAAGCGCGTTTGACGTGCTGCGGCAAATGCGCGTCGATACGACCGAGGTGTTTCTCAACACGTTTTCGGAGTACGAAAAGCCTTTTGCCGATGCGCTTGTTGCGCGAAAAGGTACCATCAACGTGCATTCGGTCCACGCCTTAAGCACGCAGTTTGAACCGCAACTGTTCACGACAAACGCGCGCGTGCGAGCGGACGCCGAAAACATTTTCAAAAAGGTATGTTATGCCGGCGCGGTGTTGGGTGCAAAATACTTTACCTTTCACGGCCCCGTCCGACTGAAAGACAAAGAGTACGTATTCGATTACGCAAAACTCGGCGACCGGATCAATCAACTGTCGGAGATCGCGCAGGCGTACGGTTTGCGTATCAGCTACGAAAACGTACACTGGACATACTTCAATAATCCCGATTATTTCCGGCATCTCAAATTGCATTGTCCGAATTTGGGCGCAACGCTCGACATCAAGCAAGCCATGCAAAGCGGGATCAACGTCTACAAATTTTTAGACATAATGGCCGATCGGTTGACGACCGTTCATCTGTGCGACTACAACGCCAAAGGCGAAACGCGCATTCCCGGGCAGGGAAAGTTCAATTTCGAAAAGCTGTTCCGCGAGTTGGATACGCTCAACACCAATGTGCAAATGTTTGTCGAGGTCTATGCGCAGGACTACCGTGAATTGAACGAGCTGAAAGACTCTTACGACTTTTTGGCAAAAACGTTGATTCACGTTAATAACCGTTAATAACCATACAAAATATTCTTGTAAAGGAGTTGGAACATGGACAAAAAGACTATCAAAGACGTGGAAGTCAAGGGTAAAAAGGTACTCGTCCGCTGCGATTTTAACGTACCGCAGGACGCGACCGGCAAGATCACCGACGACAACCGCATTATCGGCGCCTTGCCGACGATCCAATATTTATTGGAACACGGCGCCAAAGTGGTGCTTTGCTCGCATCTCGGCAGACCGAAGAACGGCTTTGAAGAGAAGTTCAGCTTAAAGCCGGTAGCCGATCGTCTCAACGAATTGCTCGGCAACGTCGTGACGCTGGCAAAAGACGTTGTAGGCGAGGACGCTGCGGCTAAGGTCGCGGCGCTCAAAGAAGGACAGGCCGTGCTGTTGGAAAACGTGCGTTTCCATAAAGAAGAGGAAAAGAACGACCCCGAATTTGCCAAGGCGCTCAGCAAGTTTGCCGATGTGTACGTCAACGACGCATTCGGTACGGCGCACCGCGCCCACGCATCGACGGCCGGCGTTGCCGATTATTGCAAAGTCAACGTTGCCGGATGCTTGATCGAAAAAGAAATCGAAGTGATGGGCGGCGCTTTGGCCAATCCGAAACGTCCGTTCGTGGCGATTTTGGGCGGCGCGAAAGTGTCGGACAAGATCGGCGTCATCAACAATCTGATCGATAAGGTCGACAGCCTGATCATCGGCGGCGCGATGGCCTACACGTTCTGCAAAGCGCAGGGCGGCGAAATCGGCAAATCGAAAGTCGAGTTGGACAAAATCGATTTGGCGAAAGAGTTGTTGGCTAAAGCCAAGCAGAAAAGCGTCGAAATGTATTTGCCGATCGACAACGTGATCACCACCGAGTTTTCGGCCGATGCCGAATCCAAGGTGTGCGCGGCCGGCGAAATTCCGGCCGACTGGGAAGGTCTCGACATCGGACCTAAGACGGCGGAGAAGTTTGCAAGCATCATCGCAAAGGCGAAAACGGTCATTTGGAACGGCCCTATGGGCGTGTTCGAGTTCCCGCGTTTTGCCGTCGGCACCAAAGCCGTAGCGCAGGCGCTTGCCGATAACAAGGATGCCGTCACGATCATCGGCGGCGGTGACAGCGCGGCGGCTATCGAGCAGCTCGGTTATGCCGACCAGGTCACACACATTTCGACCGGCGGCGGCGCCAGCCTGGAATACCTCGAGGGCAAAATTCTTCCGGGCATTGCTTGCCTCGACAACAAGTAATTTACAATTTTCATCGAAAGCAAAAGACTCTTTCGCGCGGGCGGAGGAGTCTTTTTTTGTGCGGCGAGGGCGTTTTTGATTTTCGTCGCATAATACGCGGGCGAATGCAACTTACTATAATTATATGATAAAGCGTACTTATTGCAGGCTGGTCGCCGGCGTGATTCTTTTGCTGTGCGTCTTAAGCCTTGGGGTTTCGGTGTCCGATCCCGCGCAACCGGCTTTTGCCGACGGCGGGTACGGCAAGTTATTCGGTTGGGGAAAAACGGTTTCGCAGACGGAACCGCGCGTCAAAGTGTATATCGGCGGATTTCCTTTAGGCTTCAGTTTGAAGATAGACGGCGTGATGGTGGAGGAAGTCGGAACGGTCGACACACAGGCGGGCAGCGTTCGCGCGCAGACCGACTTACAAAAAGGCGACATCATCGTTATGGCCGCCGGTACTTCGGTACACTGCGCGGACGATCTCGACAATGCGGCCAATGCCGGGAACGGCGCCAGGATCCCGTTGACGATACGGCGCGGCGATGATTCGTTGGATGCATGGATACAGCCGCTTAAAGAGGCTTTGACGGGCCGCTTTCGCTTAGGCGTGTGGGTGAAGGACCGTATCAACGGCATCGGCACGGTCAGCTTTGTGCGGGCGGATAAGCGTTTTGTGGCACTGGGGCATCCGATTTCGATCGGCAAATATCGTGTGCCCGTTTGCGGCGGTGACGTGTATTCTTGCGAAATCATCGGGATCACCAAAGGGAGACGCGGGCAGCCGGGTGAGATGAAAGGTATGCTCAATAATACGGTGCTCGGCAAAATCGCGGATAACACGGAGTACGGCGTTTACGGCTCGTTGGAGCGCTTACCCAAGCGCGAACTGTACGACTTGAGCGGACGGGAGTGCGTGACATGCGGAAAAGCGCAGCTGTACACGACCGTTGACGATAAGCCCGATTTTTACGACATCGAAATCGTGCGCGCAATGGGACAAAATAAGCGTTCGGACAAAAGCATGGTGATCCGTGTGACAGACAAGCGTTTGATCGAAAAGACCGGGGGCATCGTGCAGGGCATGAGCGGCAGTCCGATCATTCAGAACCATGCGATCGTCGGCGCGGTCACCCATGTGTTTGTCAACGACCCGTTAAAAGGCTACGGAATCTACGCCGACTGGCTGTGCGAGTAACGGCGATAAAGGAATATTATTTAGCGAAACGGCGTCTGATCGGGCGCCGTTTTGTCATGAAACGACCGATTCCGACATAGTAATAAAGTATGAAACCCTTGGGCTATTTTATCGGCGAACTGACGTTTACTGTCAAAGATCTATTTCGCTGTCATAAGAAAAGGATCCTCGTTTTTTGCATTGCCATTGCGTTGGGATTGATTTTGGGGTTTCGTAACGGGATCAAAACGGAGTTCACGGCACAAAAACTGATCGACGCAAACAGTTTGATCTATCGTTACATTGCCGATAAAATCAATATATTTACCTTTATTTTGTGCGACGCCTTTATGTTGCTGCTGTTTTGCGCCCTGTACTGTTTTGCGTCGTGCAATAAAATTCTCAGCTATCTGACCGCGCTCATTCTGTTTTACCGCGCCTATATGTTGGCGTTCATGATCGTACTATTGATTTCCGTCTTTAAGCTGCTGATTTTGCCGTATCTGCTGTTGTGTTTTTTGCCGCTTATGCTAGTGTATCTGGCGCTGTTTTTTCTGCTGGGGCTGTTTATCGGCGATCTATGCGACAGCCGGTGGGGCGGGTTCTCGATCGAGAACATGACCGACTGCGGCATCCGTATGTTGCCGCTGTTCATCGCCTTTGTGCTTTTGGCCATTGTGGAAGGAATTTTGATGCTCTTATTGACGTTCGGTATAGTTATATAAATTTTGATTCATATTATAAGTGAGAAAACTTATAAGGGGAATCAATATGACTATAAAAAAGAAGATTGTCGGTTTGGCTCTGGCCGTTGCGCTGCTGGGTAGCATTGCGGCTACGGTCGGTTTTGTCGGACATACGGCGGCAAGCGCAGCGTCCGCGCCGCCGGCGGTCAATGCGCGGCAAGCGCTTGTTATGGACTACCATACCGGACAAATCGTATACGAGCAAAACGCCAAAGCGCACCAGCCGATTGCCAGCATGGTCAAAATCATGACACTGCTGCGCTGTTTCGAGGAAATGGAAAGCGGTCGTTTCGATGTCGAAACCGAAATTACGGTCAGCCAAAACGCTGCGTCGATGGGCGGCTCGCAAGCATTTTTGGATGCGGGCAGTGTGTATAAAGCCGGCGAACTGCTCAAAAGCATTATCGTAGCGTCGGCCAACGATTCGTGCGTCGCAATGGCGGAATATTTGAGCGGCAGCGTAGACAGCTTTGTCGACAGCATGAACACCCGCGCCCAAGCGCTCGGACTGTCGGACAGCAATTTTATCAACTGTACCGGCCTGCCTGCGCCCGGACAGTACTGCTGCGCGCACGACGCTGCCGTTATGATGCGTTCGCTGATCAAGCATCCGCTGTTCTTCGAGTATGCCGGAGTATGGATGTTTGATTTTGTACACCCCGGCGGTCGCGTGACGGGACTCACCAATACAAACCGTATGATTCGCACGTATACCGGTTGCGACGGCGGAAAGACCGGCTTTACCAACGAGGCGCTGTCCTGCTTGACGGCAACGGCCAAGCGCGGCGACACGCGTCTGATCAGCGTCGTTGTCGGCGCGCCCGATTCCAAAACGCGCAACGCCGAAATGACGAAATTATTTGATTGGGGTTTTGCCAACTATCAGACCAAGAAGATTGTTGATTGCACGCAACCGATCGCCGATATTGCGGTCAATAACGGCAAATCGGCTACGGTGTCGGTACGCGCCAAAGAAGATTTTTATCACTTCACCGAAAATGCGGCGAGTGCGGAATTGCAAATCGACTATGTATACGATACCGTCACAGCGCCCGTTCATATCGACGGCGTTGTCGGAAAAATTTTGATCCGCAACGGCGAAGAGACGATCGGCGAGGTCGATATTGTGGCTACGGCGGATGTAGACAAAGTCGGGTATCTCGACGTAGTAGACGACTTTATTCATAAGTGGTAAAGGCAATGACAATGAGGAAAGGGGCGCACGAAGCGGCGCCTTTTTCTTTATCGAAAACGTATCTGTGTAACGATTGACGAAAGGGCGCGGATATGATACAATAGAAATAACTACGCTTTGGAGAAATAACCATGCTGTGCAGAGAGACGCTTAAGATAAATCAAGCCGGACATTTGGAAATCGGCGGCTGCGATACCGTAGACCTGGCGAAACAGTACGGTACGCCGCTGTATGTCATGGACGAGGCCTATATTCGGAACGTGTGCGCAGGGTATACGGCGACGCTCGATTCCGTCTATCCGGACTATAAGGTCTGCTATGCCAGTAAAGCGTTTTCGACCAAAGCGATCTATACGATCATGCGCGAAGAGGGCTTGGGCGCCGACGTGGTGTCCGGATGCGAGCTAAAGACGGCGCTCGCGGGCGGCATGGATGCCGATTCGATTTATTTTCACGGCAACAATAAACTGCCGGAAGAACTGGCCGAAGCCGTCAAGGCCGGTGTACACGCCGTCGTCATCGACAGCTTTTACGAAATGACGTTGTTGAACGAGATTGCCGCGCAAAAGAACAAGCGGCAAAGCGTTATGGTGCGGGTCAATCCCGGTATCGACGCACATACGCACCACTTTGTACAGACTTCGCGCGTGGACAGCAAGTTCGGTTTTTCGATCGCCGACGGGACGGCGCAAAAAGCGATCGAGACGATCGGCACGTTTGAAAACCTTTCGTTTATCGGCATTCACTGTCACATCGGGTCGCAGATTTTCGAGCTGAAACCGTTTGAACTGGCTGTTGAGAAGATGACCGATTTTATGGTCGCGCTCGGTAAGGTCGGTATCCCGGTTGCCGAATTGAATATGGGCGGGGGATACGGCGTGACCTATACCGAAGAGGATAAACCGCTTGAGCCGCGGCAGTATGCCGAGGCGATCGCCAAAAAGGTAAAAGCGTGCTGTGCGGAAAAGAATTTGCTCGAGCCGCATTTGGTGCTTGAGCCGGGTCGTTCGATCGTCGGCGAGGCCGGTATCACGCTGTACACGGTCGGCGCGATTAAGGAAATCAAGGACATTAAGAAATATATCGCCGTTGACGGCGGTATGTTCGAAAATCCGCGCTATGCGCTGTATCGGTCAAAATACGACGCCGTTTTGGCCAACCGTATGTCGGACAGCGCAGAAGAGACGGTAACCGTGGCCGGGAAATGCTGCGAAAGCGGAGATATGCTGATCGAGGATATTCGGCTGCCGAAAGCGCAAAGCGGCGACCTGTTGGCGATCCTGACGACAGGGGCCTATCACTATTCGATGGCCGGACATTATAACCGCAATCCGATTCCGCCCGTCGTGCTGGTACGGGACGGCCGGTCGGACTACATGGTAAAGCCGGAGAGCTACGAAAGAATCATGGAGCTTGACACCTATCCCGTTTGGATAAAAAAGAGGTAAGACGAATGGCGAATTTGCTTTCGGCCGGGTTTATCATGGCCGCCGGTCTCATCGACTGGCTGTTGATGGCCGTAGCCGTACTGATCTCAATCATTCTGCACGAGATTGCCCACGGCTATGTCGCGCTTTGGAACGGCGACCCGACGGCAAAAATGCAAGGCAGACTGACGGTCAACCCGATCAAACATTTTGATGTGATCGGCTTTTTGATGCTGATGGTTTGCGGTTTCGGGTATGCGAAACCTGTGCCGGTCAATCCGTTCAATTTTAAGCACCAAAAACGCGGTATCTTTACCGTCGCGGTCGCCGGCGTTACCGTCAACTTGCTTTTGGCATTTATCGCCAGCGGATTTATGGTACTGATGAATCTGATGGCCGTTTGGTTTCCGGGCGGCGTCGGCGTGTTCGGCGGCTTTGAAAGTTTCTTTCTGTATCTCATGCTGGTCAATCTGTCGCTGTTTTTTTTCAATCTTTTGCCGATTTATCCGCTGGACGGATTCCGTGTCGTCGAAGCGTTTACCAAATTCAATAATCCGGTCACCAAGTTTATCCGCGACTACGGCATGTATATTCTGATCGTGTTGGTAGGCCTCGGCGTCCTGGTTGACTTAATTCCCGGAATGCCGCGCTACTTCGATATTTTGGGACTGTATATCATGAACGCGCGTAACGCCGTTGTCCGACTGTTTATGCTGTTTTGGGGGTTGTTCTGATGCCTGATACCGAAACCGAACTCGAGAACGCCGAGGAACTGCTCGCCGATTCCGGCGCTTACGAGGTGAAATTAGAGAATTTCGAAGGCCCGCTCGATCTGCTGTTGCATTTGATCCGCAAAGCGAAAATCGCCATTGAGGACATTTTCGTTTCGGAGATCACCGAGCAATACCTCGGCTATATGGAACAGCTGAAAGAGATCGATCTCGACCGCGCGTCGGAGTTTATCGAAATGGCCGCGCTTTTATTGGAGATCAAATCGAAATCGTTGTTGCCGAAACCGGAAGCGGACGCGCCCGACGACGCAGAGGACGCCAAGCGCGAACTGATACAGCGTATCGAAGAGTACAAGCTATACAAAGAGGCCAGTCTTAAAATGAAAGAGCGGGAGACGGTCGGCCTGCATTTCCGCGAACCCGATCCCAGTGTGGGCGAGGTCAAGTTCGTTTTAAAAGACATGAACATGGACGGGCTTTTGAAAGCGTTGCAAAAGCTGTTTCTTAAAATGGACCGTAACGCCGTCAAGCCCAAAGAGCGCAAAATCACGCTCGACCGCTTTACCGTCGAGGAAAAAATCGGATCGATCAAGGACGTTATGCTGACAAAAGATACCGTCAGTTTCTTTGACTTATTCGAGGACGATTATTCCAAGAGCGAAATCATTACCACGTTTCAGGCGCTTTTGGAGCTGTTAAAACTGCAATTCGTTACCGCCGAACAAGCGGAGATATTCGGCGAAATCATCATACACAGACGCGAGGGAAGCTATGGAGATTGAATTACTGGATAATATTTTGGAGGCGCTCTTATTGGTGTCGGGCAATGCGCTCAACGTGCGCGAACTGACCGAGCAACTGGAGTTGCAAAAAAGCGAAATGGACGGCGCGATCAAACGCTTGAAAAAGAAGTACGGCGGGCAGTGCGGCATACAACTACTTACATACAACGGCAAAATTCAGTTCGGTTCCAATCCGGCTTACGACGACGTCGTGTCCGGCGTACTCAATCCGATCAAAGAAAAAGAATTGTCGAGCGCGGCGCTTGAAACGGTGGCGATCATCGCATACAAGCAGCCAGTCACGCGCCTGGAAGTCGAGCAGATCCGCGGGGTCAACTGCGACTATGCCATTCAGGTGTTGCTCAAACACAATTTGATCGAGGTGACGGGGCGCAAGGACGTGATCGGAAAGCCGCTTTTATTCGGTACGACCGATTCGTTTTTAAAACGCTTTCAGATCGAGGACATTTCGCAGTTGCCCGATTACGACAAACTGCTCGAATCGATTCGGGTCATCGAGGGAACGGGGCCGGCGGAAGAACAGAGTTTGTATAACGAGTTCGAGATCCCGGACGAACCGCTGCCCGAATTTCTCGAGGGTGAAGAAAATTTGCAAAAAGTAGAATAATCCGACGCGGAAAGACTGACACTTACAATGTGACAGTCTTTCTTGTTTGTACGATACTTTTGCTGACGCTGGCGGTCACGCCGCTGTGCGTGACGGCCAAAGTCGGGGCGGACGTATTGCAAAACCGCGGCTATATTTCGCTATGGCTGTTTTTTATTCCGATCTTTAAATCGGAATTTCACATCGAATCGCCCGACTCGTTGCACCGCAATTTGATCATCGAACGCAAAAAGAAGAAAGACGAAATTCACCTAAACGCCGACAAGAACGACAAAAAGTCGGTGCGCAACCTGATCAAAAAATCGCCGCTGTTGTCGGCAATTCGGGTGCGTAATCTGACCGTCGACGTTCGATTCGGCAAAAGCGACAACGCGCTAATGACGACTTTTACAACGGGCGCGATTCGGACTGTGTTTTACGGGCTGGCGGCGTTTTTACGTTTGCGCGAGGATGTGACGATCGAGAGCGCGTTCACGCCCGACTATAACCGCGACGTCATGCAAGCCGACATATTCGCGATCGTCAGTCTGTCGTTGGCAAACGTCGTGATTTGCCTGTTGCAAGGTCTTAAAAACGTTATTTCACAGTCGCGCGCACACAAGCCGGCTGTAGCAAAAGGGAGAGGATAGTATGATTATTCAACCGAACGAACATCCGATCGAGCGCATTATGGATACTGCGTTCACCAAGATCCGCACGCTGTGCAACGCCGATACGGTCGTCGGCCACCCGGTGACGACGGCGGACGGCGTCAGCATTGTGCCGATCAGCAAGGTGACCATGGGCTTTCTGACCGGCGGCGGCGAGTACAGCGATATGTCGCGCGAGGACTACAGCGAATATCCGTTTGCCGGCGGCAGCGGCGCGGGCGTGTCGGTTTCTCCGATCGGCTTTTTGGTGAGCGACGGCAAAAGCGTCAAAATGGTCAACGTCGACGACAAAAGCCCGTTCGACAAAATCATGGAGCTATTGCCGGAAGTCATGGACGGCTTTGTGCATACGGTGAAGAAATGAAACGGATCGCTGCTTTTGTAATTGCTTCCGCGCTTTTGTGCGCGTCTATACTGTGCGTGCGGTCGACAGCGGCGGGTGCGACCGGCGCGCAATCGATGATTTGCATCGAGAACAGCACCGACCGCGTGCTTGCCGAAAAGAACGCGCATTGCAAATTGCCGATGGCCAGTACGACTAAGATCGTCACGGCGATCACCGTCATCGACCATTGCGACGACTTGGAGCGCGTGGTGACCGTACCCGATGCGGCAGTCGGCGTCGAGGGGTCGAGCATCTATCTCGAAAAAGGCGAGAAGTGCAAGATCATCGATTTACTGTACGGGCTGATGTTGCAATCGGGCAACGACTGCGCGGCGGCGCTGGCTATTACGATCGGCGGCAGTATCGAAAAATTTGCCGACATGATGAACGACACGGCGGCCAAGGTCGGCGTGACCGATTCGCATTTCGTGACGCCGCACGGCTTACACCACGACGAACATTATACGACGGCATATGACCTGGCCAAAATCACGTCCTATGCCATGAAGAATGCGACGTTTGCAAAGATCGTTGCCACCAAGCGGCACACGATGCCGTGGCAGGGGCGCAACTACGACCGCGTTATCCTCAATAAAAATAAGATTTTAAGTACGTTCGAGGGCGGCGACGGCGTAAAGACCGGTTTTACCAAGAAGGCCGGCCGTTGCCTGGTGTCGAGCGCGACCCGCGACGGTATGCGCGTCATCTGTGTCGTACTGAACTGCGGACCGATGTTCGAGGACTGTTCGGCGATCATGGAGCGGGCGTTCCGCGATTATAAATTGACGCCACTCTTGCCGGAGCCGTATATCGCCGGCACGGCGCAGGTCATCGAAGGCGCGGAGCCGAACGTCGAAGTGGGATATAACGGACAGTTATATTATCCGCTGAAAGCCGATGAATGCGCGGCGATCCGTATCGTGCCGGAAATCGAAACGTTGCTTGCGCCGTTTGGCGCCGACACGCCGGCAGGAAAATTTTCGGTTTACCTCGATAAACAGTTGCTTTTTACAGAAAAATTGGTTACTATTAAAGGTGTCCAAGCACCCGGCTACGGTCAACGGCTCATGCAACTCGTGCGGGGGTGGACAAGTAACCGATAAAAGAGGTATCCCTTTGCGTATCAACCGATATTTGGCCGAATGCGGACTCGGCAGCCGAAGAAAATGCGAACAGATCGTGCTGGACGGGCGCGTCAAGAAAAACGGTCGCCCGATCCGAGAACTGGCTACCGAAATCGATCCGGAGCGCGATGTGGTCGCCGTGGACGGCCAAACCGTGTCGACGGCGGCGCGGCGCGTATACTTGATGCTCAATAAGCCGAAAGGATACGTTTGCACAACATCCGACGAGAAAGGGCGCAAGACGGTGCTCGAGTTGTTGCGCGGCAAATACGATCGGTATCGCCTGTTTCCCGTAGGGCGACTGGACTACGATACCGAGGGCTTATTGCTGATCACCAACGACGGCGAGACCGCCAACCGGATCACGCATCCGCGCAACGAAGTGCCGAAAACGTATATCGCCAAAATCGAAGGCGCTGTCGAGGAAAGCGATTTGGACAAGATTCGACGCGGGGTCATCTTAGACGGGGTGAAAACCAAACATTGCCGCGTCAAGCTGTTGGAGTTCCGCGACAATATCAGCCGTTTGGAAGTGGTCATAACCGAAGGGCGCAACCGGCAGGTGCGGCGCATGTTCGAGAGTATCAACCGCGAAGTCATTTTCTTAAAACGCACGGCTGTCGGCGATCTCAAACTGGGCGGACTGTACCGCGGCGAATACCGCGAACTGAGCGAAAAAGAGATACAGTACATCACGCAGGTGTAAGTAAAGTGCGGACAAGCAAAGAAAGTAGACAAAAATTTCGAATACAAGCGCTTTTTGCTTGTATTTTTTGTTGTTATATATTATAATATTATCGTGGAAGTTTTCGGATTTTCAACTAACAGCGGAGGCTAAAAAGGGTATGGATTTGAAAAAACTGCTCGATGAAACGACAGCGAAAAAGGCGGCTGTGCGCAAATTCATCGACTCGTTTATCGACGAAGCGTCGTTCGTTGAAACCGACGTTCTGCTGAAAACGGTTACACCGATCGGAGAGGCGGCAGGCGAGGGCGTTGTCAGCGGATTCGCTACGATCACCGACACGCAAGTTGCCGTGTTTGCCACCAATCCCGAAGTGCTGAAGGGCAGTATCGGAGCCGCTGCGGCCAAAAAGATCACGCGCCTTATCGAAAGCGCTTTAAAAGCCGGCGCACCTGTGATCGCCGTATTGGATACGGCCGGCGCGCGGTTTGCCGAGGGGGTCGAGGCTGTCGAGGGCTATGCCTCCGTTATGGGTGCGTTTGCCGCCGCTTACGGTGCTGTCCCGACCGTTACCGTTATCAAGGGCAGCAACTTCGGTATGCTCAGCTATCTGACGGCGTACAGCGATGTGGTCGTCGCGTTCGATAAATCGGCGATGGCAACGTCCTCGCCGCTCATTCTCGCCGCAAAAGCGGGCGTAGACGCGCAAGACGTCGGCACGGCAAAAGCGTTCGGCGCGGCCGGGTTGTATTCGGCGGTCGTGAAGAACGAGAAGGAATTGAAAACGGTTATAACCGATACGATCGGTTATTTGACCGATCCGGTGCGCGAATCGAAAGACGATCCCAACCGCATCGGAAAGAATAAGAGCGCGACGCCCGCCGCCGTTATTGCCGACGTGTTCGATAAAGGTAGTTTCACCGAGCTCAAAAGCGGTTGCGCGGCCGAAGTTACGACCGGTTTCGCGCGCTTGAACGGCAGCGCGGTCGGCGTAGTCGCCGGCAACGGCGAACGGCTTACGGCCGTAGGCGCAGTTAAGGTAAACGACCTTTTGACGACCTGCTCGTCGTTCGGTCTGCCTGTCGTCAATCTGGTCAACTGCGCGGGCGCAGCGGTGGATGTAAACGCCGAACACAGCTTGATCCGCGAGATCGGCAATATGATTTTCACATACAACCGCACCGAAATCCCGAAGCTGGCCGTTGTGATCGGCAGCGCGATCGGTTTGGGCTATGCGGCGTTTGCCGGCAAAAGCGTTTGCGATTATACGGCGGCTTGGAGCACGGCAAAAATCGGCGTGGTCGAGTCGGCTGCCGCGGCGCAACTTTTGTATGCCGCCGAAATCGCCAAAGCCAAAGACAAGGCAAAGGCGGAAGCCAAATTCGCCGATGCGTATGCCGAAGAGAATCAGTCCGCCGCCGTGGCTGCGGCTGCCGGATATATCGACAACGTCATCGAGCCGACGCACACGAGACAGTATTTGATCGCCGCATTGCAGGCATATGCAAGGAGGTAGTATGCAAGGCATTCTGTCTGCCGTCATGCTTGCGGCCTGGAGTTGGGGCGACAAATCCGACATCCAAATTCCGATGGCGCTGTTTTATGCGCTGCTCGGAATCCTCGTCGTTTTTGCCGTTCTGTTCGTATTGATACTGCTGTTTACCTTGCTCGAAAAGATTTTCAAGTATAACTTGATCGATCGGGCGACCGCCGCGGTCAAACGGTTCTTCGGTAAACTGTTTAAAAAGAAGAAAGTTGCGCCGGTTGATGCGCAGCAAGCCGTAGTCACGTCTGCCGAAGAAGAGGACGAAGAAGTCATTGCGGCCATCACCGCGGCGATAGCCGTTCTGATGCAGGACGACGGCGGCGCGCCCGCTCCGTTCAAAATTCGTTCGGTCAAGCGCAACCACTGTCATTAAAAATCGTACATGTATTTCGACTATTTAATAAAGATAAATTCGGAGGATAGAAAAAATTATGCGTAAGTTCAACGTTACGGTCAACGGAAAAAGCTACTCGGTAGAAGTAGAGGAAGAAGGCGTCGTTTCGTCGGCGCCGGTGGTTGCGGCTGCGCCGACGCCGGCACCCGTCGCTGCGCCTAAGGCTGCGGCCGGCGGCAGTGTTGTCAAATCGCCGATGCCCGGCCTGGTTTTGAAACTCAATGTTTCTAACGGCGCAACGGTCAAAAAAGGCGACAAGATCATCGTACTCGAGGCCATGAAAATGGAAAACGACATCGTGGCGTCGGCCGACGGTAAAGTTACCTTCCTGGTCAAGCAGGGCGACAACGTCGAAAGCGGAGCGGATCTGGCTTCGATCGGCTAAACGTCTTGCAAAAGAAACCGTTTGAAAGGACGTTGCGGGCGTTTGCTCGCAAGGCTCTTTCAAACAAGATTATAACAGGAGGTCACGATTTACACAATGAATTTTTGTGCAATGAGTTTTTTTGAAACTCTGAAAGATCCGCTTTTGAAACTTTGGCAAAGTACCGGCCTGTATCAGTCGAACTGGCAAAACTACGTCATGATGCTGATTGCATTTGTGCTGTTCTACTTGGCCATTGCGAAAAAGTTCGAGCCGCTTTTATTGTTGCCGATCGCGTTCGGCATGTTGGTCGTCAACATTCCGGGCGGCGCGGATATACTGTATTTCCCGGGCTACGGAACGGAAGTCATGCACCCGGCCGACGCGACCCACGCCGAAGCGTATTTGGCGATCAAAACACACCCGTTTGAAGGGGACGCCTTAGGCTTGTTCTATTACTTATATCAAGGCGTAGACAAAGTTATTTTCCCGCCGCTGATCTTTTTGGGCATCGGCGCAATGACCGATTTTGCACCGCTGATCGCCAACCCGAAGAGTTTGATCATCGGCGCGGGCGCGCAGTTCGGCATCTTCGTTACGTTCTTGGGCGCAATCTTTCTCGGCTTTAAAGGCGCGGCCGCTGCGGCGATCGCCATTATCGGCGGCGCAGACGGACCTACCGCCATATGGCTTACGCAAATGTTGGGACAGTCGGAGTTATTGCCGATCATAGCGATCGCCGCATACTCGTATATGGCGCTGATCCCGGTCATACAGCCGCCGCTGATGAAGTTGCTGACGACCAAGAAAGAGCGCAGCATTCGCATGGGGCAGTTGCGTGAAGTCTCGAAAAAAGAAAAGATCATTTTTCCGATCGCCGTTACCTGTATCTGCGGTTTGGTATTGCCGTCGGCGTTACCGCTCGTCGGTATGCTGATGCTCGGCAATCTGCTGAAGGTCAGCATGGTGACCGAACGCTTGGCAAAAACGGCGTCGAACGAGTTGATCAACATCGTCACCATAATGTTGGGCGTTGTGGTCGGCTCGAAAGCAGTCGGTACGACGTTCCTGCAACCGATGACGCTGTTTATTATTATTTTGGGGCTTATTGCGTTTATGTTCGGCACGGTCGGCGGCCTGCTGATCGCCAAGCTGATGAACGTCATCACGCACGGCAAGATCAATCCGCTGATCGGCAGCGCCGGCGTTTCGGCCGTTCCGATGGCGGCGCGTGTTTCGCAAAAAGTAGGACAGGACGAAGTACCGGATAATTATTTGCTGATGCACGCAATGGGTCCGAACGTTGCCGGCGTCATCGGATCGGCTGTCGCGGCCGGTATCTTGCTGGCGATATTCGGTTAAAAAAAGGAGTATACGATCATGGCGAAAGTAAAAATTATGGAGACCATACTGCGGGACGCGCACCAGTCGCAAGCCGCAACCCGTATGCGTCTGGACGAAATGTTGCCGATTGCCGACAAACTGGATAAGGCCGGTTTTTATGCGTTAGAGGCTTGGGGCGGCGCAACGTTTGACTCGTGTTTGCGGTATCTCAACGAGGATCCGTGGGAGCGTCTGCGCGCACTGCGTAAGGCGTTGCCGCATACCAAGTTGCAAATGCTGTTGCGCGGGCAAAATCTTTTGGGATATAAGCATTATGCCGACGACGTCGTCGACAAGTTCTGCGAACTGTCGATCAAGAACGGTATCGACATTATCCGTATCTTCGACGCGCTCAACGACCCGCGCAACATGCGGCAGGCGATCGAATCGACTAAAAAGCATAAAGGCACGGTCGAGGCTGCTTTTTCTTACACGACGAGCGAAGTGCATACCATTCAATATTTCGTAGACTTGGCGGTCGAACTGAAGAAAATGGGCGCAGACATCATCTGTATCAAGGATATGGCCAACTTGCTGTTGCCGTATACAGCCTATCAGTTAGTCAGCGAATTGAAAGCCAAGTTACCCGACACGCCGATCCATCTGCATACGCACAACACGGCCGGCACCGGTGATATGACCAACCTCAAGGCAATCGAGGCCGGCTGCGACATCGTCGATACGGCGTTGTCGCCGCTTGGAAACGGCACTTCGCAACCGGCGACCGAATCGTTGGTCGCAACGCTCAAAGGCACCGAATACGACACAGGCCTGGATCTGAACGCGCTGAACGAACTGACGGTGTACTTTAAAAAGGTTGCCGAACGCCTGTCCAAAGACGGATTCTTGAGTCCGCAGGTATTGAAAGTAGACGTAAACGCGCTCATTTATCAGGTGCCGGGCGGCATGTTGTCCAACTTGATTTCGCAACTGAAACAGCAAGGGGCGTCCGATAAACTGCTTGACGTGTTGCAAGAAGTGCCGCGCGTTCGTGCCGACCTCGGTTATCCGCCGCTTGTTACGCCGTCCAGCCAGATCGTCGGAACGCAAGCCGTTCTCAACGTCGTCACCGGCGAACGCTATAAAATGGTCACAAAAGAGACGAAAGGCATGTTGGTCGGCGAGTACGGCAAATTGCCGGTCGAGCCGAAAGCCGACGTTATCAAAAAGATCATCGGCGACACACCGCGCATCACTTGTCGGCCGGCCGACAATATTCCGCCCGAGTTGGACAAATACCGCGAGGAGATCGCCGAATACTACGAGCAGGAAGAGGACGTTTTGACGCACGCACTGTTCCCGCAGTTGGCGATTCCGTTCTTCAAAAGACGTTTGGCGGCCAAAAAGGGCATCGATACAACGATTTTCGACAAAACCACCCAGGTTCATCCTGTATGAGAATCCTTATCACCAACGACGACGGAATAGACAGCGTCGGAATCATTGTCCTTGCCGAAATTTTCGGCAAGGACAATGATATTATGGTGGTTGCGCCCAGTCGGCAGCGGTCGGCGTTCAGTCACGCGATCACCGTTTCGGAAGATATATCTTTCGAGCGGCTCGACCGTCCGTATCCGGCGTATGCCATTTCCGGCACGCCGGCAGACTGCTCGAAAATCGCCATACAGCATTTTAATACGGGCGCGCCGTTCGATTTGGTGTTGTCGGGCATCAACAACGGGCCGAATCTCGGCACCGACATTCTGTACAGCGGAACGGTTGCCGCCGCTACCGAAGGTGCGGCGCAGGGCATTCTGGCGATTGCGGTCAGTTTGCAAAAATGGAATTGCGACGAGGCCGTGTACCGTGTCGCTGCTACGTTTTTGCATGATCATTTGTCTCGTTTTCTTGCGCTTATGGACGGCAAAGGCATCTTGAATATCAATTATCCGGTTACGCAGTCGGCTCGTGGCGTCCGCATCACGCCGTCGGGCGTCAACCTGTATAACGACAGCTTTATCGCAGGGCAGTCGCCGAACTCCTTACGCGTGCAAGGTCAGCCGTCTCCGCATAAGCTGAACGGGGCAGACACAGACGTCGAGTTGATTAAGCAGGGTTATGTGACCGTAACGCCGCTTTCGCTGATCCGCGACGACAGGCAAGCGCTTGCGGCGATGAAAGGAAAGCACCTCTTTGATTGAAATCGTAGTTATAGGCGCAGGCGCGGCCGGACTGATGGCGGCAGGTACGGCTGCGGCGCAGGGCGCCCGCGTGACCGTTCTCGAGCGCAACGAGAAGGCGGGTAAAAAGTTATATATTACAGGCAAAGGTCGATGCAATGTGACCAATGTTGCGGACGGCGCGGAATTTTTGAAAAGCGTTGTGACAAACGAAAAGTTCCTGTATGGTGCGTTGCATACATTTTCGCCCCGTGATACCGTCGACTTATTAGAGCGCTACGGCGTGCCGACCAAGGTCGAGCGCGGGGGCAGGGTGTTTCCCGTTTCGGACAAGTCGTCCGACGTAATTCGCGCACTCGTGGCCTATTGTGAAGAGTACGGCGTCTGCTTTCGATACGGTTGCCGCGTGGAGGCGGTTGAAAAATCGAAAGGCGGCTTTGCTGTGCGGTATGCGGGCGCAAGTCTTGATTGCGACTGCGTGATTTTAGCCACCGGCGGCCTAAGCTATCCGACAACCGGATCGACGGGCGACGGATACACATTCGCCAAACGACTGGGGCATACGATCGTGCCGCCTGTTCCCGCGCTTGCGCCCATCGGCGTCGCCGAGGACGTCAAGCAGCTCGAGGGGCTTTCTCTCAAAAATGTCCGCCTGACCGCGGTCGATCCCGACGGCGCGAAAGTGTCCGAATTTGGCGAGTTGTTATTCACCGCCGACGGCATTTCCGGCCCGGTCGCGTTGACGCTTTCCTCGATGATCAACCGTAAACAAAATATTTCTCTTTTTCTCGATTTAAAGCCGGCGCTAGACGAGACCGAATTGGATCTGCGTATACAGGCCGATTTTAAAAAATACGCCAACAAGCAGTTTAAAAACGCATTGGGCGACTTGCTGCCGCGGCTTATCATCGATTACGTTGTCGCGCAGTCGGGTATCGATCCGCAGCGTCCCGTTAATGTGATCACGCGCGCGCAACGTGCCGAACTGCTGCGCTGTCTCAAGCAGTTGCCGTTCACCGTCACGAAAGTCGGCGGGTTCGAGCGCGCCGTTGTAACGGCCGGCGGGGTGGATGTGCGCGAAGTCAATCCGAAAACCATGGAAAGTAAGTTGGTGTCCGGCCTGTATCTCGTAGGTGAAATGCTGGATGTCGACGCATTGACCGGCGGCTATAATATTCAAATCGCGCTTTCGACGGGCTATGTCGGGGGCAAAGCGGGAGGCTTATGATTCGACAAATTTACTCCGTGCGCGGAGCGACCACGGCAGACAATACGCCCGATTCGATTCAATCGCGTTCGGTCGAGCTGATGCGCGCAATCATCGAGCGCAACGAATTGACAAAAGACGGTTTGACGATCGTGCATTACATTGTCGGCACGACGGCGGACTTGACCGCTTTTTATCCGGCGCGCGCGATTCGGGAAAGCAGATTGACCGATGCGCCGGTATTCAGCTGTTTAGAGCCGACGATTGACGGCGCGCTGAACGGCTGTATTCGTTTGCTGGTCGAAGTATCCAACGCAACCGATTCGGACATTACGCCCAAACACGTATATTTGCACGAGGCAAGCGCTTTACGAAAGGATTTGCAAGATGAAAAATAACGTAGTCAATATCGCAATAGACGGGCCGAGCGGCGCGGGCAAGAGCACGATTGCGCGACTCTTGGCAAAGCGGTTAAATATGGTATATCTCGACACCGGGGCCATGTACCGCGCCATTGCGTTGGCGGCGCATGAGGCCGGTTTGCAACCGATCGAAAGCCAAGCGCTAGAGCAGTTGCTTGCCGGCATTCGTCTCGATATAACCTATCATGACGGCGTGCAAAAGATCGGCCTCAACGGGCGCGACGTGTCTGCCGCGATCCGCGAACATGCGGTGTCGAAGTTGGCCAGTGACTTTTCCGCATTGCAATCGGTACGGATAAAGTTGGTCGAATTACAGAGAGAATTAGCCGGTCGCGCCGACACGGTTTTGGACGGCCGCGACATCGGCAGTTTTGTTTTGCCCGACGCCAAATTCAAGTTTTATCTCGACGCCTCGGCCGAAGTGCGCGCCGACCGTCGTTGCCGCGAGTTGCGTTCGCGCGGCGAGGCTTGCGACCGCGAGACGGTGTACAAGGATATTATCGAGCGGGATTACAACGATATGCACCGGCAGTTTTCGCCGCTTGTCAAAGCGCCCGGCGCAGTCGTCGTCGATTCGTCGGACATGACGATCGAGCAAGTCGTAACCCGCATGTTGGAGGTCATAAACGCGTGAAAGGATTTTTCCGTTTTGTCAAAGCCTTGTTTTTCCTGCCGGGAAAACTGTTGTTTCCGACCAAAGTCGTCAATAAGCAAGCTCTATTGAAAAAAGGGCCGGTTGTGACGGTCAGCAATCATCTTTGCTGGGCGGACGTCGTTTTGGTAGGCGTCAATATACCCGGATATAGGCGCATTATGGCCAAAAAGGAAATCGGGAAAAATCGGTTTATTCGTTGGTGCGCTACGCATATGGGCATTATTTTGATCGACCGCGGCAAAGCCGACATGCAAGCGTTGCGCACGTCCGTCAAAGCGCTTAAATCCGGCGACATACTGGAAATATTTCCGGAAGGGACGCGCAACAAAGACGGCGACAATTTGCAGGAAGTCAAGGGCGGCGCGGCGATGCTGGCGATCAAAGGAGACGCCTATATCCAACCGATCATGATTTACGCGCGCGCAAGGTTTTTCCGCAAAAATTATCTGTATGTGGCGGAGCCGTTCAAGCTGACCGAATTTGCCGGGCAACTGCTCGACAACGTGCAGTTGGAACGCGCCGGTACTGTCGTTGCGGAAAAAATGTTAGAGGCGCAAGAAGCCTTACATGCTTACGTAGACGCGAAAAAACGTAAAAAGAAACGGGCGGAACAGGCGGAATGAAGATTGAGATCGCCAAAGAGAGCGGATTCTGTTTCGGCGTCAAAAAAGCGGTCGAACTCGCCATGCGGTATGCCGACGCCGATACGTTCTCATACGGGAAGATCATTCACAACGATTTGATCGTCGGGCGTCTCGAGGCGCGCGGACTGCGGGTCGTAGATTCCCTCGAAGGGTTATCGGGTGGGCGGCTGATCATTCGGTCGCACGGAGCCGGAAAAGCCGTGTACGACGAGGCAAAGTTACGGGGGATCGAAGTCGTCGATGCGACGTGTCCGTTCGTTAAGCACATTCACGAAATTGTGCGCGACCATTATGCGGACGGCTATCAGATTGTGATTATCGGAAAAAATGCGCACCCGGAAGTGGTCGGCATCAACGGTTGGTGCGAAAATTCCGCGATCATTATTGACGATCCGGCACAGGTTGAACGGCTTAACGGACAACGGAAAATGTGTTTGGTGGTGCAAACGACATTTTCCGTAAAAAAATATCGAGAAATATTGAAAAAAATCCCTAAAGATACAGCTAATTTAGTTGAAATATTCGACACAATTTGCTATACTACTAATGAGCGGCAATCCGAGGCGGAAAATCTGGCCAAAAAATGCGACATCATGTTGGTGATCGGCAGCAAGTCGAGTTCGAACACCAATCGGCTGTACGAACTGTGCCGGACGGAATGCGAGAATACCTATCTTGTAAGTGGGTTGTCCGACTTAAAAAATATAGAATGCAGACCGGACAGTTATATAGGTATTACTGCCGGTGCGTCGACTCCGGAAGAGTCGATTATGGAGGTAAGAGAGTACATGAGCGAGAAGTTTGGCGAGGTTTCCAGCCAGGAGTTTTTGGACGCGGTTGAAGAATCTCCGGTTTCCTACAGAGAGGGACAGCGGGTCAAAGGCACGGTTATCAATGCCGAGGCCGACGGCATCCACGTCAATATCGGCGGTAAAAAAGACGGTTTGATCCGCGCCGAGGACGTCAATCTCGACGGAACCTACGATCCGAAAACGTTTGAGTCCGGCAGTGAAATCGAGGCCGTGATTATAGCCAAGCAAGACGACAGCGGCTGTATTCTTTTATCCAAAAAGCGAGTGGACGAAATCATCGAAGGCGATAAATTCGTCGAGACCATTCGCAACGGCGAAGTGTTCGAAATGACCGTCCGCCGCGATACAAAAGGCGGCTTGCTCGGTAAAATCGGTACGTACACCATTTTTGTACCGGCATCGCTGATCAAAGAAAAAGGCAGTTTCGTCAAGAATCTGAAAGATTACATTAACAAGAAGTTGCGTTTGACGGCGCTTGAGATCGACGACGAAAAGCATAAGATCGTTGCCAGTCAGCAGGCGGTATTGATGGCCGAAAAGAAAGAGCGCGAAGAAATTTTTTGGACGCATGTGCAACCCGGCGTTGTTGTGTCGGGCGTGGTAAAACGTATTACCGATTTCGGTGCGTTCGTCAGCGTTGACGGTTTCGACTGCTTGGCGCATATCGTGGACCTCAGCTGGACGCATATCAACAAGGTCGAAGATGTTTTGCAGATCGGCAAGTCCTACGACTTCTTGGTTTTGAAGGTCGATCAAGAAAAGAGCCGCGTTTCGCTCGGGTACAAGCAGTTGCAAAAGCACCCGTATGTGGAGGCAATGGAAAAACATCCGATCGGATCGGTCGTGAAAGGCAAAGTTACCAGCATTGTGACGTTCGGCGCATTCGTAGAGATCGAGCCGGGTGTCGAAGGTTTGGTACACGTGTCGGAGGCTGCCCGCAACTTCATCAAGAGCATGAACGAGGTTGTCAAAGTCGGTGACGAAGTCGAAGTTATGCTGATGAACTTCGACGAAGAACACAAGAAGATCACGCTGAGCATGAAAGCGTGCTTGCCGGAGGACAGCGCGGATTCGGCGCCTGTCGAAAAAGAAGAGAAGAAACCGGCTAAAGCAAGAGCTTCCAAATCGGCCGCCCCGTCTGCCAATGCCGAGCGTAAGGAATGGAGCGAGGATGCGGAAAACAATCCTTTCGCGGATCTGCTCAAAAACATCGATATTAACGAGAAATAGTCAAAACGGGCGTGTCGGTGGACACGCCTTTTTTGCGTGGTAGAGAAGTCTTACGATTTCTATGGGAAGTTAATCGAAAATAGGAACGCTGTAAACGGTTTCACTCATATATAATAGGGTGATTTTCGATTTGCACAACGATTTGTTGACGGCGCGTATGTCGCTGAAAGACAAAATTAAAACGGTGTACGGTTATTCCGGCTCAGTTTGCGTCGTACTGGCCGTTTGGACGACGCGACTCAGACTCCCGGATCGAACGGTCTTGCGGCTTGTTGCCCCTGTAAAAACGCTGAAATGCGATTGCCGCTATCGGTTTGCGTTGGAGGACTTGGGATTCGTTGCGCGATGCGGAAACGGCATTTTACATACCATGCCGCTAGCCTATGCGGGATTGACTTGGAACTTCGACAACGATTTGGCCGGCGGGGCTTATGGGCAAGGTGATTTGACGGCGCTGGGTGCGCAGACAATCGCAGACATGAACAAGAACGGCGTTGCCGTCGATACGGCGCACCTGAACGAGCGGTCGTTTTGGCGCGTGTTGGATGCGGCGGAACGGCCGTTTGACAGTCACTGCGCCTGTCGCTCCTTAAACGGGCATTGCCGCAATCTGACCGACGCGCAACTGAAAGCGCTTGCGGCGCGGGGAGGAATCGTCGGTATCACGGCCGCTAAGGAACTGGGCGTGCCGACGTTCAACAGCTTTGTGGCCAATGTCGATCATGCGGTCAGCGTTGCGGGCATCGACGCAGTGGCAATCGGTACCGATTTATTCGGTGCAACCATGGCCGAGCATTTGACGACATACTCGCATTTTTATTTCGTAGAAAATGCACTCTACAAAAGAGGATACTCCAAAGACGATATAGATAAACTATTCTGTCGGAACGCTGCACGCTTCTTCGGCGCGTACCGGCAGTGCAAACAAGGAAGGGACGTATTATGAAAGATACTTACGAAAATCCGCTGATTACCCGCTATGCCGGTCGGGATATGGCCGCAGTGTTTTCCGATGACAAACGTTTCCGTTTGTGGCGCAAGCTGTGGATCGCGTTGGCCGAAAGCGAGAAAGAGTTGGGGCTGCCGATCACCGATGCGCAGATTGCCGAAATGCGACAGTATGCCGACGACATCAATTACGAGGTGGCCGAAGCGCGCGAGCATGAAGTGCGTCACGACGTCATGGCGCATGTGTACGCATTCGGCACGCAAGCGAAGTCGGCGATGCCGATCATTCACTTAGGCGCTACAAGCTGCTACGTGACCGACAATGCCGAGATCTTAACGATACGCGACGCACTGTTGCTGATCAAAACCAAGTTGGTCGCCGTCATCGACCGCTTGACCAAATTTGCACTGGCCTATAAGGATTTACCTACGCTCGGATTTACGCATTTGCAACCCGCGCAGTTGACGACGGTCGGCAAGCGCGCAACGCTGTGGCTACAGGATTTGGAATCCGATTATGTCGATTTGGAACACCTGTTATCTACCGTAAAGCTGCGGGGCGTCAAGGGGACGACCGGAACGCAGGCCAGCTTTTTGAGCCTGTTCGACGGCGACCATGAAAAGGTCAAAACGCTCGAAAAGAAAGTGGCCGAAAAAATGGGCGTAGGGGCTACGTATGGCGTGACCGGACAGACATACTCGCGCAAGTTCGATTACAGCGTTGTTTGTATGCTGTCGAAGATCGCCCAAAGCGCCTATAAGTTCGCAAACGATTTGCGCATTTTGCAAAACATGAAAGAAATGGAAGAACCGTTCGAGTCGACGCAAATCGGCTCTTCGGCTATGGCATACAAGCGCAACCCGATGCGCAGCGAACGTATTTGCGGCTTGGCGCGTTTCGTTATTTCTTTGCCCGTCAACGAGGCGATCACATCGTCGACGCAGTGGTTCGAGCGCACGCTCGACGACAGCGCCAACAAGCGAATCACAATCGCTCAAGCATTTTTGGCGCTTGACGGTGTACTCAATCTGTATTTGAACGTGGCGGAAAATATGGTGGTATATCCCAAAACGATTTACAAACATATTATGGCCGAACTGCCGTTTATGTCCACAGAAGTCATTTTGATGGAATGCGTCAAGCACGGCGGCGATCGGCAAGAGTTGCACGAACTGATTCGCAAGCATTCGATGGAAAGCGCCAAGCGCGTCAAGCAGGATGGGGAAGACAACGATTTGATCGACCGTATCAAGCAGGATGCGCATTTTAAGGCCATTCACGGCAAAATCGATCGGCTGCTCGATCCGAAGAATTTTATCGGCCGTGCGCCGCAACAGGTAGAAGAATTTATCGCTGCGGAAATCCGTCCTATCTTAGACGAGAACAGCGACGCGCTGCATGTGACCGCCGAGATCAAGGTGTAAGAAAAAAATATAAGAATTTTTAAAAAACCGTTGCAATTTCCTTGCTTTTTGACGCGTGATTTGGTATAGTATAAAGGCACCTTATGTGAGGGCGCAACGGTAAATATGCGGAAGTGGCTCAGTGGTAGAGCGTTGCCTTGCCAAGGCAAATGTCGCGAGTTCGAATCTCGTCTTCCGCTCCAATAAGGCACCATAGCCAAGCGGTAAGGCAGAGGCCTGCAAAGCCTTTATTCCCCGGTCCGATTCCGGGTGGTGCCTCCAATATCAGCCCAAGTGGCGTAATGGCAGACGCAAAGGACTTAAAATCCTTCGGTGGAAACACCGTACCGGTTCGAGTCCGGTCTTGGGCACCAGAAACGACAGAGATTGAACCCGAAATATCTATTCGTAAACGGGTATGCGGGTTTTATCGCTGAAAGGTAAGGAAAAAGCACAAGGTTGAAACGCCTTGTGCTTTTTCTAT
>JAAVYI010000022.1 GCA_022791055.1 Clostridia bacterium | reverse complement strand
CTGTTGTAAGCATATTAAAATCTCCGTTAAATTATTGTTTATCGTACAATCATTATATCACGAAAAATGAAAGAACGCAACCGATTGAATTTTGCGGCAAATATAAAACATATCTATATCTCACTATGCTACGAGTAGCATAATTCGTACACAAAAAAAGCAGAGAAAAGGCACAGCTTAACGCTATGCCTAAATCTTTTTATTTACGTTTTATTAAATTCCCTGTGGGAATTACGGTAAAGCGCCGCTGTCTTTTTCTTTGTCGCTTTTAAAGGCGACGCGCGTTACTTCTTCAATTCAAGCGTTTCGCCGCCCTCTTTGTACGTGATCGATTTGCCTTTCTTGTAGTCGAACGTTTGGGAATTGCCGTCGATCGTAATGGTGATCGTATCGCCCTCGACTTTGTATGTACCTTTTGCCGTCTCGCTCTCGCCCTCTTCGCCTTCTGCCGAAATGGTCATCGTCATCTCGCATTCGTCGCCTTTCTTCAGTTCGATCGTCATTGTGACCGTATAGCGTTCGTCGAGCGTCTTGCTACCGACATACTTGCCCTCGACCTTACCGCACGCCGCCAGCGACAGGCACATACACACCGCCACGGCCACCACACCCAATACCTTTGCTACCTTCTTCATTTTCGGAAAATCCTCCTCCCGTAAATTTTTGCGACCATCCGCAAATCCGAAAAGAGTATACCACATTACCCCCCCCCGTCAAGCGCAGAGGCTCACTTTTTTAAATTTTTTAAAGATTTTTTTCGACCGCTGCTACTTTCTTGCACATTGATCGGTTGCGCGTGCCTGCGCTTGCCGCATAGCGGTTTCTTGCAAAAGATAGAAGCGGGAAACTTTCGCTTCCCGCTTCTCGGTGTGACAATTTCTATATAAACGAATATTCCACACGCCGGTTTTTCAAGCCGAACTCTTTTCCTTTGAATCCGAAATAATCGTATTTTTCGAGCAACTCTTTCGACGCCGTTATTTGAATCAGCGAACTGCAATCTTCAAAATACGGGTTGCAAACATACGTAACCGTTTTGGCGATCGTCACGCTTTTGAGACGGGCGCACTGCTTGAACACGTTGTTGTAAATTTCAACGACCCCGTCGGGAATCAAGATACTTTCGAGTTTGTCGCACGCATCAAAAGAATAATTATTCAGGCGTACCACACTGCCGTCCGAAGGGATGACGCTGTTATTGCAGCCGCGCAACAGGATTTTGCTTTCGGTTTCGATCAGGCAGTTGCCCGAACTGTGAAACACCGGGTTGCCTTCCGTCACGGTTATGCGTTCCAAGCCGCCGCAGCCGTCGAATACGGATACCAGTTTGGTCACGCCTGCGGGAATATAGATCTCTTTCAGACTTTTGCATTCGTAGAACGCGTAAGCGCCGATTGCCGTCATATTTTCGGGAAAATTGATGTATTCCAACGCAACGCATCCGTGGAATGCGTCCCTTTTTATCTCCGTCACACTTTCGGGCAGATTTACGCTTTTTAACATATGGCACGCCCAAAACGCATAGGAGCCTATGCTTTCGCAAACGCTGTTTTCGGCAAAATCGACGCGGATAATATTGGGGGTCCGCTCCTTATCCTGCGGCATTGTCAACGAGTCGGGAATGCGTTTTACCTTTGCGCCTATACGCAATACGACGCCCGACGTATCTTTGCCCGCGCTGTCAAACGCGCTGTTGACGGACACTTCATCGCTCTCTGCGTTGAAATTGATTTCGGTCAGCGCCGTACACTCCGCGAACGCCTCGGTGCCAAGCGAAGTAACTTTTAGCGGAACGGTAATGCTTTCGAGCGCCTTGCAGTATTTGAACGCGCTCGGGCCGATAGATTTCACGGTATCGGGCAGCGTAAGCCGCTTCAAACTCGTACAGCCCTTAAAAGCGTTCGCGCCGATCGTTTTCACCCCGTCGGGAATGCTCGCCTCGGTCAGTTCGATCCCCGCAAACGCATTGGCCGCAATGCCGTTGACGCTACCGTCGTCGGGTATCACGCTGTCTGTAAAACCGTATACGACCGACTTTTTTTTGACGTCTATCAAACAGTTGCCTACGCAGCGGTATGCCGTGTTTGCGCTGTCTACATGGATACATTTGAGATTGCCGCAGCCTTCGATCGCCCTGTTCGCGATGGCGGTGACGCTGGCGGGAATGGTTATGCTCTCGAGATTTTTCTTTCTGAAAAACGCTTTGGCGGCAATTTTCGTAACGCCGTCGGGAATGACGGCGTTCCCGGCCGTACCTTTATATTTGATCAGTTCGTTGTTTGCGATCTCAAAACCGACTGCGCCCACTTTTTTGGGTTCGGCAACTTTTACGGGGCAAGCTCTAAACACGCTGCTACCCATAAAATCCACGCTGGCCGGCATTTTGACCGAGGCGAGCTTTTCACAGTAAGCAAACGCCTCGGCGCCTATGTATTTGACACTGTCGGGCACTTCGATGCTTTGAAGCCGACTACAGCATTCGAACGCGCTTTCGCCGATTGTCTCGAGTCCGTTTTTGAAAGTCAAGTTTTTGAGTTGGTCGCAACCGTAAAAGGCGCATTTGCCGATGATCTTGAGGCTATCCGAAAAAGTAACGGTTTCGAGCGCCTTGCAGTAGTGGAACGCGCTGTCGCAGATCTCTTCGGGGCCGCCGGAAAAAGTCAACTCGGTCAGCTTTTGGCAACCGTTGAAGGCGTTTTTTCCGATCGATTGAACGTTCTTCCCCATGACTACACGCTGAACGCCGCTGTTGAAAAAGGCGTATGCGCCTATTTTTTTAACGCTGTCGGGTAAATGCAGCACGCCTAAGGAACACGCGTAATAGAACGCGTTGTCGCCTATGGTTTCGATACCTTTGCCGAATTGCACGCTTTTGAGCTTGCCGCAACGCGAAAACGCGTCTTTTTCAATGGTTTTCACGCTGTCCGCCATGACCACGGTTTCCAGTTCGTAATTAAAATCGAAAGCGCGCTTGCCGATTTTTGTTATACCGTTGGGGATAACGATTTCCGAACTGCCTTTGCTGTGCACATGGTTTCTGGGGTGTGCGGTGTTGTTGGAAAAGGCGCTTGCCCCGATGACCGTAACGCTGCCGTCGGCGGGTATCACGCTGTTTTTACAGCCGCGGATCAACGTTTTTTTCTTTTTATCGATCAGGCAGTTGCCCGCGCTGCGGTATACGGGGTTGTTTTCCGCTACGGTGATTTCCTCTATATCGCCGCAGTCGTCAAACGCGCCGGGTCCGATCGACGTCACCGTTTCGGAAATATAAACCTTTTTAAGACTGTGGCAATCGCTGAAAGCCTCTTTGCCTATCACTTCGACGCCGGCGGGGATCTCGATTTCCAGTAACCGTTCGCAACAGGCAAACGCCCTTTCGCCGATCCGTTTGACCGACGACGGAATAAACACCTTTTTGATACCGCAAAACGCTACCTCATAGGCGCGGTTGCCTATTTCGGTAACGTCGTCGGGAATGATTATATTGCCATCAAAACCGTTAGCCGCTCTGAAAGCGACCACCCTGCCGTCTTGTATCAAACCGCAATCGTCATATCTGTGCATACTTTACTCCCATATAAAATGTACGTTTGTATTGTATCACCCGCCCAAAACATTGTCAAGAATCCCAAGCAAAAAAAGAACGGCTCTTCCCTTGGGAAAAGTCGTCTTTTATAAGGAGAAATATGATGAGCGCGTTAAATGGTGCGACGTTTGCGGGCAAGCGTTACGGCGGCGGCGCATAGTAGCGTCAAAGCCGGCAGCGCGCTTGCCGTGCCGACCGCGCCGCCGCAACCGCAGCCCTTTTGCGCGTTTTCGTCGGGCGTGTTGCCGTTGACGCCGTCGTCGGGATCGGGGTCGGTTTCGACAGGCACAAGCGCGCGCTGCTTCTCGGCCAGCGTCTCATACGCCGCATCGATCTGCGCTTGCGTGGCCGCGGTGTTTTCCAACAGCGTTTCGGCCGCCTCGAGCGCCGCGGTAAATTCGCCCCACCCGCTTTGATAGTCGTCCTGCCGCAACGCTTTGGCCGCCGCGACCGTTTCTATAAGCTGCGTTTCGTCTGTCAGCCGCGTCACGGTCAGGTTGTCGAGGTTGAAATTCCCAGGGTTAACGGCGCCTTCCGCCGTCAGCTTGATCGTATGTTTGCCCGCCGAAAGCCGCAGGTTGTCGAACGCATAGTCGATCCAGTCGCCCCAACCGTTTTGCACGGTAAGACCGAAGTCGGCCGTGCGCACGCCGTCGATATACAGCGCGCCCGTGCGCGGCGAATTGTCGTAGCGCGGATCGTTTTTCTTGCCCGCCGCACCGCGTAGCGTCAAAGCGTACAGACCGCTCTTTTCGACCTCGACCCGCATTTCCACATAGTCGCCGACCGTTTTCCACCCGGCGGTATAGCCCGAACCGGTATAGCCGAACCATTCTTTATCGACGCGCACAGCCGTACCCGCGTCGTTGGTGCGTCCCGTCCCCTCTTCCAGTTCGAGTACGGCGGACGCGCCGACGAGCGGCAACTTTTCTTTCAGCGTTACGGTGATCTTGACCGGCGCGTTTTGCGGCACGACCAGCGAATACCGCACGCCCGCCGACAGCGTTTCGATCGCTACGGCATTGCCCGCCGCATCGACGGCGGTCACGCTTTGCACCTCGAAACCGCTTGCTATCCCGACGATTTGGAAGCCGACCGTCGTACCAGCCGCCGCCGTCACGTCGCCCGTCTGCACGGTAGCCGTACCGCCGATCACCTCGGTCAGAATCGACACCGCATTGCGGGAAAATTTGAGTTCGGTGAAGTCGCAGATCGCGTCGCCGCCGCTCGCCGTAAAGCGTACAAACACATCGTGTACGCCCGTGACCCGTCTACAGGCGGCCAAGAACGCGCGGCGCGTCGACCACGATCCCGTGTTGGTGATCGCAATGTCGGCGATTTTGTTGCCCGTTGCGATCGAATCGATATAGATCTCGGCCGTGCCGCCCGCCTTGCCCACGCCTACGGTCAACTGCACGGTGGCCGCGCCGTCCTCGCCGAAATCGAGATCGGCAAAGCGCGCCCAACTGCCGTTGTAGATGTTGACCAGCGCGTTGTCGCGCACGTTGATATTGTTGCGCTCGTCAGCCGATACGGCGGCGATCGGCGCAAACGCGTCGACCTTGCGCACAAACTTGAACCAAGACAATTTAGCGTCGAGCGACCCCGATTCGGGGGCGTTGAACTCGAAGAATATGTTGCTTGTCGCCACGTCGGTATTTTTGGAGAACACCGCAAGTTCATGCCACGCCCCGTCGGTCGGCAATGCGACCGTCGCCAAAATCTTATCGCCCACGCCGTTTTCGTACACGATGATACTGCCGCCCGTCGTGCTTGAAACGCGCGCGACAAGCCCGCCGCGATTGTCGCCCTTTAATTCGTCGAACTGCGCCCACTGTTTGTCGGCGGTCGCGTGCAAATAGATGTCGTCGCCCTCGGACACAAGCGTTACGCCGTTCAGCACGGTAGCCTTGTCGGCCGTAACGGGCGCAAACGCGTCCTGCGAGGTGTCGTGTCGGACAAACGCCACGCTGTCGAGGTGGAAATTGCCCGCAGTCTCGGCACGAATGGAAAGCGTTTGCAATCCCGCCGCCAAGGCTACGTTTTTAAGATCGAACGTGCGCCACGCGCCGCTGTCGGTACTGCCCCACGTGTCGGACGGTTTGAAAGATATTTCGCCTTTCTTGTCACCGTCGAAGTACAGCCCGACCCGCCGCGTCGCGGTATCGTTTAGGCTCTTTTTGCCGCAGTTAAGGCGCAGCGAAAGATCGTATATACCGGCGCGCACGATGTTCAATTTACAATCGAGCGTATCGCCCGCGTTCTTCCAACCGCCGACCGTACCCGTGCCGCCCGCGTAGCCGCTGCCCGTGTAGCCTTTCCAGCCCGTCGCCACGGCCGCGACCGTGCTTTCCGATCCCAGCAGGGCGTTTTCGACCTCGTACACGTCGCTGTCGCCGATGCGTTGCGGCGGTACGCCCTGATTCTCTTGTCCCAATTCGGGTTCGACAACGCCGTCCGAATCGATCGCTATCGTCATTTCTTTGCCGGTGTCGGGCATTTTGACGTACAGCGTCACGCCGTCGACAAAGTATCCGCTTGCCGCCGCGTTGAACGCGGCCAGCGTGTCGGCCTTATTTAGCGCGATCTTGTCGAGCGTTACGCCGCGCACGGCGGACATGTGGTTGAACTTGAGAACGTATGACCGATCCTGCGGCGTAAAGGCCGCCGCGTTGCGGTTGTTGCGCGCGCCGATAACGAACGAGACGTTCGCGCCGTCTTGCACGCAGGTGTAATCGGTGGTCGTGTACGCGTTCTCGGTGATGTAGCGGCGGCTTTCGCCGTCGTCCTCAAACAGCGTGTAGGTCGTCGTGCCGCGCGGATAGATGTCGAGCGTCAGCGGGTCGAGCGGCTTTTCGTCGGCATAGTTTACGTCGGGTCCCATGGGTACGATCGCGCCCGCTTTGACAAATACGGGAATGTCCTCGAGCGCGGCTGCCACGCGGATCGTCTTACCGCTTGCGCCGCCCTCGTACCGCAGGCCCGTCTTGTAGTCGTACCAGGTCGTCTGCGGCGGCAACCACACCGACACCACCGTATCAGAGGTATCGGACGCGGGCGCGACCAAAAACCAATCGCCGAAATAATACTGTTTATTGAGCGTCCACGCGTCGGGATTCCACTGGCTGCCGTCCTCTAACAGCATGGCGCGCATCATGGGTACGCCTTGGCTGTAGCCCTGCCACGCCATCGTATAAATATACGGATACAGCGCGTAGCGCGTTTTCAAATTGCTCTTGAGCGTGTCCTGCGCCGTTTTGCCGAACGTCCAAGGCTCGCGGCCGTCGTGACCGTGCGCGCGCATGATGCCGTTCCAGGCGCCGAACTCGGACACCCAACGGGTATACAGCTCGTCGTTCGGGCGTTTCATGAAACCGCCGAGGTCGTGCGAGGTCGCCCAATAGCCGACAAGTCCGGCGTCGATACTGTAGCCGATCTGATAGGCCAACTCTTCCGGCGTGTTATTGATGTCGCCCGACCATGCCGTGGCGAAGTGCTGGCCGCCGTAACTGCCGCGGGTGATAAACATGGGACGCGACGCGTCGGTATAGGCTTGCCATGCCTCGAACGCGCCTTTTGCGGAGAACGTGGGCGCGGTGTTGGAGCCTAACACGTCGAACTCGTCGGGCCAGAACCAATCGCCGTAGCCCGTGGTGATCACGCTGTCCATATACGACTGTACCCACTTTTTTTCGTATTCGGGCAAATACAGTTTATCGCCGCCGGAGGCCTCGGGCGTGCCGGCGTTGTTGTGCAAGCCCACGCGGAAACCGAGTGCGTCCGCCTCGCGGAACATGGCCTCGAGATCGGGGAACTTGGTGACGTCGTTCGACCACATCTGTTTGCCCCACTTCTCGCCCGCGCCCGTTTGGTTGCCGCCGTTGTCGGCCACGTCGCCGCGCCAACCGTAATCGAATACATAGCAATCGGTCGGATAGCCTTCGTCGCGCAGACGGTGCAACCACTGCAAAAATTCGGCCTGCGTAGCGTTGTCATTGCCGTACTTGCTGAGCATAAAGCCGTGCGCCCATTTGCCGTACAGCTCCATGCGCCCCGTGATCTCGGCATACTCGTTGAGTATGGTCTTGAAGTCGGGACCGTACATAAAGAAATAGTCGAGGTAGCCTTTGGTTTGGAACCCGCCGCCGCGCTTATAGAACACCGTGTCGGTCTCGATGGTATTGAGGAAAGTGCCGTAGCCGACCGTACTCATAAAGAACGGCGCGATCAGGCGGCCGTGCGACATAGTAAACTCGTTAAAGTCGCGCTCGTAGCGGTTTAGGCTGTCGCGGCGGCCGTGGTCGCCCGACCCGAATCCGAAGATCCCGCCGGCATGTAGCTTGCCCTCTTCGCGCTTGACGCCCACCGTGTCACCGTCGGTGTACATGCCCATGCCGTCGGTGTCCTTGCTCAAAAGATTGCCGTTAAGGTCGTACATGCCGATACGAAACGGCGATTTTTTGATGCGGACTTCCATAGCCGCCGTGCGCACCGTCACCGTGTCGCCCTGCGTTTCGATCGTGCGCTCGACCTTCGGCCAAGCGTTTTTTTGCACCATATAATATTGCGGATCGGCGGGGCGATAGCCGTTTGCGCCGCTTTGCGACAGTTGTACGCGCACCGTGCGCGGCGTACATAATTCGACTTTAACCCGGTTTTCGCCGCAATCGAACGTCAAAACATTGCCCTCCTCGTCGCTCGCCGTCACGTTGCCCACCGACGTCGCCGCCCATGCCCGCACGGGCGCAACGGCCGCAAGCCCCAAAAGCATGGCCGCCGCGCACAGAAGTACGACAAACGGTCTGATCCAATACTTCGCATGTTCTCGCATAGCGCTGTCTCCTCTTCTCCTTCTGCGTTCGATCGCTTTACGCCTCGACCGAAACTTTTTTGCCGCCGCTCTCGTATGCCGCCAACACCAGTTTGACCACCTTCGCGCCTTCGGCGCCGTCGATCCAAAACGTTTGCCCGTTGGCGACGCAATCGTAAAAATCGGCGATCAGCCCCTCATGTCCCGTGCCGTAGCAACTTTTTCCCAGCACGCGCGTCGCCTGTTCGTACCGCGCCACTTCGCCGTTGACGATGACGGTGTCGTTGCATATTTTGATATGCTCGTTCTCCGTCTTGAGCGTGATCTCGACGGGCAACTCGACGGCGCTGCCGTTGGTGGCGAAAAAGGTGAAGTTCGCGCCGCCTGTATATAGGACGGCCGCCGTATCCTCTACCTCGATCTCCTTTTGCAAGCGCAGCGTGGATACCGACGCCGTAGCGTATTGCGGCTCGCCGATAAACCATTCGAGCAGGTCGAGCGTATGGATCGCCTGATTGATCAGCACGCCGCCGCCCTCGGTCGCCCGCTTTCCCCGCCACGCGTCGGCGCGGTAATAGGCTGCGTCGCGGTGCCAAACGACGTTTCCCACGCCGCCCAAAACGGTTTTGTCGGCAAGGAACTGTTTGACATATCGGTTGGCGGGATTATATCGATTTTGCAAGCATACGCCCAAAATCGCTTTCGACCGTTTTTCGGCGGCCAGTATGCGCGGAATGTCCTCGCGGCGGATACAAAGCGGTTTCTCGCACAGAACATTGATATTGCGTTCGAGCGCGTCGACGATCATATCGGCGTGGCGGTCGTGCGGCGTACACACATGCACGACGTCGGGCTTTACCTCGACCAGCATACGGCGATAATCGGAATACTGCGCGGCTTGGGGACAAACGGACATTCTTTCCGCATCGACGTCGCAAACCGCGGCAGGTCGATTGCCCATTTTATCGAGTACGTCGACATGCACGCGCCCGATGACGCCCAGTCCGATAACGGCTGTTTTCATAGTTGCGGTTTTCTCTCCTTTTTACATATATTCGCCCAATAAACGTTTGACCGCGCGTACCGCCGCATCGAACGCCGCCCCGCGGTCGTCGTATACGTAACGGTGCTGCATTGCCTCGCCGTCGATCCGGTCGTACCCGTCGAACACGGCCAAATGCGGTTCTATCGTCAATACGCTTTCGTCCCGTATCGTTTGCAACAGGCGGTCGATCGCGCCGTCGCCGCACCCTGCGGGTACAAGCTCGCCCGTAGCCGCTACTACGTCTTTGATGTGGTAGTAGTCGCACCGCGCGGCCAGCGGCAGGGTATCCGTCGCCGCCTCGCCCGCTTGCAAAAAGTTGGCGGGATCGTATACGAATTTGAGGCCTTCGACGTTATCCATAAGATCGGCCACCCGTGCGGCCGTGTCGCCGTATATCTTTTTTTCGTTTTCGTGGTACAGCGTCACGCCGAACCTTTTGGCGACCGAGACCATGGCGCGCATGGTGTCAAGCACCTTTCCCCGCGCGTCGTAGGCGTGAAAAAAACTGAATACGCGCACCTTATCGGTGCAAAACACGTTCGCCAGTTCACATACCCGTTTGACCGTATCGAAGTACGCGTCGTCGACGGCGGATAGGTCGACTTTGCCGAGCGGCGAGCCGATCGCCCATACCGCAATGCCGCTGTCGTTCAAGCGTGTCCATATCCGTTTGGCCTCGGCGGGCGTAAACGCAACGACGCTTTTGCCGTCCACGCTCCTCAGTTCGGTACGCGTGATCGCGTTGCGCCGCAGCGCCTGAATTTGCCCCGACAGGCCGGCGGCCGCCTCGTCCGAAAATGCGCTCAATCGTAGCATAAAACCTCTTGAAAGCCTCTTTTAAAACCGAAAATTCGCACAACAAAGGCCGCATCAAGCGGCCTTGTCGTTCATTTGTCCGCCGTTATGGTACTAGCGTGTTATTATGCTTGCTCGGGCAACGCCGATTTGTAAACCTTGACGTGCGTGAGCGTAAAGTCGACATTTGCCTTATTGTCGATACCGATCGAAAGAACGCGCGCGGGCTTATCGGCATTGCGGAACGGATATGTAGCCAGATAGATCTCGCCGTTGATGTCCGTCGCCACACCGTCCAAATCGACTTTGTCGCAAATCAGATATACATAGTCGCGGTTGTTATCGAAATCGTGTATGACCTTGAGCGTGTATTTCTGCCCTCCGATAAAGTGAATCTTTTTGCCGTCGTAACTCATCGCGGTATTCCAATTTCCGCCGACTGCCGAATTGTTGCCGCGGAGCGTCTCGTCTTTCTCGATCGCGTAATTGGTCGGCTGATTGCTCCCCGCCGTCATCGAATCAAACCAGAACAACAGGTTGATCATGTGATTGTTGGCCTCGGGAACCATAAAGCCGACTTCGGTCGTTACGACGCCCGTCAACCGTTCGCCCATGTCGTATTTATAAAAGATCGATTGTCCGCTGCTCGCCGCGGTGTACATACGCAATCCGTCGTCGTTAAATTCGTATGAACCGTTGTAACTTGCACTCGTTTTACCCGTTATGTGCTCGGTACTCTTGTCTTGGGTGAAATCGACGTTGCAATAGTTTTGCCCGTCTTTCACGATCACCGCGACCGTCGCCACGGTATCGCCGTAGCTGTTGCTTGCCGTGATCGTCACCGTATAGGCGCCCACTTTGGTAAACGTGATCGCGTTATTCTCGCCCACCGTCGCGCCCGCGCAAGCGATCGTTACGGTCGCGCCCTGTTCGGCCGTGAAGTTCGGCGTATACGTCGCGCTGCCCTCGAAGTTTTCGATCGTCTTGGTTTGCTCGCTTACGGTGAGTGCGGGACTGACTTGATACACTTTGACATTATCGATGGCGTAGTCGACCGTTTCGCGATTGGTTCCGGTACGCAACATGCCGATCGAACGATTGAAGTGTCGGAACAAATATGTTCCCAAATACACTTCGCTCTCCAGCGTTTGCGCCGCCTGTATACTCTGATCGGCGTTCAACAAATTGATCATCTCGCCTGAAATGTACAAGTGCAAGACATTGTTGGCGGTGTCGATGACCGCGCGCAACGTATACGTCACACCCTTTTGGATACCCACGTTATACCCGCACAGTTTTACATCGTACCAGTTGTTTGCGGGATTGTTCGGCCGATTCGTGCCGCTATGCACAACAAGTCTGTTGCTGAGGATCGCGACGCAGGCTGCGGGCTGATCGCCGGCCGGCGCGTCTTGCGACATTAAGAACATCAGATTGGTGAACCGTTCGGCATCTCCGTCGTGTCCGATCACAAAATCCAACTCGACAACGTTCATGCCCGAAAGCGTTTTGCCGAACGGCATGTCGAACAAATAATTGCGTTGGCTACCGCCGAACGAACCGGTCGTAATGTGCATAGTGCCGTCGTCATAGGAAACCGCGCCTTGCCCTTGCGTATCGTCGGCAATATTGCCGATGCCGTCCGACGTGGTAAAGTCATTGGTGTACACCGTTTTATCTGCGGGGATCGGGTCGGGACGGGCGTAGCGGTCGGTCACGGTGACGGTGACCGTTTGGGTATCCGTACCGACGCTGTTTTCGGCCGTCACGGTGAACATATAGACCCCCGCCGCGAAGAACGTAGCCGTCTTAGTCGCCGCGTCGAATACGTAGTCCTCGCGCGAGCAAGTCATTTCGACCGTAGGCACGGGCGAGCCGACAACCGTATACGCAAACGTATACGTCGCATCGGCTTGCAACGAAACCGACTTTTCCGTCTCGCTCGTCAATGTGATCACGGGGGCGGTCTGCGCGCCGGTCACTTCGACGGTAATCGTGTCCGCGCTCGAACCGTATTTGTCGGTCGCCGTCACGGTGAACTCGTATGTACCGGCGGCGGAGAACCGCACGCTCCGATTGTTCTCGATCCACGTCCAACCCGTTTCCTGATCGCAAGTGACCGAATAGTCCGGCGCAGCGCCCATGTCGGAAGTTGCTTCGTACTTTAAGTCAAACGCGCCGTCCGCGCCGTCTGCATCGAGATCGATCGGGGCGTCGGGTTGCGTGACCGACAGTTTGGGCGCGGTCACATTGCCGATCTTGAAATATTCGACGACCATGCCGATATTCTCTTTGTCGCCGCCGGTGCGGAACCTCTTGATTTGGTCTTTTTTGTCGCCGCCGTCGCAGAACGGCAGATCCTTGACGGACTGCTCGCCGACATACAGATCGAGCTTGCCCGTGTCGGTGTGTAAGATCAGTTCGATCTCCTGCCACGCGCCCGCGGGGCAGTCAAACAGTTTATTGCCCCACTTGCCCGCCGCGGTGCGGTTGTGATACTCGCCCGCATTGACGGCAATAGCGGCCGCCGTTTCGCCGCTCTCGGTCATGAAAAACAGAATGTTATGGAACGCTTGCGCGTCGGTAAATTTAATTTTGGCCTCGACGCGCACCGTACCGGTGAGCGTGGCATCGAACGTATGTTCGACGAACACTTTGCGGCCGGATGTACTGCCGGTCGTTATGGCAAGTCCTTCTTCCGTGATCGTTGCGCTGTCCCCGTCGGCTTTGTCGATGTGCAAATAGGCCGGCACTTCGTCGCGCGCGGAGAAATCCTCGTACCAAATATACCCGTCCTCTTCGTGTATATCCGATTCGACGGTGACCGTACATGTGTCGGCCACGTCCCCCGCCTTGACGACGATCTCGGTCGACCCCGCGCCGACGGCGGTGACCACGCCGCCCGCCACTTTGGCGACGGTCGGATCTTTCGACGACCAGTTGATCGTGTCGGTCGTGTCGCCGGGCGTCACGGTTGCCGTCAGCGTCTCGCTGGCGCCGACGTTGAGTGCGAGCGACTTTTTGTCGAGCGCGATCGCCGTAGCGGGTTTCGGTTCGGGATCGGGTTCGCCTTGCGCGGTGACAGTGACCGCACAGGTCGCGGACACGTCGCCCGCCGTAGCCGTGACGGTCGTCGAGCCTGCGCCGACAGCGGTCACGCGGCCGTTTGCGACGGTTACGATCGCGTCGTCGTCCGTAGACCAAACGACCGCGTCGGTCGTGTCGCCGGGCGTCACGGTCGCCGTCAGCGTTTCGCTGCCGCCGACGTTGAGTGCGAGCGTTTGATGATCCAGCACTATGCTTTCCGCCGGCTTTTTCGTATCGCCGTCGGGCGGCGTAACGGGCGTATTGCCCTCGCCGCAAGCGACTACGGAAAACGCGCAGACAAGCGCCAGAACCAAAAGCAACAATTTTTTCTTCATTGTCCACCCCTTTCGGTTGTTTTTTGCCCTCGGCACGGAGAAACCGCGCCGATTAGGCTGTATGTTGACTACTATACAAAAATTATAATATAAGCGAATTTACAAATCAATTGCAATCTTGCGCTCGTTATATTGCATTTTTGCGCACAGTGTGGTATACTATCCGTAGCAAAATATATTTTCGGCGCACTTGTCGGCACAATCGCATTATCGATAATGGCACGGCGGCGCGATATGGCTGCAAACGGGGAGGAAAGAGACAATATGGCGGTATACAACGTGTACGAAGATCCGCAACTGCTGTTCCGACATTTGACCGACGAAAAACCGACGCACGATCCTTTTTACATGCACATTCACGATCAATACGAGATCCTATACTTTATCGGCGGCGCGGCAAGCTGTACCGTCGAAACGGCGACCTATCCGCTGTTGCCCGACACCATGATCCTGATTCGCCCGATGGAATCGCATTGCATCACCATTTTGGCGCAAGAGCCGTATGAACGGTATACGATCAACTTTTCGGAAGAGTTGCTAGACAACATAGACCCGACGCACAAGTTGCTCGCACCCTTTAACGACCGGCCTTTGGGCGAACAAAACGTGTATTGCGCTTCCGACTTTACCATCCACCCGCAAAAACTGTTGTCCGCCATGCAAACGCCCGATTCGACCAAAGGCGACCGCCTGACGGTCACCGCCTATTTGTTTGCGCTCTTACACGAGATCAATCGCGCGTTTACGCGCAAAAAGAGCGATCCGATACCCCCCCCCCGCGAAGTCGTTGGCCGTAGAAGCCGCCGACTACATCAACGTGCATCTGTTCGACCCGCTGTCGGTGCAAACGATCGCCGCCGATCTGTATGTCAGCGTGTCGCAACTCAACCGACAGTTTAAGAAAGCGACCGGATTTTCGCCGTGGGACTACATCGTCGGCAAGCGTTTGGTTTCGGCGCGCAGCTTGATCCGCGGCGGCGTCCCCGCAACGCACGCGTATTTGCAATGCGGATTCAACGACTATTCGGCGTTTTACCGCCTGTATCTCAAACGGTTCGGCATTTCCCCCAAGGCCGACCAAGCGGACAGCGAACGATAGCCGCACGATCGAAAACGCATAAAAAAGAACGAGATGCCGATCCGCGTCTCGTTCCTTTTTATTGTCCTTATTTTATCCCCAAACTTCCTCGGCCTTCTTAAGCGCGGCGGTATAGGCCTCGCTGCCCTCTGCGTGGCAGGCATAGTCGGAATAGATCGCGTTTTGCCCCATGGTGAACGTACCCACGGTAGAGGCGGCAATCAAGCCTCTTGCCTCGACTTTGCCGATACATTCGGCATTGATAAACAGGTAGAACGTCCCCTTCTTGCGCAACATGCCCATGGTGTTTTTGACCCGCGTCGCGCCGTTTCTGAACGACGGCGCTTCGTGGAACACCGTCCCCGGCCAGCCCCAGCCCGATGCCGTGGAATTGACGAAAACGACCTCGTCACCCGTCATGTGGGGCTTGACGTCGAACGCGAAATAGTAGAACGTCGTCCCTGCTTTGCAAAAAATGCCGGTCTTGGGATGCGCGTCCCCGCCGTTGTTCGTCACGATGTCGACGTCGGTCGTAAAGTAAAAGCTGTCGGCGCTGAAGCCCTTGACAAAGGCGTACTCTTCCGTGACCGCATTGACGGCCTTATGTTCGAGCGTGGCGTTTTCGCCCCTGTCCGCGCTTAGATCGACGTTCGCCGTCGGGCTTTCGCCGTTCACCGATTTGCCGAACGTATCGCCGCCGTACTCGACGACGGTGAACGAACAGACGTTGGAAACGAGCGCGCCGTCCTCCGTCTTGACCCGCACCGAAAAGCTGCCCGCCTCGGTACTGCGGTAGGCGACCGTCGTGGCGGCGGACGTTTTATACACTTTGTATTCGCCGCCGTCCTTGGCTATCTCGTATACCAATTTCGTGTCGACGTCGACGGCCGTCGCAACGAAAGCGTTGCTTTCGCCCTCGGTCAGCGTCTCGACCTGCACGGCCAACGACAGCGACGGATTTTTGGCGGGCGGCGTTTGGGATTCGTTGCCGCACCCGACGAACGTTGCCGCCGTACAGCAAGCCAACAGCAACACGATCCAATTACGTAATTTCATAATACTCTCCTTTTCTCCGACTTATCCGCACAGCACGTTTCAATATGCTTTGAGTTCGTACACCCGCATATCGGCGTCTCTCGCCGCGCTCCCGAAGATCACTTCGCCGACGCGGTCGGACGCGTTACGGAAAGCAAACCCTTCGGCGACCTTTTGCCCCGCGACCGACACGTCGTAGGTGTTGGCGGCCACATCGATCTCCAGTTTGACGTCGACGGGAACGTTGCGCTCGTAGGCTGCGACCGTCTTTTTCGCGCCGCGGTCGTAGGCGACCAAATTATATCGGTTATAGGCGAACTCGAACGCCAAGCAAACGGCGTTGTCGCCGTACTCGTTCAAGATATAGAACTTGCCCCACTCTGCCTCGTTGAAACTCATGCGCGCCTCGACGGTCAGCTTGGTCGCCTGCGGTGCGAATGCGTAGGAGACGAGCGCGCGTTCGGTGTTGCGCTGTTCGTTGAACGTGCGGATATTGAAGAACTTTTCTCCGTCCGCGCCCATCGTCACGCTGACGTCGGGCGAGAGATACAGATCGTGATAAGAGAATCCGAACGGCGCCAACCCGGTATGCGCTTTGTCGTAGTCCTCGTATAGCAGATAGTTCGTGCCGCCGGCCGCCATGTTGCGCGACGCAAGCAGCGCCGTCTTGGCCTCGTTCAATTCCCACACGGCGGTTTCGACGTCGGCAGTCACTAAGCCGCCGAACAGGTTGAGCAGCGTATACGCAATGTCCATTTTCTCGATCAGCGTCGCTTTTTCGGCCGCGCCGTATTCGCCGAGCGCGTCGCCCGCTATGATATTGTGGTAGTTGTCTAAGCCCTCGAGCGCGGTCAGTAACGTTTGGCGCAGCTTCGCGTCGGCCGTCGAATCGGCGACATTGCCCGTCCAAACGGTGGTGCGCGGCGACTGCCGGAAGGTCGCTTTATCGGGCGTCTCTCCCGACTTGGTGAGATAGATCGCATCGATGACCATGGCGTCCTGCGAACAGAAGAAGTTGAGCGTATACTTGCCCGCCGCGTCGATCTTCAGTTGCGTCCCCGCCTTGCGCCACACGAACGATTCCTCTTCGCTGTAGCTGTAGTTCGTCTGCAAGAACTTATATTTGCCGTCGATCCCGATCGCGTACACGCTCGAGCGCGGCATGGGCGCGTTGAGGCGCACCCAAACGTTATAAGTGCCGGCCGACACGATCATGTCGTAGTTCATGCTCGGCGCGTCGGTCTCCCAACGGCCGTCGAAGTCCTCGCGCAATTTTTCGGTGCGCATGGTGTAGCCCTCGATGGTGCGCGCGGGGATCCAGCGGCCGCGGATCGATACGCCCGTCGAAGTCAGCGCGGCCGATTCGGCCTCGATCGACACCGTGCCGCCCTGCTCGACAAAGTAGCCGTTACCGTAGGTGCGGGCGATGTCGTACTGCTCCGGCACAACGTACTTGGACTGATATACGCCCGCATAAGCCGTGTCGTCGTTGCCGTTTACATTAAAAGTGGTGTTGTAACTTTCGGTCGGGCCGAAGTACGACGCTTGTTTTGCCGCCGTGTACACGACCAACTTATCGACGGTGATGAACGGATCGAGCATGTACAGGCGAATGCGATTAAGCCCCGCCTCTGTGACGGTCAAAGTCGTTTTATGCTTGATAATCTGGGTGAATACGCCCTCTTCCCACGCGGGATTATTGGTGCCGTAGTCCTTTTCGCCCTCGAGTATGATCGGCGTGCCGTCGTTGAGCTGCACGGCCAGCCGTATGCGCCCGAGCGAACTGAGCGTGGGCAGACGGTATACCTCTGTCTCGAACGCGCCCGTCGAGGCAAAATACACGTTGTATTCGAGATACGGCGCAGCCGCCTCGAAATTGCGATCGCCGTAGCCGACCAACGTCTTGCTTTCGGCGCGCACCATATCTCCGCCGCCGCGTCCCAGATCTTTGATGACCGACCAGTACGCAAAGTCGCTCGTGCGTTCGGCCGAATAATGTTCGGCCTCGATCGAAACGTAACCGTCCTGCTCGACATATGTCTTTTCGCCCAACTCGTACTCGTTGACGATCGCGTTGACCGTCACCGTCTTGGTCGTCTCTCCGTCGGAGATCGTCACCGTACCGGCGTCGGAAGAAGCCAGCGCGGAGAAGTCGACCGAAATCCAAATACGCACCTCGTCGGTCACCGTGTCGGCATGATCGCCGATGACGATAAACGGTTTGTCGGCGGTCACGGTGATGTCGAAACTGCCCGCCCCCTTATTGAACACGTCGATATATTTGCGGCCGCGGGCATAGTTGCCGAACGACAGCACCGACGCCGCTTGCTCGACCGGCTCGCCTTCCGCGACAACGCCCATTTCCGGCTCGCCCGCAAGGAACGCCGGCCCGCCGTTGGCAAAACCCGACATGACAGGCGAATGATACACTTCGGGATCCATCAGTTTGTTCCACTTGCCTTGGCTCAAAATACGGTTATAATACGAAATTTCGTCCTTGCGCTTTTGGTTGAACTCTTTGGACATGTTGTAGCAGTTGTATGCGGTGGCGTTGCGGCCTTGGGCATACGCCACGTTACCCTTGTGCGCGTAATAAAATTCGAGATTGGTGTAGTAGGCGCACCGCACTTCAAACAGCACAGTCTCGTAGAAACAATCGCGTTGCCGTTCGGGCAGCGCGGCGTTGACGCGTTCGGCCAGCTCGTACAGCGATCGATACTGCGCCGCGCGGCGTTCGGCCTCGTCGTTATAGGCCGCGGAAAACAAGTCGACGCTCATTTGTTCGAGTTTGCGCGCGTTGGTCAGCAGCGTATACTGTTTGTAGATCTCCACCATATCGGACGCATATTCCGCGCCAAACTCGCGCGTGGCCATTTTGGTCACATACACATCGAACACGTTTTCATGGGTGTACTGATCCATGTCGTAGCCGAGACTGACGAAAAACTCGATTTCGGGCATATACGGCACCGTGTCGCCCGCGTTCAGAATCCACGCCTTTTGCACGCCGTAGGTATACGCCTTATTCATCTCCTCGTAGATCATGGTAAACGGCATCGAGTTGACCCACATATAACTTTCGTTATCCGGCCCCCAGTAGGAGTTATGATAGTAAATACCGTGACCGCCGCTGCGCTCGCGCTCGACCTCGTTGGGCAGATTGCGGATAAAACCGTGGTTGTCGTCCGCCCACATGATGGTGATGTCCTCCGGTACTTCGAGGCCGTCGTTATACAGCAGCTGTACTTCCTTATACGGAATGAACATCATGAACACGTCCTCGAGCTTGGGATTTTTCAGCTCGGTGCGCAGGATCTCGCGCTGGTCCTCGATGATCTGCTCCATCAGCATATTTTTGTCGCCGTACCACGGCGCGCGGTCGATGTTCTTTGCGTCGAACGGATCGTCGTGCGCGCCGCGCATACCCAACGTCCACTGCACCTCGTAGTCCTTATTCGCGCGCACCGAACGCCGCCAGTATTCGCGAATGATCTCGGGGCTGACCGTGTAATCGTATTCGATTTCGCCTACTTCGGGGTGTTCTTTACGATATTCGGCTTGGAAAGCGCTCCACTCGTTGAGGTTGTTTCTCAACAGCATGTCGCAGTGCGACGTGCCGATGACAATGCCGTAATAGTCGGCGTTGACGGGGTTGGCCGCATAGTCGGAGAACGCATCCGAACAGGCGTGCATACCCGGCCAAAGATAATTGGCCTTGGCGCGCAGCAACATTTCGAAAATCTTTTCGTACAGATTCGGCCCTAAGTGCGCGCCCTCGTCGAGTACCCGCGCCCACGTCTCGAGCGTTTCTTCGTCGTTGATGAAGATACCGCGATACTTGACGTCGGGTTCTACGCCCACCGCCTTATAGCTTGCGGGCAATACGAAGTTGTCCTTATGCGCCGGCACGCTGTCGGCAAAGTAATGCCACGGCGACATGCCCAGTTGCTCGCTGATGCTGTACGTGCCGTAGATCGCGCCGCGTTTGTCCGAGCCCGCAACGACCAAAGCCGTCTTGACTTTGCCGTCGCCGAACGGGTCGGCCACGTTCTCGACGATGTAGCTTTCCCACTTGCCCTCGATCGCGGCAGCGTCGATCTTGCCGAGTTCGGCAATCTTTTGGATCGCCTTGCTCTTTTCGAGCGTGCCGATGATGATCGCATAGTCGGCATAGCCGCCGATCGATTTGGTGACGACCGGCTTGACGCCCGTGATCGTCTCGATATCCGATTGCAAGTCGTATGCCGCGCGCACCACGCCGGGATAATCGCCGTCGGTGCTGCCGGCGGCGTTGGTGCCTTCGACGCAGATGACCGCCGCGCGCGCGCCGTCGATCAGTTGAAAGTCGCGCTCGTCGGGCTTGGGCGTCAATTTTTCGCTACAGGCGGCCAGCGTCGCCGTAAGCGTCAACGTCAACGCCAACAGCACGACGATCCATATGCTTTTTTGTTTCTTCATATCTCTACCCTCCGTCTACGCTTCTTTGACGAACGACAGGCTGTCGTACACCATCGACGTATCGACTTTGTCCGAACCGATGATGAGTACGCCCGTGTCGCCCGACGACTTGCGCATACTCGCGCCGGTCAGTTTCTTCTCGTTATTCAACCACAGATCGAACGTATGATTGTCGAAATCGAATACGACCGCAAGCTCCAACGCCGTGCCGAGCGTCACCGGCGCAATGTCCTTCCACCCGCCGCTGTTGTATTTGAGTATGCCTTTCTCGACGGCAATCGAGTTGGTGCAGTTGCTTGCGACAAAGCCCGTCGTACCCGTGTGGTACAGGAACAGTATGTTGGAGAAGGCATTTGTGCCGACCGTGACGGTCAGACTTGCGCGCACCTTGCCGGTCAACGCCTCGCCGAAGTCATATCTCGCCTGCGTCAGTACCGAACCGCTTGCGTTTGTCGTCATGACCAATCGTCCGTCCTCGACGACCGCCGCACCGTTGTTGGCAGTAAACGTCATGCCGTCGGGTACGGTCGAAAAGTCGGTTTCGAGCAGCGCGCTCGAATCGGCGCCGACGATAACGGTGATTTGCTTGGTCGCCGTACCCAATTCGTTTTCGGCCGACAGCGTAAACTTGTAGGTGCCTTCCGATCCCGGCGCGAAGGTGATCGTGCGCTTGTCGTCGGCTATGCTCGCGCCCGCGGGATTGTTGCCGTTGGGCGTCAAGCTGACCGTGGGACGCGGATTGCCGCCCGTCGTATAGTCGAGTACGACGCGATCGGTCGCGTCCAAACCGATACGGTAGGTCGTGCGGCTCGTCTCGAGTTCGGGCGCGCTTTGGTCGCTGCCTTGCGAGATGCGGATATAGTCGTAAGTCAAATTCGCGTTTTCCTTGTCCGTACCGAACTTCAGCAGTTTGATCCGATCCTCGACCCCGTCGCCCGTCTTGCGGAACGGCAAACGGGAAAACTTGCGCCCGTCGATATACAGGTCGTATCGACCCGCGCCGATATCCAATTCCATGCGAATATTGTACCATGTGTCGGTCGAATACGCCAGGCCGATATTGCCCCAGCCGCCGCCGTCGTGATTTTTGAATTGCCCCGCGTCCATACCTAGGCAGGCGATGATGTCGTCGTTGTTAAAGCCCTGCTCGCCGCGGTAAAAAAACAGGATATTGGAGAACGAACGGCTGGAAACCTTGACGCCTGCTTCGGCGACGATCTTCCCCGAGAGCGCCTCGTCGAATACGTAGGTAGCGAACGCGATCCCGTTGCCCTCGGTGCGCAGTTGCATCGCGCCGCCTTGCACGGAAAGTGCGCCGCCGCCCGAAACGTTGGTGCGCAAATAGTTGGGAACGCTCGTGCGGTCGTCGAACTCCTCACGGTAGATATACTTTTCGTCTTTGACTTCGTCGTCGACGGTGTCCGACGTCCCGTCCGAAACGGTGATCTGGCAATAGTCGCTGTGCCGCCCCGCCGTCACCGAAACCACCGCGCTGCCCGCTTGCAAAGCGCGCACCGTGCCGTCTCCCGCGACCGAAACGACCTTGCTGTCGTCGCTCGCCCAAGTCAACGCTTGCCCGGCCGGCTCGACCGTTACGCCCAGCTTATACGCATCGCCCGTTTTCATGGACAACTGCGTTGTCTCGAGCGTCACGGCAACGACGTCGCCGTCGGTCTTGCCGCTACAGGCGACCGTCGCGAACGCCACCGCCGCGCACAGCAACAGGGTCAAAATGTTGCGAATCTTTTTCATACTGCCTCCCTCTTCCTAATCGTCGAGCGCGTACACTTTCAATCGCTCGACGGTAAATTTCGTACCGTTTTTGCCCGCGCCGATCGCCAACTCGATCGCGTCGGGATCGCCGGCGTTTTTATTGCGAAACGGGAATGTACCCAGCAAAATATTATCGCCGAGCGGTCGCATACCGCTTGTGCTGTTTATGTAGTTTGTGCCCGATATATACAATTTATATATCTGCGCTTCGCCGTCGCACTCGACGCGCACGGTGTACTGCGCATCGTCGATCAACCGCATATCTCCGCCATCATACGGCACTGTCGCCCATTTGCTGCCGTTGTGATACCGCAGATTGCCGCTTTCGACGGCGATCGTCACAACGTTAGCGGCTGTTCCGGAGAGCGCGGAATTTTTGAGGAACAGTACGTTAGCAAAGGTATTGGCTGTCGATGATTGATTTTTGAATGTCACTTCGGCGGCGTACTTTCTTTCAAGCGACTGCGCAAACGTCTTCGAGACCGACGCTGTACCCGAAGTCGGCGTAGATAAGGCGACTTGTCCGTCGGTCGAAAAATCGACCAGTCCGCCATCGGTCGCGACACTGACGATGTCCTGCGGTTTGGTTGTCCCCGCAAAGTCGCACGTATAGTCGAGCGCAGACGGCAACGCCGCAAAATCGTCTTGATTTGCCGCACGCACGCCGATATGCCGATAGCTTACGTCCGCCCACGCCGTTTCCGATCCGAACCGCAATGTCCGGATCTCGATGTTTCGATTGCGAAACGACATACGGCCGCTCGTCGTGCCATCCACCGTCAACCAATAGGCACTCGCTGTGGTATCGACCAACATGGACACCTCGTACCAAACGCCGTTGTCATACGGCATGATCGACGTATTCCATCCTGCGCCCGCATTGTTTTTGAAACTGCCTTTATCCATAGCGACATTCGCCGCGATCTTACTCGTATCCGAGTAGTTGTCGGTCAGCCCGTATAAGAATAGCAAATTGGCGAACGCCAAACTATCGGAACAAACTTGCGCCTCGACGACAAACGTCTCGGGCAGCGCCGTTTTGAACGAATAGACCATAAATGCGCGATCGCTTGCCCCGCCGTAGACGGTCGTCATACGCAAAGCCCCGTCCTCGAGTTCGACGCGTCCCAGCCCTTGCACGTCTTGCGCAAAGTACGTCGGAACGGCTTTACGCGACGAAAAGTCCTCGTAATAGATCCAGCCGTCTTTGGTCTGCTCTTGCCCGTCGTCGGCCTCCGTCACCGTAACGACGCATACAGCGGTAAGCTCGTTGACCGTAGTCGCCGTCACCGTCGCCGTACCGACCGATACAGCCGTCAAAACGCCGTTTTCTACGGTCGCGGCCTCGCCCGTAACCATATACGAAACCGATTTGTCGGTTGCGTTTTCGGGCAGCACGGTCGCCGTAAAAGTATGCGTTTCCCCGATCGCAAACATCAATGTCTCACAATCGAGTGTAATGCTCGTCGGCTCGACAGTCGCTACGGGCGGTTGCTCATTTTTATGACATCCCGGTAAGCACAATATACACAGTGTAAGGATTGCTGCGGCTATTTTCTTCTTCATCATACTTTCAAGATTCCTCCGTTGAAGCTAGGCTTAAAGGGGCGTGTTTCAATCGTTGGCAGCGCGAACGGCGGCCTTGATCATCGCCGAAAACCGCTCGTACCCTTGCGCATTCATATGCAGGTTATCACCGGAGAATCCGTTGTTGGGCATCTCGGCCGCATGGGTTTTCATTTCGGTATTGAAATCGATAAAGTGTACGCTTTGCTCGCGCGCGGCAAAGTCTTGTACCAAGCCGTTGGACACGGCGTACTCGGACCACTTGCCGCGATTGCTGTTGTTGTCGCAGATTGCCACATAGAATATTTTGGTCTCGGGGAATGCCGTTTGAATTGCACGGATAAATCCGATGATCGAATTGCCGCACGACTGCCCCGATTCGCCGCGGTTGATGTCGTTGACGCCAAGATGTATAACAATGTTACGGGGCGCGTACAGATTGAATTCGGACACTCGTCCCGCCCAGTTGTCCACTTCCGAACCCGACACACCGATCGTTTTCGCGCCGATCTCGGCCATCTGCTCGTCGAACTGCGCCCAGTATGTCTTGTGCGTATAAGAGTCGCCGAGTATCAATGTTTCCAGCCCCTCGACGTTTGCGTTGTCCGCATGTTCGGCGTACAGGTAGCGAACCTCCCCCTCGACGGCAAATTGCGTCGCTCCGGCATTTGCGGTAAATGTTCCCAAGTTCGTCCAACCGTTCGCGGCCACTTGCTCGGTCCGTTCGGTCTCCCCGACCGTTACCGAAACGCTGTCGCCCGACGCCGCCGCATATAACGTATATTCTCCGGCTTTTTCGATTGCGGCAGTCACGGTTTTGTCGTCGGTTTTTATAAACAGCCTGCCGCCGGTCTCGGTCGGCGTCCCCTCGACGAGACGCGGACTGATATCGGGGTCGTTAGCGCCCACGCTGTCGGTCGGCGTTTGCGACAAGTACAGCTTATGCATGTTCGCACCGCTTTCCCGCGCGTAGATATGCAACGTATGCACGCCTACCGTCGGAACAGTGATCTTCCAACTTGTTTCAGTCGACCACCGATTTGCGCCCGAACTCGAGAACGGCCGCGCCAATTCAATAGGCGTTGCGTCGTCGATGCCAAGCATAGCGGAATCGCTACTCGCGTCGGTAAAACTCGCGTACAGGTAGGCATAATAGTCGCCCGTTGTCGTAAAGTCGACTTGATAGCTCAAGCGCGGTTTATCGGCCGAATCGGGTTTCCACTGCATGGTATCCTTGGGGAATATTTGCATTCCGCGACCGTTCGAACCATGCTCCCACGTGTAGTCGAGCGTTTGGCCGTTGCTCTGTCCCTTTCCGCCGACGTGTTTGGCTGCGTCACTGTTTTCCAGCGCAGACACAAGGTCGATCGTCACTTTGCCGCCGACTTCGACAAACGCGCCTTTCTTTTCTATCGGCAAGCGATCGCTTTCGACCAGCTCCGTATTGTCGGCGAACGCTTCGTCCGCACGCTTCGAGAGCACGATCTGATTGATGACGATGCCGTCCTCTCTGGCGCACACCGTCAACGTGTGTTCGCCCGCGGTCGCTATTTCGAATTTCCAACTCGGGTCAAACTGCCAAATTCCTTTACCATACGAACCGAGCGCGCAGGAAAGAAGCGGATTGCCGTCGAGACAGGCCAGCATCGAATTGCCGCCCGTATCGGGGTGCGAAGTCAAAAAGTACAGATAATAGGGCCCCGTTTCTTCGACCGAAACGGTGTAATTGAGTTGCGGCGCGCGGTCGAACCCCGTACCCGTATTCCAGTCCTTGCCGTTGTCGGGTCGCTGTTCGACGCCGTCGAGCAGACCGTTATACCGGCGCCAGTAATAGCGCACGTCGCCCACGTACCGCGAGGTAGCGCTCGCATATACCGAATTTTCGAGCGCGCTTGCCGCCGCAATCACAATGCGGCCGCCTTCTTCTTTCCATGCGCCGCCCGTCTTTAACGGCGTGCGCTGCGACTCGTATGGCTCGCATACGGGCGCAACCCCGTTGATCGCATAATATGCGGCGTTCTTGCCCGCATCCGCGCCGACGATGTTATAGCCGACTTGGCTGAAATGAAAATTATCGGTCATGAATCCGTAGTTCGACAGATCAACGAGCTGTGTGCTGACAAGCGTGGCGCGTTCGCTCGACGCGCAATAGTCGGCTTGCGCCGCACGAATCACGTCGTAACCGGCTTTGGTCGCCGCGCTCGCGCCGTTGAACGCACCGATAGGAATAACGAAACTTTGCTCGACGCCGACATCGGCACGGAAGGCGGCAAAGATCTCATCGAGCGTTTTTTTATACCGCTCGGCCGTCACGCCATTGTCGCCGTCGGTCTCTCCTTGCAACCAAACCAAATAGGTGTGCCGCACGTTTTCGCCCAAATATTTTTTTGCAAGCGCGAGACGGTTGCACGCATCTTGATACGCAGGACGGTTGGTGTCCCAAAAGTTGATGCCCGTACCGCCCTGTGCGCACGACACAGCCACTACGGGCGTACCCGTCGCAACAAAATAGCTTTCGCAGAACGCCGAAACGAGCGAACCCGTCTTCTTGGTCTCGTTCACGCCGCTTATCGGGTTATTTTCGTTGACGCCGAACGGCTCGGATAACGGGTACAGCCGCGTGGGGTCGGAAATCGCGCGGAACTCGTATGCGTGGCCTTCCGGCACGACGGTAGCCTCCGCAGCATTGCCCCGCCCCGCCATATTCGACTGTCCGATAAATAAAATCAAATCGACGCTCTCGGGAATGTCGGCATACGCTGTCTGCGTTCCGACGATAAGCCCCGCCACCGCAAGACACAGCGTAGCCAGTAACGAGGTAAAAACAGCAAGTCTCCGCTTTCTCATGCACACCCCTTTCGACGAATTTATCATGAACGTTAATGTGTCCGTCAAAAATAATAGCAAAAATTCATCAAAGAATTTCTATACTACAATGATACAATAAACGAATATACAAATCAATTGCTATTTTGCGCTGAAGAGTTTGCAAATCCGCGCATCGAAACGGGGTGCGTTCGTCGATCGCGACCTTAAGCACGCCGGCGCCGCGGCACGCTTGTCGCGCCTACTGCCGCGCCGCCGCGAAAAACGTGATGCCGTGTCCACCTATAAATTGCGTCGCAGTGCGTTTATTATAACGGTATACGCGTACTGCCGTCTATATGATGACGGGCGGCAACATTTTGATCGAAAAGTCCATAGTAACGATGGCGACAGAGGACATTGCCAAGATGTTGAAAATCATCCGTTAAAAAACTTATTTGCGGCCTGCATATAAGAACAGCTCTCTCAAAACTTATAAAAACGGCGACCGAATGTCGCCGTTTCTTTATGGTTGCGTATCATCTTGTCCGTCCGCCGTTGGGGCGGCAGTCTCTGCGGATGTTTCCGTTGTGTTCGGTTGTCCGTCCTCGCTTGCCTCTTTCGTTTGTGCGGCGGCCGCTTTTGCGTCCTCTTCCGCGATGATCTTGTCGGCGATCGGTTTGCGGTGCGCGTAGTAGTACACGAGAAAGACGGCCGAGCCTACGAAAAAGACCAGTAAAATAACGATATTCCAAACGACGTAACAGCGTATCGGCAAGCGTGCCAACGCCAGCCGCGTCAGCGTGAAGATCGCCAAAATATATTGCGCCAAAAACAGCGGCATAACGACGGCTAACCAGTTGACCGAAAACAGCATGAGAGTTCTCCTTAATAAGTCGTTGTTCCATGTAAGAGATTGCTTCGCGCGCGATGACGATTTTGCGGTGCTATTGCTTAACGCTCGCAATGACGGTTTTGATACGTCCGTTATTGCGGTTTCTTTTGTCATGCAAGCGTCTCGTCTAATGCGGCGCGCAGGGCGTCTATATCGTCGATCGCGTTGACTTGCTGCTTGAACGCGCGCGTATCGGGTACGCCGTGCAAGTAGTACGCCAAATGCTTGCGCATATTTTTGACCGTGTAGTCGGCCGGGAAATAGGCGAGCATATACTCGATATGCCGAAACAGGACGTTTTTGAGGCCGTCGCCGATCCCGCCCAACAGTTCGGCAAACAGTTCGGGGTGTCCGAGCGCGCCGCGCCCGATCATGATGCCGTCGCAAACGCGCAGTCGCGCTTCGGCCTGCGTTGCCGACGCGATGTCGCCGTTGCCGAACACCGGCACCGACACGCTGTTTTTGACCGCGACGATCTTTTCCCAGTCGGCGCGGCCGCGGTATATTTGCGCAGCGTATCGACCGTGTACGGCGACAGCCGCTACGCCCGCTTTCTCGAGCGCAACCGCCAGTTTTGGCGCGGTGAAGTCGTCCATATCAAAACCCAGCCGAAACTTGGCCGTCACCGGTCGCCCGCTACCCGCTTTGAGCGCGGCCACGCAAGCCGCGGCGCGGTCGACGTCGCGCCCCAACGCGCTGCCCTCGCCGTTTTTGACCACTTTGGGGACAGGGCAACCCATGTTGATGTCGACAATGTCGAATGCGCGAATTTGCGGCAAACACGCCGCGCGGTATAATACGTCGGGATCGCCGCCGAACAGTTGCACGCAGGACGGGCTTTCGTTCTCGGCCAGCCGCAGCAGTCGTTCGGTGTTCTCGTTGCCGTACAATAACCCTTTGGCGCTGATCATTTCGGTCGTCGTCAGCGCCGCGCCGTAATCGCGGCAAAGCCGACGGAACGCAATATCCCCATAGCCCGCCATCGGCGCGAGTACCGCCCGACCGCGCAACACAATGTCGCCGATGCGAATGCCGCTCAAGCCTTATGCTCCTCGATAAACGTTTTTAAGCGCGCATTGACTGCCGTTTCCGGCTCGACGCCGCCGAGCGCGGCCGCCCCGCACAAACAAAACAGCGCGTCGGCGTAGTCGCCCTGTCGGATCGCCGCCGCGGCCGACTCTTTCAGACTCGCTTCGGTCAGATCGTCGCCGCCCTTGACCGCTTTTTTGACCGCCTTGCCCGCGCGCAACGCCGCCGGAAAGCCTTTCGGCATACGGCATAAAATATCGTAGACGGAAGTGTAGCTTTTTTCTTCCGCTTTGGCCGACTCCCACGCGCCCAGCGCCTCTTTGGCGTCGGCAGCGTGTACGTCGCCGAAAATGTGTGTGTGCCGAAAGTACAGCTTGTTCAATAGGCCGCTCATCACCTCACCCAGCGTAAACTCGCCGGTGCGCGCGCCGATGTCGCAATGAAACACCGCTTGCAAAAACACGTCGCCCAGTTCCTCGATCATGTCGTCGATATTACCGCCGTCGATCGCGTCGACCGCTTCATAGGCCTCTTCGATCAGATTTTGCCGAATGCTCTCGTGCGTCTGCGCCTTGTCCCACGGGCAACCGTCCGGGGCGGTCAAACGCGCCATCATGCGGCGAATGTCGCCGAAACAGGCCGTTTTCTTATTGAGCGCGGCCGACGCGGGAAACACGACCTGCGTCGCCGCATCGTATACGGGCTGCCGATCCAGTTCGCAAAACGCGATCGGCGTATGCGACGGCCCGAACAGGCAAACGAAATCGTCGGGATAAAATTCCGACAGCTTACATTTGAGTTCGCCGGCCAAAATCGCGTCGTCCAGTTCGGTGACGACCAATGCCGCCGCCGTGTCGAGATACGGCAGCGCCGTCGCCGCGTCGGTTGCCGTCAAAACGAGCGCGCAGTCGGCGCTTTCGACGCTGCCCGGAATGACGGTCGCCTTGCCCGCCGCCGTCAGTAGCTTAACCGCGCCGTCGCTGTAGCCCGTGCCGTCGGTCGCATAGACGCAGCCGTCACTAAGTCGCGCGACGATCGCCGTTTGCAATGCGTCGAAGTCGGCGGCCGACTCGAACAAGTCGTCCATATAGACGGGGTTATATTGTTTGAGCGCCGCGCCCGCCGCCGTCTTTTCGGTCAGCACAAACAGTTTGTCGGCCGCCTCGATCGCTTTCAGTCCCTTGACGCTTACGCAGTCTTTATCATATCCCAACCCGACTACGGTGATCATGTGTCGTTCTCCTTACGCTATCGGGTGGCCTTGGCCACCTGCTCCTCTTGAAATTGTTTCTTATATAAATTGTAGTATACGCCGTGCTTTTGTAAAAGTTGCTCGTGCGAGCCGCGCTCGACGATCTTGCCGCCGTCGACCACCAAAATGATGTCGGCCGAACGGATCGTCGAAAGGCGGTGCGCAATAACAAAACTCGTGCGGCCGCGCATCAGCTTTTCGATCGCGCCCTGGATCAGCTTTTCGGTCAGCGTGTCGATCGAGGAAGTCGCCTCGTCGAGTACGAAGATCGCGGGATCGACGAGGATCGCGCGGGCAAACGACAGCAACTGCTTTTCGCCGGTGGACAGCGTGTTGCCGCCCTCGCCGACCGGCGTATCGTAGCCTTTTTCCATGCGGGCGATGATCTTTTCGGCGTTGACGCTTCTGATCGCCGCATCGAGTTCCTCGTCCGTCGCGTCCTCTTTGCCGTACAGTAAGTTTTCGCGGATCGTGCCGGAAAACAGGTGCGGCGTTTGCAACACGTATCCGATGTTACTGTGCAACCACCCGATCGAACGCTCGCGCACGTCACGGCCGTCGATGAGAATGCGCCCTTCGGTCGGCTCGAAAAAGCGGCACACGAGGTTGACGAGCGTCGACTTGCCCGCGCCCGTCTCGCCGACGATGGCGACGTTGGTGCCGCGCGGCACGTCGAGATCGAAATGCTCGAGTACGTATTCTTCGCCGTCGGGATACTTGAATGTCACGTCGTCGAACGTCACGTCTCCTCCGATCGGCTCCCAGTTCTCGCGTTTCGGGCAGAACGCATCGCCGTACTTCTCGATGACTGCGGGCGTGTCGATAACGTCGCTGTCGCTTTCGACCAGTGTGCTGAATCGCTCGATATTGACCTTGACCGAAATGAAGTCGCCGATCGCGTCGACCGCCCATTGCACCGGCTCGACGATGCCTTGCGCGTAGGTCATGAATACCGACAGCGTGCCGACGACGATCACGCCCTCTTGCGTGATCAAGCCGCCGTACCACAGCACCGCCGCCAACGCCACGCTCGAGGCGAACGCGATCAGCGAATTGAACAGCGCGCGGTGGTGTCCCTGCCGCTGCGACCTGCGTTTCATGCGGTCGGTGCGCTTTTGGAAATCGGCGTCGAGTTTGGGTTCGACGGCCAGTGTCTTGGATGTCTCCGCGCCGGTGATACCCTCGTTAAAGCCGCCGGTGATCTCCGAATTGATCTCGCGCACCTCGCGGTGCAATTTGGTCAGCTTGCGCTGAAAATAGGTCGAAACCAGCGCCACGATCGGCACGATGACGAGTACGCACGAGGCAAGCACCGGGTGTAAAACGAACATAATGACGGCCGCACCGACCGTATACGAGACGTGCCAAATGCCTTGGTACACGTCCCAAGCCATGATCGACGAAATATTGCTTGTATCGCTCATCACGCGCGCGTGCAACTTGCCGACGCTGTTTTGGTTGTAGTAGGACACCGACAGCGTTTGCAAGTGGTTGAACGCCGTCCGCCGCATGTCGCGCATCAAAAACAGTTCCAGTCGGCAGCAACCGTAAGCGCCGAAAAAGTCCAGTACGACGATAACAACTTGCAAAGCGACGTACACGAGGATAAACGCCCACAGCCCGTCGAGCGTCTTGTTGGCGATAAAATTGTTGATCGCGTACTGCTGAAACAGCGGCGTGACCGTCGACAAAACGCCGACGATCAGCGTACAAAACACGAGGGTCAGAAAAATACCCTTATAGGTCGACAAATACGGTTTGAGCTTGCCCAGGCCGAAAAACTTGAGCTTTTTGGTCGGGATTTGTTTTTCGATTTCAGCCAAGACTTATCTCCTCTTGCATTTCCTCGCGCAGGTCGTCCGGCAACGACATCTGCAAGTCGTAGATCCGTTTGTAAATGCCGCCTTTTGCGAGCAGCGTTTCGTGCGTACCCTGTTCGGCGACCCGACCGCCGTCCATGACAATGATATTGTCGGCGCGCATCACCGTGGTAATGCGGTGCGCCACAATGACGGTGGTCGCTTTTTCGGACGCCTCCGCCAAATTTTTGCGGATCTTGGCGTCGGTGTCGCTGTCGACGGCCGAAAGCGAATCGTCGAACAGAATATACGGCGTTTTGCGCATCAGGGTACGCGCGATCGCCACGCGCTGCTTTTGCCCGCCCGAAAGCGTGACGCCGCGCTCGCCGACGACGGTCTGATAGCCGTTGACAAAGCCCTCGATATTGTCGGCGACACACGCCGTTTCGGCCGCCGCGCGCACGTCGCCATCGGTCGCGCCGTCGACCGCCATGCCGATATTTTCGGCGATCGTGCGCGAATAAATATAGCCTTCCTGCAAAAGCAGTCCGACGTTTTTCCGTAAGGTCGCCGGCGGAATGTCATTGACGTTGCGGCCGCCGATACTGACCGTCCCCTCGGTCGCCGGGTGCAAGCCGTCGATCAAGCCGACGATCGTCGATTTGCCGCTGCCCGTGCCGCCCAAAATGCCGAGCGTCGTGCCGTAAGGCACGATAAAACTGACGTCTTGCAAGACAGGTTTGCCTTCTTCGTAAGAAAAGCCCACTTTGTCGAACACGATGTCGCCGCGCAGTTCCCCTTCGTATTCGCCGTATACTTCCTCTTGCGCGTTGACGATCTCGGCGATACGGCCGAGCGAAACGCCGGCTTTGCTCAGATTGGAAATGATACGCCCCAGTTGCCGCACCGGTCCGATCATCATCGTGTTGTACGAGACGAACGCCACAAGGTCGCCGGTCGTCATGCTGCCCTGCACGCAGAACACCGTCCCCAGCACGACGATAAACAGCAACTGCAACGCCGCCAAAAGATCGCTGGTCGTCCAGTACATCGCCATAAAGCGTTCGAGTTTGATCCACAAGTTGGTGTAATATGTATTCTGCTTTTCGAACTTGTCGCGCTCGTACCGTTCGCGGCCGAACGCCCGCACGACGCGCACCCCGGTCAGATTCTCCTGCGCGTAGGTCGACAGTACGCCTTCCTCTTCGTCGCACTTTTGAAAGCGTTTGCGCGACTTGAAGAAAAACCATAGCGAATAGCCGATCAAAAGCGGGATAAACGACGACGCGATCGCCGCCAGTTTCAAGTCGGTGGTGAACATGAACGTCAGCGACAGCACGAGCAAAAGAATAATGCGCACCAACGAAACCAGTTGCCCCGACACGAAGTTGGAAATGGTGTCGGCGTCGGACGTACACCGCTGAATGATGTCGCCGGTATTGTTTTTCGCGTGCCAAGACATCGGCAGTCGCTGAATATGCGTAAACAGCGTGTCGCGCATACGCCGCATCAGCACCTGGTTGGCGCGGTGCGTAAAATAGATACTGCAATACCGCAACAAAAGCATGACGACGGCGATCGCCGTGATAACAAGCGCGACCAGCCAAATGCTGTTGCGGATATGCTCGATACCGCCGAACCAGGCGACAAACGGCGCATAGGCGTTCGGCACGTCCTGCTTGTCGAGAACGCAGTCAATGGTAAAACCGATGATCTTAGGAATCACCGTATTGAGGAACGTCATCAAAATGCTTGCGACGATACTGGCCACAAACAAGCCCAGACTTCCCCGCAAGAAATACCGCAGCAGTCCCTTTTTAGTAAACTTTTGTTCGCTTTGCGCCAAACGCCTAAACCTTTCCTTTATAAATATCCGTATTTAGTATACTCCGATTTCGCCCGTCTGTCAATCGGAATGACCGCCGCCCGCCCGGCAAACTCCGTTGACACAAAGTTTTTACAAAATCGTATCGTAACGGCGGTCGATCCATGAACGCGCCACCGCCCACTGCCGCCGCAAAACAAAAAGGAACGCGGGCGGATTTGCCGTAGTTCCTTTTCTCTCGTTTCGCTTGTTGTGTTCGATCGTTATCGGGCGACGATACCGGCCATGTTGTACAGATCGAGGTCGAATTTCTTTTTCATGGCGCAACCCTCGACGATGTCCATGTCGTAGATCTGATTGTTGCGAATGCCGACGATACGGTTGCCGATACCCTTTTCGAGCAGCTTGACCGCATGTACGCCCCAGCAAGTACCCAAATAGCGGTCCTTCATGCTGGGCGCGCCGCCGCGTTGGAGATGTCCCAAAACGGTGGTGCGGATCGACAGATTGCTGCGCGCCTTGATCTGCTCGGCCACGTCGTCGGCTTTTCCCGCGCCTTCGGCCAGCACGACGATGCCGGACAGCTTGCCGCGTTCCTTGCTCGCCCGCAGCCGCTCGACAATACGCTCGATGTCGATCTTATGCTCCGGCACGATGATGACCTCGGCGCCGCCGCCTAAGCCCGCATACAGCGCCAAATCGCCGCAATGCCGCCCCATGACCTCGACGATCGACACGCGCTCGTGGCTGGACATGGTGTCGCGAATCTTGTTGATCGCGTCCAAAATGGTGTTGCAAGCAGTATCGAAACCGAGCGTATAGTCGGTATACGCCAAATCGTTGTCGATAGTGCCGGGAATGCCGATCGCGGGAAAGCCGCGTTCGGAAACGGCTTTGGCGCCCATAAACGAACCGTCGCCGCCGATGACGATCAAGCCCTCGATCCCTTCTTTTTTCAGTTGCGCAACGCCTGCGTCCTGTCCCTCTTTGGTCTTAAACTCCAGGCAGCGCGCCGTGCGCAAGATCGTGCCGCCGCGCTGAATGATGTCCGAAACGCTGCGCATACTCATGGGGACGAACTTGCCCTCCAACAGCCCTGCGTAGCCGCGCTCGATACCGACCACTTCCATGCCCGCAAAAATGCCGTAACGCACCACCGCGCGAATGGCGGCGTTCATGCCCGGCGCGTCACCGCCGCTCGTTAAAACTCCGATTTTCTTCATATCCGTCCTTAAGCCTCCCGGTAAAGCGGTTTTGAAAGTGTGCCTTTCCCAACCGGCAAAACATTATACTTTATTAGTATAGCAAATACGATTGCATAAATCTACTGTTTTTATATGCTTTTTTGTTGTTTTTTATTTGACCGCAATTTTGTCCTGCGGCAGAACGCCGTACAGCTCGTTCATAAGCGACGGCGAGACTTGCACGCCGATACCCAGCTTGAACGTTTGGTCGGTGTCGGTGTTCTTGACAAACGTTTCGTCGCCGCCGGGGTACACGTTCAAAATCTCTTGAATGCGGTCCAGCAGCCCCTCGTCGTCGTTTTTGAACGACAGATAAAAGCAGATCTTTTTCTTGACGTCGACGACCGGCTTGACGTCCTTCCAGGTCTCGACCGAGTCCACCCAAATCGAACAGCCCATGTCGTTGACTTTCAGCCGCCCCGTCACCGTCACCAGCGAATCTTTGACCCAGTGCGGTTTCATTTTGGTGAACTTGTAGCCCGACGCGACCAGATCGACGGTGCCGTACAGATCTTCGAGCTTGCCGATCCCCAGTTCTTTATTCTGCTTGGTGAACTTGCGACCGGCCTCGATCAACATGCCGCCGACCGTCACGACGGTGCCGTCGGCCAGCCCCTCGCCGCCCTCCTCGTCGTCGTCCGTGGCGCGGAACTTCGAGGTATTGACCGAAAATTCTTGCAAGCGGTGGGTGTACTGCTCGAGCGGGTGTCCGGTCAAGTACACGCCCGAAACCTCTTTTTCGTGCCGCAGTTTTTCGTCGAGCGTATACTCCTTGACGTCGGGATAGCGGAACTCGTCCTTAATGTCGAGGCCGGGCACGTCGAAAAAGCTGAACTGCCCGTCGGCCTTTTTCTTGGCGTCGGCCGCCACGCGATCCATCAGTTGTTCATAGCAAGCCATCAGCTGCGCCCGCGGGTGACCGAAGTCGTCGAACGTGCCGGCGAAGATCAGGCTTTCGAGCATCTTCTTGTTGAGCGTGACGTGCGCCATGCGCGTCAGGAACTCTTCGAAATCCTTGAAATCGCCGCCGCGCTTGCGTTCGGTCACAATGTCGCCGACGATCGCCGCGCCGACGTTCTTGATGCCCGCCATGCCGATCCGCACCGCGCCGTGTTCTACGGTAAATTCGGCGTAACTGTGGTTGATCGACGGCGGCAAGACCGAAAAGCCGCGCTCTTTGAGATAGGTCAAGTAATTGCGGATCTCGTCGATCTTGGTGATACGGTTGTTGAGAATGGCGGCGATAAACTCGACGGTGTAATACCGCTTTAAGTAGGCCGTCTGATAGGCTAAGTGCGCATAGGCCGCCGCGTGCGACTTGTTGAACGCATACGAGGCGAAGCTGATCATGTCATCGTAGATCTTGTTGGCGACTTCTTTGGGCACACCGCGCGCGATACAGCCGTCGATCTTGACGCCGTGATCGACAATGCCGTTTAAAAACACTTCGCGCTCCTTTTCCATGGCGTCGTGTTTTTTCTTGCTCATCATGCGGCGCACGTTGTCGGCGCGGCCGTAGCTGTAGCCGGCAAGTTCTCTTACGATCTGCATGACCTGCTCCTGGTAGACCATGATCCCGTAGGTAACGTTCAAGATCGGCTCGAGCAGCGGGTGGTCGTACACAATGTCCTCGGGGTGCTGCTTGTTATGTACGTAAATGCCGATCTTGTCCATAGGCCCGGGGCGGTACAGCGAGATACCGGCGATAATATCTTCGAGACTGCTCGGCTTCAGGTCGCGCATAAACTTTTTCATGCCCTCGCCTTCGAGCTGGAACACGGCGTGTGTGTCGCCCTCGCCGATTAGTTTGTAAACGCCCTCGTCGGTGTAATCCATGTCGTAGAAGTCGAGCTTGACCCCGTGCTGCTCGTACACGTAGTCGATCGCCTTTTTGATGTCGGTCAAGGTAGTCAGTCCCAAAAAGTCCATTTTCAAGAGACCCAACTCCTCGCACTCGATCATGTTAAATTCGGTGGTGACGATTCCCTCGCCGGACTTGGCCATCGGCACGTGGTCGGATATGGGGTCGCGGCAGATGATGACGCCGGCTGCGTGCATACCGGTCTGTCGCGGCATACCCTCGATCTCCATCGCCATGTCGATGATATGTCGGCTCATGTCGTCGGTGTTGTAGATCTCTTTCAATTCGGGAATCGAAACGTCCTCGCCGTCCTTCATCGGCTTGCCGAGTAGGTTTTCGATATGCTTTTTGCCCATCAGCGTCGGGAACAGCTTGGTGATCTTGTCGACTTCCGAATACGGGTGATTGTACACGCGGCCGACGTCCTTGATCGCCGCTTTGGCCGCCATCGTACCGAACGTAACGATCTGCGAGACGTTGGGCGCACCGTATTTGCGGGTGACGTACTGAATGACGTCCTCGCGGTGGTCGACGCAGAAATCGACGTCGAAGTCCGGGTTGGAGACGCGCTCCGGATTTAAGAATCGCTCGAAAATCAGCGAGTAGCGCAAGGGGTCGACCTTGGTAATGCCGATTGCATACGCCACGATCGAGCCGACGCCGCTGCCGCGGCCGGGACCGACCGGAATGCCGTTGTTTTCCGACCAGAAAATAAAGTCCCACACGATCAAAAAGTAGTCGACGAAGCCCATCGTGTGAATGATATTGAGTTCGTACTCGGCGCGCTCGTTGATCTCGGGCGTGATCTCTTTATACTTGCGTTTTAAGCCGTCGAAACACAGCTTGCGCAAAAACTCGTAAGGCCCGCTCCCGTCCTCCGGAATATAACTCGGCAGCAGCGGCTCTTTGCGGAAAAAGTCGCAACGGCACTTGGCGGCCACTTCGATCGTATTGTCGAGCGCCTCGGTCAGATTGGGGAACACCTTTTCCATCTGCGCGCGGCTTTTCAAGTAAAATTCGCGCGTCGGGAAATAGCCGTCGTCGCTGATCCCCTCGCCCGCCGGGTCGAAACTCTCGTCGTCGTCCGCTTTCGGCTCCTCGTAGGTCATGGTGTTGCGGAACGCGATACACTGCAAAACTTTTTGCATGGCCGCGTCCTTTTTCTTTAAATAATGCACGTCGTTGGTCGCAACCAGCTTGACGTTGTTCTTGCGTGCGATCTCGACTAGGCGCGGCAAAACGACTTTTTGGTCGCGGATATTGTGGTCCTGGATCTCGATATAAAAGTCGTCGCCGAACATCGCTTTGAACTTGTCGACATAGCCTAAAGCCTCGTCGTACTGCTCGTTCAGTAGCGCTTGCGGAATGGCGCCGGCAATACAGGCCGACAGCGCGATCAGCCCCTCCGTGTGTCCCTCCAGGTGGGCAAAGTCGATGCGCGGCTTGTAATACAGGCCGTCGATATAGGCGGTCGAAACCAACTTGATCAGATTTTTATAGCCGGTCTCGTTCTTGCACAGCAGCACCAAATGGTTGTACTTGGGCATACGTCCGCCGCCGCTCTCGCCGCGCTCGGCCATATCCTTACACATATACATTTCGCAACCGATAATCGGCTTGACCTTAAATTCCCGTCCCTCTTTCAAGAAGTCGAACGGGTCGGCTTTGGGATCGGTGAAGCGCACGGCGGCCTTGACGAACTCGAGCGCGCCGAACATGTTGCCGTGGTCGGTGATCGCCACCGCCGGCATTCCCAGTTCGTAGGCGAGCGGAAACAGCTTGTCGATGCGCGCCGCGCCGTCAAGCAGACTGAATTGCGTATGTAAATGCAAATGAACGAACGGTTCCAACTATCCCTCCATGCCGGTAAGTAGCGCCGCAATGTCCTCGACAGCCGCCTTTTCATCGTCGCCGGCCGCCAACACCGTCAGCTTGTCCCCGCCTTTTAAGCCCATGGACACAATGCCCATAATGCTTTTGGCGTTGATCTTGCGCGTGCCGTGTTCCAACGTGATCTCGCTGTCGTAGCGCATGGTGCGTTGCACCACCTTGACGGCGTCCTGGTTGTCGAGTCTGGTTTTGGTAAAACAAATTTCCTTAAAGATCATGTTTCCTCCTGTTCTTGCAACTTGCGGCTGAATGCGGTCAATTTTTCCAAACGGTATTTAACGGTCGACTTGGAAATACCCAATGCTTCGCCCATTTCCCCGTATGCCATCGCGCTTTCCGTTAAGCGCAGTTCGGCCACGTCGCGTAGCTTTTTGTCGAGCGCTTGCAAGCCGACCGTGCGCTCGATATAGCGGATCGCCGCGCACTGATCGGCGCCGGCGACGGCCGCCCGCTCGATGTTGGCGACTTCGACGTTATTGACGCGGTTGAGTTCCCGCCGCTGCTCGCTTGCGGCCAAATGTGCTTCAAACGCCAGCATGGTTTTGGTCGCGCCCAATAGGACGAGGCAATCGCTGATGCCCTGCGCGCGCTTGACATACGTGATCGATTTTTCTTTATGCCCGGTGACGAACGACGGCACGCCCAGCGCCGACAGCAGCGTTGACAAGTCCTCGGCAAACTGCGGATAGGTGACGGCAAACTGCAAGCGGTTGCCGCTTTTGCCGGCGGTCATACTACCCGCACCCGCAAACACGCCGCGCAAGTACGCCGCTTTGCAACAGGCGTCGACAACCAAATGCGGCTCGATGCCCTCGTTGACGACGGTCAGCCCCTCGTCGGACACGCCCAAAATGCCCAGTTCGAACAGAATGCGCATGACGTCGCCGCCGATATGCACGGCCTTTTCGTTCGGCACGGCGTGTACGCCGAACATGTCGTACAGCGCACCGTCGAGTAGCGGCGCGGCCATGCGGTTGACGACGATACGACTTTCCCCGCCCGTCCGCTCGATCGTACCCGCCGCATGGATCGCGCCGGATAGAAAGGCCAGTTTACAGCAGTCGTCGTCGGGGGCTTTGAGTTCGGCTATGATCTCTTCGGTAAACCCCCTCACAGCCGCCCCCTGTGGCTGCGCAAGACCGGCAGCCGCTCCCAGTTGGCGATGCGCGCATACGGAATGCCGACGCGGTCGATGATCTCGATCGCTTTTTCGAAATGCCCGATTTTTTCGGGCGCGTGCGCATCGGAATCGACGATAAATTCGACGTCGGTCGTTAATACCTGCTCGAGTTCGGCGTCGGTCATCGAGGCCTGTCCCCCGTGCATGTTTTTACAGTTGAGTTCGACATACGTCCCGTAGTGCGCCGCCGCCTCGGCCACCGCCCGCGCGTCGACCTGCGCGCCGTGGTTGATGTGCGAAATGATGTCGATATCGTACTTTTCGAGCGCTTTAATATAGGCGTCGGTATTTCTTGCCGTCTGCTTGGCGGTCGTCTTGCCGACGGTGCTCAACAAAAAGTTGGGCATACACATTTTGAAAAAGTCGCGCGCGCGGTGCGGCTTGACCAACTTATGATACCCGCAAACGACAATATCGAGATAGCGCATGTCGCTGGGCAGAATGTCGATGCGTCCCGAAAGCGAAGTGAAGTTGGTTTCCAACCCCAAAAAAATCTCGATCTCGGGATATTTCTGCCGCATGGCCTCGACGTCTCGAATGACAAACGGCCAGTCCATGCGCCGCACCTGATAGGTGATGTGGCGGAATCCGTGGTCGGTAATGGCGATCTGTTTTAAGCCGCGGGCAAGCGCGGCGAGAACGTTGTCCTCAACCGAGCCTTTGCCGTGGCTGTAAATCGTATGCGTATGATAGTCGCCCCAAAACGCCATTAAAAATCTCCTAAATACCGTATCTCCTCGATCAGTTGCACGCCGTAACGCGCGTGCACTGTCTGTTGTATGTGCTTGACCAACGCGCGCACGTCGGCCGCCGTCGCGCCGCCTGTGTTGACAATGAAATTGGCGTGCTTTTCGCTGACGAGCGCGCCGCCGACGCGGGTGCCTTTGAGTCCCGCGCGGTCGATATAGACGGCTGCCGGCAGGTCGGCTGCACGGAACACGCTGCCCGCGCTTTTGCCCTGCGGCTGCGTGGCGCGGCGCACGGCGGCAAACTTTTCGATGCGCGCCCCGATTGCGGCGGGCGTATCCGGGCTGACCGCAAAACACGCGCCCAGTACCGCGCTTTCGATCGCGCTCGTGCGGTAGCCGAATCCGCAAGCCGCTTTTTCCAGTCGGCCGCCGAGCGTATCGACGTACAGAACGGCCGAGGCGAAGTCGCCGCCGAACGCGCCCGCATTCATGACGGCCGCGCCGCCGACCGTGCCTGGAATACCGGCCGCCCATTCCAGCCCGCTTAATCCCTGCCGCCGACAGAACGCGGCAAGCGCGGCGAGCGTTGCGCCCGCCTCGGCATACACGCCGTCGAGCGTCAACCGTATTCCGTCCGCGCGGACGAACACGACGGTTCCGTCGTAGCCGCTGTCGGCGGCAACAATGTTGCTGCCCCGCCCCAACACAACGCCGCCGGCCTCGGCCGCATCGGCCAGTTCGGCGACCGTCGACGCGAACACGGCTTTGCGCGCGCAACCGCCCACGCCCATTGTAGTATAAGCAGACAACGGCACGTTTTCTTTTACCATTTCTATTTTACCTCAAAACGACGAATTTTTCAACTCTTATGCGGCTACTTTTCAAAATTCTTGCCGACTGTGTTTTATTCGGTTGCGCGATGTCTTGTCAATATACGCGCGGCCGCTTTTGCTGCGACCGACAAAGGTCGCTATACTATGTATATAAAAAATCCGGCAAAATGTGCTTACCGGTTGCAAAAAGGACGGAAAAGTGCTATACTGTAAGGTATGAAGATACGCGAGGCGAACAACATCATAGCCAACGCAAGAGCTTCCATGAGCGTCGACGGGGTCAAGGTGCCTGCCGCCTGCGACGTCGAGGGCGCGCGCCTGCTGACAAGCGGTTTCGGGTACGACGGGTACGTCCACTCGCTCGCCGGCACGCCTTTCTACGCGGCCGGCACGGTGTTTACGCGGCTGATCGAGCTGTGCGCCGACGGACAGCCGGCCGTGTTCGACGCCGAACTTTTGAGCGCGATCCATAAAAAACTGTACGGCGGTCTACAGTCGAACGCCGGGCAGTTCCGCCGAACCAACATGCAACTGTACGGCGCCAGCTTTACCGACTACCGCTACATTGCCGGGTCGCTCAAGCGGCTTTTAAACAAGATGGGCGGCAAGGGCGCGGCCAAGACCGAATTTTGCTCGCTTTTGACGCACTACTATGCCGAACTGTATCTGTTGGCGCCGTTCGAGCAGGGCAACGGCGTGACCATTCGCACGTTCTTGTGGCTATTCGCCCGCAGCAAGGGCTTTACGCTCGACTACTTCAAGGTGCCGACGCGCACCGTCGCAGAGGCCGAACGCCTGGCCTTTACCACCGACAACGTCACCGAACTGTATAACTGCCTTTTCACCGCTGTTACCTACTTCAATAACAAATTCGATCTTCCCGAAACGCGCGGCAAGGTAATGCCGCGGCCGACGGCGCGCACCGTCAAAAAGACGGTGCGGCGTCCCGAGCCGACGGTCGTGCGCCCCGTTGTCAAAAAGGCGCCGCCTGTTGCACCCAAAGCGCCGCCGAAGGAACAAACGAAAGAAACGCCCAAAGCGCCGCCGAAGGAGACGAAAGAACAGACGGCAGAACCGGTCAGCGACGTGCTTCTGGAGGCGATCAAACGCCAGCTCAAAGCAGAACTGATGGAAGAACTGAAAGCACAGTTGGCCGCGGAAACGGTCGCGCAAGAGGAAGCGAAGGTAAAAACGGTGACGCTCGACCCGCCCGCCGCGCCGATTCCTCCCGCGCCCGCGACCGTTGCACCTGTCGAGACGGTTACGGATACGGTCGCCGCCGTCGGCGAGGCGGCCGCCGCCGAAGACGTCCCGGTCGCACCCGACCCCGTCGACCCGCCGATCGAACGCAACACGTCGGTTACGATCGATCCGCCGATCGAACGGAATACAAAACCCAGCCGCGCGACGGTCAAACGCCGCGAGCGCGCCGACAAGCTCAAACAGAAAATCGCCAAGCTGCGCCAAAACCTCGAGTCGCTATTAGACGACGAAGAATAAAATTTACGTAGCAAAGAACGCGGGCATATCGCTCGCGTTCTTGTTCTTTATCGGTTTGATTCGGTTTTACAGCGGTTTGACGTATAAAATACGCTTGACGTTGTGGCGGTTGAGCGGCAGGTGGCGCTTGGCCATTTCTTTCAAAAGCAGTCGCCGCGGCGCAGGATACGAGGACTTGACGCCGCCGATATATGCGGATACACCCTCTTTTTCGTAGCGGACGACATGCGCAAGCTGCGGAATAAACCGCAGGTCGGTGACGGCGACGGACACATCGTATCGCTTGGAAAGCGATTGCAACATGTCGGTCAGCTGCCGACGGTGGCGACGGCTGTAGTCGAGGCCGTCGAAATTGAGCCGAATCTTTTTGCTGTCCAACTCGACGCGCACGACCAGTTGCAAATGACGGAACTGTACGCGCGACAGTCGGCCGACGCGCTTATTGAGCGGCAGACGGCAGTCGCATACGCGCAGCAAGTAGCGGATCTCTCTGTCGCTTAACGGGTGGTCGTACCGTAGCGAGCAGTTATACGCCACATACTCGCGCACGGTCAGATTGGCATACGGGATCTCGCCTTGCGCGCAGTACAGCTTGCCGCTCAACGAAAAACACAACAGCACGTCGTCGTTGTCGACGGTCACGCAACCGGCTTCCGCCGTATGGAACGCGCGCCGCTTGACGCTGATATTGCCGACACAGAAAGTAACGCTCATAAAAAATACACCTCGCAAGAAACTACGGGGTGTATTATTGCCTATCGAGATTTTTTTATACCGTCGGCATTAGAGCCAAAGTCAAAACCTCTTGGAAAGCAGGAAAGACTATTTGTCATTCCGCGCGGTACGCAAGAATGTACGAAGGCGTATAAAATTATGGATTCGCTGCGCTAGACCCTCGGCTTTCGCTCCGAGGGTGACAAAGTGTGTGCGTACTCGTTTCCTCTCGGACTTTTTGTCTTTGGCTCTATTGTCAATCGGCGGTTTTCGTGTCGTCCGTGTCGTCGGGCGGATCGTCGTCCGCCTCGTTCGGCAAATGCACTTCGCTCGAGACCAAGCGGCCGCCGACGCCTGGAGCTACGTCGCCGTCTGCAACGGCCGGCTTATCACGCATTCCGGCCAACAGATTGCGCGCGGCGATGCGGCGCATTTCGTCCTGCTCTGCGTCACCGAAGTCGGGCGGCGTCGGCTCTTTACGGTACAGCAGTTTCAAGAACACCGGCGCGAGCAGCGACGAGACGACGACCAACAGAATGACCGCCGCCAAATACTTGCTTTCGAGCAGTCCGCCGGCGATCCCCTTTTGCGTGACGATCAAGGCGACTTCGCCGCGGGCGATCATGCCGATTCCGACGCGTAAGCTATCTTTGTTGGAAAACTTGCACAGCCGCGCCGCGCCGCCGCAACCGACTATTTTGCCGGCGATACCGGCCAACACAAACAGCAACGCAAACCACAGCACGTCGAGCGAAAAGCCGGAAAAGCTGACCTTAATGCCGATACTTGCAAAGAAGATCGGCGAAAAGAACATATAGGACGAAACGGCGACTTTGCGATCGATATAGTCGGTCTCTTTGATATTCGACAGCACGATGCCGGCGACATACGCGCCTGTGATGTCGGCGATCCCGAACACCGCTTCGGCGCAGTATGCGTACACCATGCAAATGACCAAACTGAAGATCGGCAGTCTGCGGCGGTGCGGGTACTTCTTCGACAGCCATTTGAACAGATAGTTCAGCCCCACGCCCAAGAGGACCGCCGCCGCGAAAAACGCCAACGTCATCAGCACCACTTTCCACCAGGGGTCGCCCTCGCCCGGATTCTTTAAGCTGATGACGAATGTCAAGACGATAATGCCGATGACGTCGTCAATGATCGCCGCCGACAGAATAGTCGTGCCGACTTTACCTTTCAGCCGCCCCAGTTCTTTGAGCGTCTCGACGGTGATCGAAACACTGGTCGCCGTAATGATCACGCCGACGAACACGCACGACAAAATCGCGTGCGAATTGCCCGTGCCGAAAAACGGCATTGCGATCAGGCAGCCCAGACCCAGCGGCACCAGTACGCCGAACCCGGCAATCAGCGACGCTTTCAAGCCGTTTTGTTTAAGTTCCTTCAGATCGGTTTCGAGGCCTGCCGAAAACATGATCAAAATGACGCCCAACTCCGCCAACACGTCGAGCGCAACGCTTTCGCCGACGGGTATGAACTTGCCGCCGGTCATCGGTCCCCAAACCGCCGGGCCGATCAGCAGGCCGGCCAGCAGCGCGCCGACCACCTGCGGCAACCCCAGCTTTTTCATCAGCAGGCCGAACACCTTTGTAAAAAATAAGATGATTGCAAGTTCGATCAAAAAACGATAATTCATGACATGCCTTCACTATACAATATTTCTCTGCCTTTGTGGCGACTTATATTATATACCCTCGACAAAAAATATGCAACAAAATGCGTTTAAGTTGGCAAATTTTTGCCCATACTCTTCGGTATGAAACGCCTATTCCCCGCCGTGCTCGGCCTCTGCCTGATCCTTGCGGCCCTTGCCATGACCGACACGCTGCGCACTCTCGATTACGATACGCTGACCGTGTATGACAACGGCAAACAAACGGTTTACACCGCGTCGCAAATCGCACCGCCGACGCGCGGAAAATACGTTCGCGTCGATATGACGGGCGACGTCGACAGCGTGCTAAAAACGCTGAGCGCGCGCGAACTGTTCCGCGAATCGTTCGACGGCGTGACCGTCGTCTATGCGTTCACAACGCGCTTAAGCGCCTACGAGACGGTACACGGCCGCCGCGTCAATCTGATGATCGCCGTGCGCGGCGACCGTTTGGCGGTCGGCAGTCCGCTGCTGAAAGGCAGTTACTAAAAGAAACGAAAACCGCCCGCGCACACATTTTGCGCAAGCGGAAGATCGTCAAGCTAGGCGGTGGCAATCGCAGTCGATTGCCACCGCCCTTCTCTCCATCGGTCGCTATTACCATGAACCCCGATCGCCGAACGCCTCACGGCTTCGTCTCGTGTATTTCCAATGCGGCCGTATCGACGAAAAATTCGGGCAATACAAGCCCGCGCTCGTCGAACCGCACGCCCTCCTCTTCGAGCAGTCGGATCTGTACGTTTTCGCCGCCGAACGCAAACGCCGGCGAAACCCGTCCCGCGCGGTTGACGACACGATAGCACGGGATATGTTCGGGGTCGGGGTTGCCGTGCAGCGCCCAACCGACCTGCCGCGCGCACCGCGGTGCGCCGATCGCGCGGGCGATCTGGCCGTAACTCGCCACTTTTCCATAGGGAATTTTACATACTGCGCGATACACCGCGGCAAATAATCCTCTCTCTTGCATACTGCCCTCTGTTTCGTTACAAATCGTTTCGCCGATCCCATATTGCGGCGCAAGCGCTTTCGTATGAAAAACGGGCAGCCGCAACTACCCGCTATTTTCACGCCGTCATATACAAAATGACGAACACCACCGCCAACACCAAAAAGAAAATCCCGACAAGCAATAAGAACCCGAACGATTTTTTTCTTTCGGCGCGTTCTTCCTTATATTCGGCGTATGTCTTTTTACCGACGCGCGTCCCCAAGCCGGGGATCAGTCGCGCCAAACCGTTTTTCAAGCCAAAGCCGATCATATCGAATGCGCCGTGATTGCCGCAAAACGTCAAAAGCCCCACGCCGAATAAAATCACGCCGGTCGCAAGCGTCGAATCGGACAGCGTTTGATAGACCGCCGCTACCGAGCCGCACTGAAACAGCCCCAAAATACAAGCCAGTGAAAAAGAAACGACCAGCCCGCAACCAAGCGTGACAACATATTTCAACCAGTGTTTCAAGGTTTCAATTCTGCCTTAAACCGCTCGAATTCGGCCTCGTTACAATACACGAAATGCCCTTCGGTCAGTTCGCGCATCGTCGGCTTGTCGACCGAATAGTCGTGATCGGCCAGCGGATTGTAAACGATACGCTGCCGTTTCTTCTCGTAGATCGGGTCGGGCAAAGGAATGGCCGACAGCAACGCGCGCGTGTACGGGTGCATCGGATTTTTGAACAGCTCGTCGGACGTGGCCAACTCCATGATCTTGCCGTAGTACATGACCGCGATACGGTCGGAAAAATATTTTACGACCGACAAGTCGTGCGCAATAAACAGCACCGATATACCGAGATTGTCACGCAACTCGTTCAACAGATTGATGACCTGCGCCTGGATCGACACGTCGAGCGCGGACACCGGCTCGTCGGCAATGATCAGTTCCGGCTCCATGATGACCGAACGCGCAATGCCGATACGTTGACGCTGCCCGCCCGAAAACTCGTGCGGATAGCGGCCGGCGTGTTCACGCACCAATCCCACGCGCTCGAGTAGCTCGAACACGCGCTCGTCGATATATTGTTTGTCGCGCACGCCCTTGATAACAAGGCCTTCGGAAATGATGTCGCGCACGGTCATGCGCGGATCAAGCGAGCCGATCGGATCCTGGAAAATCATTTGGATCTGGTTGACGATACGCTCGCGCTTGGCGATGCGCAACCTGTCCTTGTATTCCGCCCGCACGGCTGCGCGCTCTTCCTCGGTCGAGCAAGCGTCCAAACGGGCGTTCATTTCTTCGGTGATGATCTTAACCTGCTTAGCGGCGTAATCTTTGTCGCAACATTTTTGGTCGTGTACCGCCGCCGCTCTGCGCGTTTTGACTTCCGCTACCGCCGCATTCGTGCGCTCGCTCGCCGCGGCGATCTGTTCGGCGTACTTACTTTTGGTCGTCTGCTCGTCCGCGCCTGCGGCGATCTCGTCGGCGCACTGCTGATTGAGCGCCGCCTTTTCGTCGCGGAACGCCGCGCGCAAAGCGGCGATTTCGTTGTTGTACGACCGCGTGCCGGCGCAAATGCGCTGCCCCTTGAAATACACGTCGCCCGACGTGATGTCGTATAATTTAATGATCGAGCGGCCGGTCGTCGTCTTGCCGCAGCCCGATTCGCCGACCAACCCGAACACTTCGCCCTTTTTGATCTCGAACGAAACGTCGTCGACGGCCTTCAGCTCGCGCCCCGGCCCCATCTTGAAATACTGGCAAAGGTGCTCGACCTTCAAGAGAACATCCTCGTTATCCACGCTTGGCACCTCCCTTCTTTTCGGTCTTTTCCTTTACCGCTTTTTCAGCGGTCTTTTTTGTCGCGGTTTTCTTGGCCGCCGTTTTTTTGGCAGTCTTTTTCGCCGCAGGTTTCTCGGCCGCCGGCTCCTCGACGAATGCTGCCGTATCGACAGACGCAGCCGTCTCCTCGTCCGCCCAGGCCTTTTTCATGCGGGCGATACGGTCGGTGACCGCCGTCGGGGGATCGACTTTGGGCGCATCCGGATGCAACAGCCACGTCGCCGCATAATGCGAGTCGGTGACCTTGAACATCGGCGGTTGCTCCTCGAAATCGATCTGCATCGCGTACTTGTTCCGATCGGCAAACGCGTCGCCCTTAGGCGGGAAAATCATGTTCGGCGGCGTGCCGGGAATGGCCTCCAGCTTCTCTTTGGTGTCAAGATCGGGCATACTGGACAACAGCGCCCAGGTGTACGGGTGGCGCGGATCGTAGAAAATGTCGTTAGACGAACCGATCTCGACGATCTTGCCCGCATACATAACCGCCACGCGGTCGGCCATATTGGCGACGACGCCCAAGTCGTGCGTGATGAAAATGATCGACAGCTTGCGTTCGGCCTTGACCTTGTTGATCAGTTCCAAAATCTGCGACTGGATCGTCACGTCAAGCGCCGTCGTCGGCTCGTCGCATATCAGTATGTCGGGATCGGCCGACAGCGCGATCGCAATGACGATACGTTGCCGCATACCGCCCGAAAGCTCGAACGGATACTGCCGAAACCGTTTGCGCGGCTCGGGTATACCGACCTCTTCCATCAGCTTGATCGCGTGCGCTTTGGCCATGCCGTGCGTCACCTTGCGCGCCACGCCCGACGCCTTGTCTTTCAAGTAATCGATCATCGCCACAGTGCGCGCGTCGAAATCGATCTGTTCAAACGCCTCGACGTCGCGCGTATACTTATCACGAATGCGGTCGACCAATGCGATAATGCCGGTTTTGGCGGCCTCGAGATCGACCAAATTCTTGTCGGCTACTTTCCAGTCGGGCGTTTTGCCCTCGGCGACTTTGCGGTCGTAGTTGGCTTTTTGTTTTGCATACCGCTGTTCTTCCTTTTCGTTGCGGCGAATGCCGTCGAAGTACAGCGCGACCGCCGCTCCGATACTCGAGCCGAACGTGTACGCGACGTTGTCCTTGACCGTCTCCAAACGGTCGATCCCGTTTTCGACCGCCGCGACCAACGTCTTGACCGCATCGTCGATGTCCTTGCGCTCATACGCATCACGCGTAAACGTCGGCCGAATCGCGTCGATGACTTCGACCGCTTTTTTCTTGTTCTCGAGCGACTGCGCGGCCGAATGCTCGATCCCGCTTTTCGCCAGCCGTATAAACTCCAACATATAGTTGTCGTCGAGGTATTTTCTTAAATACGCGTTCAGCGCATCTGTCGGCATGTCCGGCAAAGGATCGGCGGCAAACGTTAAGTAATACCCTAACGCAAAGAAGTTGGGGGCGATCTTCCCGACCGCTTCCGTCAAAATGTCTTTGATCTTGCCTAGAGACGTAGCGACTGCCGCATAATCGATCTCTTTGGTCTTTAACTCGCGGTGAATGACGCGGCCGACCAGTTTCTTGCCCGTGTCGACCGGCGAAACGCGTATAATCGTTTTGAGCGTTTCGATTTCCGAAACCAACGCTTCCGCGCGCTCGTTGACAACATACCGATCGAGCGTTTTGGACGCGCGGCGCGCGATCTCCTTGATCTCGCCCAGCAAGCCGTCCGTCACGTGCTTTTCGATATGGAACAGTACGTCGTCGATGTCCGAAAGCGCTTCGGTCGCGTACTCGTGCGCTGCATTATAGGCGTTCTCCAACGCCAAATGCTTGCGCTCGAACGTGTCGAAGTTTTTACAAAGCTGTTTATCCTGCGCGACATATTCGGCGTTGTCCTTGCCGCGCGCAAAATCCATGTGTTCGTTGAGTAACTGTAGGGTCGCATTAAACGCCCGACGGCTTTCGCGTTGATTGATCTTGCCCTTAATGAGCATCGCTTCGGTCATCTGTTTGCCGATGCGCATGATCGGGTTTAGACTGGAGAGCGGGTCTTGGAAGATCATTGCGATCTTGTCGCCGCGGATCCGACAAAATTCCTCTTCGGAAATCTTCATCAGGTCCTGACCGTCGTACAGGATCTCGCCGCCCTCTTTGATCGCGTTGTTGGCTAAGATACCTAAGATCGCGCGCGAAGTCACGCTTTTGCCCGACCCCGACTCGCCGACGACGGCGAGCGTCTCGCCGCGTCCCAAATCAAAGCTGATGTTGCGCACGGCCTGTACTTTTCCGCCGTCGGTACGGAAGGAAATTTTCAGATTTTTGACCGACAGTTTTGTCTCTCTGTTCTCCATAGCCTAACCCTCCGACCCGCGCAAGCTCGGATTGAACGCATCGCGCAAACCGTTGCCGAATAGGTTAAAGCTGAGCATTAAGAGTACGAGGAACAACGACGGGAACAATGCCACGTGCGGCGCGGAAGAAAGAGCTTGCTGTCCTGCCGCAATCAGCGTGCCGACACTGGTGATATCGCCTGTCGCAAGATTGATAATGCCCAAGTAGGTCAGATTAGTCTCGGAATAGATCATCGACGGGATAATCAGCGCACAGCTTGTCACCAGCGTACCGATGGCGTTCGGGAAAATATGCTTGAACATCAGCCGCCTGTCTTTGGCGCCTAAGGTACGCGCCGCCAACACATATTCTTGATTTTTGAATCGGTAGAACTGCATACGCGTGGTATGCGCCATGCCGATCCACCCCGTTAGGAAGAAAGACAAAAACAGTACCAAGATATGGCTTGCGCCGCCCATATGATATTTCAACAGCGTAATGACGATCATCATAGGGACAGCGGAGAGAATATCGGAAATACGCTCCATCGTCAAATCGAGTTTACCGCCGTAGTAGCCTTCGACCGACCCGTACAGCGCACCGACGAGCATATTGACGACGGCGACCGCGATCGCAAACAGGAACGAGAACCGCGCGCCCGAAGCGAGACAGGTCAAAATATCTCTGCCCTGCCCGTCGCAACCGAACAGGAAGAAAGGCTCTTTGATTCCATCGTTCGCTTTCGCGTGCTGATAAATGTAGTATTCGTAATAGTTGACGCGGCATTCCCAACCCGAACCGGCTATCAGAGCGTAGACGTAATAATACTGCTGTCCGCTCTTTTCAAAACCGTTTTCGCCCTCTATGCGTAAGGACTGATATTCGTCGGTTGCGGCCGCCGAGGCACGGCGTTCGGCATACACTTTGACCAGTTCGCCGTTCGGGCCGTAATCGATGACCGTTTTGCCGCCCGGACCTGTTTTGGTACGGAAATAATAGTTCGCGTCTCCGCCCGCATCGGGTGCGTTACCGCCGCCTGGACGGTCGCGCAGACGCACGGTCGGATAAATGACCTGTATACCCGTCTCGTTTTGATACCGCTGAATATCCTGATACTCTTCGTCCGACATGTTTTTGTAAATACAGCCGTTTAACTGATAGGTATCCAAACGGAACGTATACAGCTTTTCTTCGCGTCCGCTCTCCTCGTTCAGGCCGGTGTCGACTTCGTATTCTTGGTTTTTGATCGCGTTATGTCCGGTTTCCAATCCCATGGCATAATAGCGCATGAACGGGATCTCGCCGACGGACGCCTTTCTGCACCCGTCCCAAAAACTCGTGTTTTGGAACAAATGACTTTTCGGACGCGCCGAACCGAACCTATTGTCGCTGTACGACACCGTGTACGGCGTACACCAAGGCGCGATAATGGCGAACAATACCAAAGCGGTGATGACGCAGGCGGCCACGACCGATCCTTTGTTTTTACAGAAACGCTTAAACGCCCCTTTGAAATACCCGACCGGTTTGGTGTCCAACTTTTTGTCGTGGATCGCCTCGGAACGCTGTACAAACGCAAACTTTTCGGCGTCGACCTTCGGGATCGAATTTGCGGAAATATTTTTGTCCATCTTACTTCGCCCCCATTCTGATTCTAGGATCAATAAAGCCGTAGCTGATATCGACAATAATGCCGGCCAACAAGCCTACCAAACAGTAAAAGCCCGACAGCAACATAAAGAAATCGTAGTCTTGATAGGTGATAGAATCGAGGTACAACTGTCCGACGCCGGGGATCGAGAACATCCTCTCGATAACCAGCGACCCCGAAAGTACGGCGACAAACTCGGAGAGGATCGACGGGAAAATGACGACCATCGAATTGCGCAACGCATGTCTGAACGTCGCTTGTCCGCGCGTCAAGCCTTTGGTGCGTGCGAGCAACATATATTCGTTGGTCAACACCTCGGACAATTCGGCGCGTGTGTACCGCGCATAGCCTGCGATCGAGCCGAGACAGAGCGCGAAAACCGCCGGCAACATACTTTTGAACATCGGCCAACTGAAATAGTCGTACCCCGACTCCATAATGGTCGGAAACCAATCGAGTTTATAGCAGAAAATATATTGGATCACAAGGCCCAACACGATCGACGGCAAGGAAATCAGCAAAATAATGACGATATTGATGACTTGATCCGGCCACTTGTTTTTCTTGAGCGCGGCCAAAATGCCCAATCCCAAACCGATCGGCACGCCGATCAGCGTCGAGTACACGTTGATCAAAACTGTAGGGGGCAGTTTCTCGAGAAACACGTCCAAAACGGGACGCATGGCATAGCTTGCCATGCTGAACCCGATGCCGAAATCGCCGTGCAAAAAGATGTTTTTCAAGTAGTTCCAAAGTTGAACCATGATCGGCACGCGACTGAACCCGACGACAAGACTGCCCTCGTATATCAAATCTTTGATATAGCCGCGCGCTTCCAATTTGTAATACATCAGATTGGCGTCGACGCCTTGTTGCCGCTGTACCGTTATCGGTAACAATTTAATCAGCGTAAAGCATATCAGCATGATCACACTGAACGTCAGCACCATCAATCCGATACGCTTCATTACGTACTTAAACATGTACATAAGCGCTCTCTCCTTACTCGTAATCATTCGCTCGACCGCGCGAACCGTAAAAACTCTTTCGGATCGCTTCGCGTGTCGCTCGTCATAACAACAACAAATGAGAGCGGAATAAAACCGCCCTCACTCGCCGTTGTAATACGTTTTACTCCGCTTAGGACTTCTTGTACTCGGCCTCTAGGTTGCCGCCTATCGACTGTACATATGCATCCCATTCCGCATCGGTGTAGTTGACCTGCATGTAACGCATTCCGCCGTAACCCATGAAGGTGTTGTAGTTGTCGCTGGCATACGAGAACTTCGCGCCCAAAATCGAAGCGGTGTTCTGCGTGATGTTCGGGATCGAAAAATACTGCGTCAACAGATATTCTTCCAACATGGCAAGCACATCGAGACGCACCTCTTGCGAAACTTTACCGGGACCCCAATCGTAGGTGCAACCTTCGTAGCCGTTCAGACTGTTGTACCAATCCATCACAGTGAGCGTCAACTCTTTGCCAGCTTCCGCATAGTTGCCCGCAGGCATCTTGTGCGTTACCAACGTATGTTCGACGTCGAAATAGCTTGCCGTATAAGCATTCGCCGGATCGATGTATGCGCCGATGAAGTAGAACGGATCAAATGCCGCCGAACCCCACGCGCTGGTGCAAATCTCGTACTCGCCTGCAATAAACTTTTCCGACCAAGCATTCCCGAACGAGGCGTCGAACACCAATTCGATCTTGCCCGCAAGCGACGTGCCTTCGGTCAATTTGTCGAAAACCTCTTCCTGCAAATATTGGAACTCGCGTCTGGTCGACTCGTTGTCGGCGGAAGTACCGAATTTGAGTTGAATTTTCTTGCCTGCATCGTAGCCGTATTTTGCGGCATTCTTCGTCAATTCCGTATACGCTTTCTCCAAGCACTCTTTCGCCAACTTCATGTCGTAGCCTTTGAGCGTATCGTATGCATCGTCCAACTCGAAATTCTTGATACGGTCGTTACTCGGCAAAGACCAAGTTCCGTCCTCTTCTTCGACATAGCCGTAAGCGCGTAACAGCGCCTTTTTGCCTTGGTCGGTGTTTCTGTACACGCCGCCCTCTTCGACGTCGTAGTAGTACATGCTGTTCAAGTAGCCGTAGCCTGCACGGTATGCCGTCGTGTTATGCGCAGCATAATCGTCACGGTCCATCGCCAACGAAACCGCTTTGCGGAAATCTTGGATCGCAAGAATGCCGTTGTTGCGTCCGCTCAGTTTCAGTTGATCCAATCCGGAGAAGAAGTGCAACGAGAACGTGTACGTGCCGGGCGTGAAGTACGCATACTTCGATCCGCGATAGTCGTCGGCATGCGTAACGTCGATGCCGATCTCGTCGATTTTACCCGACAGCATATTCATCCACTGCGTGTTGAGATCCGCCATCACGTCACAGGTAATTTTGGTAACGTTGTACTGGTTGGCGTTGTCGCGCAAGTTATATCCGTACCAATGTTCGTTCTTTTCCAAAGTATACGATTTGCCGGATTGGAACTGCGTCAGTTTGTACGGTCCCCAGCTGGCCGTATTGCTCACATCCGAGCAGTAACTGCTGGTATATAAGGTCGAGCCTTCGCTCGGCTCGTTGATCGAAGCCTCGAACTTGGCTTTGTGTACGAGCGGCAGATCCTGCATCGTGTACGCCGCAAGATACGAAAGCGAGCCGTCCTCTTTCAAGAACTCTTCGGACGTCGTAAAGCAAATAACGATCTCGTATTTGCTCGGGCTGTACAGACCGACATTGTCAAACGACCATTCCGGCCACTCATATTCGGTAATCATAAAGTGCATTTCTTCGCCCGGATCGGTTTGCCATCCGCCGATCAAATCATCCCAAGTCGCTTTTAACGTAGGGTTTGCTTTGATTTCCGCAAAAGTCTTGCCCTCTAACGCCATAATTTCTTCAGGCGTAGCGGTAATGTACGACAGCCATGTTTTCAAATTTTTGGCCACGACCGCGTAACTCGCAGCTTTTACCGAATCGCTACCCCCAAATGCACTATTAAACCGCTCTCTGATGTAGCTGATTGCTTTACCGCGCGCCGCATTTTCTTCGGGACTGCCCAAACTAAATATCAACTTTTCGTCGAGTTCAGTCGTGTACGCGCCTAAATCATACGCCGTGCTTGCGGCATACCAGCCTTTCTGTCCCTGATATGCGTAATTTTTGGCGCCTTTGATGCTGACTGCGCCGTAGTACGAGTTTGCACGCTGGAAGTGGAACTTCGGATCTAACTGCTGTTTCATGGAATACACGAAATCGGTCGCATCGATCGGCGTGCCGTCGTCCCATTTCAGGTCGTCGCGCAACGTGAGTTTCCAGGCATATGCTCCGGCTTCCTTTTCCGCATCGGTATAACCCCATTTCGCATCGACTTCGCTCGTCATGTCTTCCAACTTGGTGGCAGCCGAGTACTTAACTTCGAATTTGCCGTCTACAATCGCGTTGAGGTTGATCGAGCCGTCTTTATTGTATTTTCCGCCTTGCGCCTCGTCGAACTCGTAGTCGTATTCGTAGAAGCCGCTCGACAGATATGACATAATCTGTTGATTGTTTTGATCTATGCTGTCCAAAATGTTCCAAGTAGACGGGACAACCGTGGTAAAAGTACGGAATGTACCCTGTTTATAATCATACTTAGGCACATCGTCGGGGTTTTTCTTATCCCCACAGGCAGCGAATACAGAGCCTACGAGCACTACGGAGAGTACTACGCAAAGCACTTTTGCCAATTTCTTCATAGAAAATACTCCTTTTCTATAGTTTTATTTCTGTCTCGAGAGTACGGTTTAACTATACTTCGCTACATACTAGGATTTGTAGAGGGGCGCACACTTATACGGATTGTTTCTCCGCAAGAGATTGCTTCGCTTGCGCTCGCAATGACGATAAAAGAATCGCTTGCAATGACACGCCTCTTTCGGTCTTTACGCCCGAGCTTGTCCGCCGACGCTTTCGCGCTTTAGCAGACAAAATTCCACGCCGATCAACAGCCGGCCGCCCCGCTTAAAAAAATATGGAAACACTGTTATGCACTGTCTCCATCGACTCGGTCTAGCTATTATCAACAATATAAGAATAGCACACCCCCCCCCATTTGTCAAGTCCTCGACACAAAAAATATACATTTCCGACACAATTTTTTTATGTCGCACCGCATACGCCGCCGAATCTTTCCACATAGGCTACACCGACGCCACAGAAAACCGACACTGCGCTGTATCACGCCGTGCATAAAAATAGGTTGACTTTATCCTAGTTTTGTCGTATACTATCACTATAAGGAGGTTCGAACATGCAAATTGATACGAAACAGTTGCTTTCGATGACGGAAGCCAATCAAAATTTCAGCAAAGCCGTTCGCATTGCCGATAAAAACGGAGCCGCCATTATCTTACGCAACAATAAACCCAAATACATGATCGTCGCGCTCGACCAAAATCCGATCGTCGACTTGACGGACGATGAAAAAATAGACGTCGCGGCAAAGCGTATTTTGCAAAAATACCGCAACGCGTTTTTGGAATTGGCGCAATGATCAAGTTTGCCAAAGAAAAAGTTTTACTGTTGCACCAGTTGATTACCGAAGAGACGGGCGGCAGCGCAGGGCTGCGGGATATAAATTTGCTTGACTCCGCATTGGAAAGCGCATATGCCACCTTTGACGGCAAAGATCTGTACCCTTCCAAAGAGGAAAAAGCGGCAAAACTGGGTTACGGCTTAATTGCAAACCACGCTTTTGTCGACGGCAACAAGCGTATCGGCATGTATGTCATGCTTACTTTTCTAATGGTGAACGGCATTGAGCTGACCGCGACCGATCGGGACGTCATTGACGTCGGGCTTGCCGTAGCGGCCGGAGAAACGGACTATTCCGGCCTGTTGCGTTGGATTTTGGCACACAAAAACGGTTAAATTGCGTTGCATCGAAAAAGGCAGGGATTCCTGCCTTTTCGTTTGCCTTTTCTTTCACATCCAACAGTCGAGATAGCCGAGCGTTTTGGTCATCTCGTTGATCGCCGGGATAATTCTATTGGTGATGTCGAGCGAAAGGGTAAAGCCGTCGCTCAGTTGCAAGTAGAGTTTGGGGCCGGCGGCCGTTTTGACGACTTCGCCCTTGGTGATTTCCGATTTTTTGATTTCGACGCGGCGCTGGATCTGGTCGCGCGTGACCGTCGGCACTTTGATAATGCGGCCTTTACGCGGAGCGCGGACAAGCGCAAGCGTCTCGTCGCGCATGGCAACCACGAAATCGACCGACGTCGGCAACGGATAGAATCCGAACAGCGCGGCCGTGATCACCGATTTGGCCACGGTGTCGGCCTCCTGCCCCGCCGTCGCGCTGCCGCGTTGCAAGCGCGTGATCTTGGTGTGGAACACCAGTTCCCGCTCGTCGGTCAGTTTCGCGGCCTTGACGAGCGCGGCGTTTTCTTTGGTTGTCAGCGTCAGTTCTCCCATGGGAATTTCTCCTTCTCGCCTGTTACACCGCTATTATAGCACATAACTTCGGTTTTAGCAACTATCGGACGTAAAATTTTAAGCCCGTTACGGCATAATTTCAATGCCCAACCCGGCCAGTACGGCCAGCGCGGCGGCATGTAACTGCGGATCGGGGGCGGCGGTGGCCGCGGCGGTCACGCTGATTTTCGCGTCGGGACAGGCCGTGCGCAACAGCACGGCGTTCGTCAGCACGCAAATATTGGATACAACGCCGATCAACTCGAACGTGTCGTAACCGGCGGCCTTGCAGTCCTCGTATAACGCGTCGCAGCCGAACGTGTTTTTCGTATATACGCGGTCCTGCGGCAGTACGGTAGCGGCAACGCGGCCGAACAGACCGTGGCCGGGCGTGCCGGCGATACAGTGTACGATCGGCAGCATTTTGCCCTCGGCCGTCGTCAAATAGTCGTCGTTGTGGGTGTCGAACGTGAACGCCACGTCGCAGCCGCTCGCCCTGGCCGCCGCGATTCGGTCGAGTACGGCCGATTCAATATCGACGGCGCCGTCGAATCCCAACGCGCCGTCTACAAAATCTTTTTGATAATCGACGACCACCAACAGCTTTTTCATTGCTTACGTCTCCCTATTTGCAAACAGCGTCGACCCGTTTGGATCGACGCCGCCGTTTATTCTTCTTCCTCGACCGGCTCGTTTACGCGCACTTTGACTTCGATGACGCGCTTTAGGTTGGCCTTAGTGACCAAAATATCGAGATTTTCAAACGTCAGCCGCTCTCCCGCCTTGGGGATATGCTCGAGCTTTTCGGTGACGAACCCGCCGACCGTCGTCGAGTCGAACTCGTCGCGCGTCTCGACGCCCATTTCCTCGAACATGTCCTCGAGCTTTTCGGCGCCGCTGACCAAAAACGTATTGTCGTCGACTTTCTGATAGAGAACTTCGACTTCGTCGTGTTCGTCCCAAATTTCGCCGACCAGCTCCTCGAGTATGTCCTCTAAGGTGACGATACCGGCGGTGCCGCCGAACTCGTCAACGACGACGGCCATATGCACGCGCGCCTTTTGGATCATTCTGAGCACGGCCGAAATTTTCATGTTTTCCGACACGCAGACGGTGTTCGACAAGGCCGACTTGACATCGGCGTTGCCCGCCCTAAGCAGAGCGAACACGTCTTTTTCGTGCAAGATGCCGACGACCGAATCGATCGTGCCGCTGTAGACCGGCAGCCGCGAATAGCCGTGTTCGGCGAACAGGTCGGCGATCTGCTCGATCGGCGCGTCTTCGGCGACCGCAATGACGTTGACGCGCGGCACCATGATGTCGGACGCGGCCATATCCTCGAACTCGATCGCCGAACGGATCAGCTCGGACTCGTGTTCGTCAAGGCCGCCCTCGTCGTGCGCCGTTTCGACCATGGTCAACAGTTCGTCCTCGGTCATGCCGTCGGCTTTTTTGATTTTGAATATCTTGATCAGCAGTTTTTTCCAGGCCGAGAACACAAAGGTCAGCGGCGTGAAGATCAGCATGAGAAAAGCAAGGATCGGATAGGAAAAGAAGGCAAAACCTTCGGGGCGCTCTTTGGCCAAAACTTTGGGGGTCACTTCGCCGAAGATCAGCGTCATGCCCGTCACGACGGCGGTCGACGTGACCGTCGCCACGTCGCTGTTTGCGATCAGCCCCAAAAAGAGAATGGTCGCCAGCGACGCCATCGTGATATTGACGATGTTGTTGCCGATGAGAATGGTCGTCAGCAGTTTGTCGTAGGAATCGAGCAGCTTGATCGCCTTGCGGGCGCGCTTATCGCCGGCCGCCTCCATGCTCTTGAGCCGAATGCGGCTGATACTGGTGTAGGCCGTCTCGGAAGCCGAGAAAAAGCCCGACAGAATGAGCAGTACGATCAGTACAAGGATCAAAATCCATTGACTTGGGTCCACAAATTACTCCTTAAAAACGCCGGCAAATATCGTGCGTCCGCGTTTTTCAAGTTGGGCATAGAGAACCGAATTCATAAGGTTTTAGCGACAAATCCGCGGGATACACGTCAACCCTCGTTAATTCGTAGTCCCTGCTACGAATGCCTCCGTTTGCCGTGTCTGCCACACGGATTTGTTCGCTAAAACTGCTTGCACCGCACACCGCGGAGTTAGCGGGTAGATTGTGTTTTTGTCGAATCCGTCGTAGCGGGGACTACGACGGACGAGAGAAAAACGCAAGATGCCCCTAAATACACGGTGTGCGGCTTATGAAGTTTGATTTCTCTATGCCCAATATTATATCATATATATGACGGTTTTTCAAGTGTTTCCCCGAAATTTCCTGCCTAAAACGAAAAAATTTCGTCGGTTATCGGCTGAAACGCCGCTTGCGCCGCCTTCATGCGGTCGTTTCCGTACAATAACGCCAGCTTGACAAACGCCGCCGGATATGCGATGTTTTCCAAAACCGTCACGCCGACAAGGTCGGCCGTCGACTGGTACGTAACGCCCGCCGTCTTATTGACAAGATACACGGGCGCGCGGGCGGCGGCCGCAAACGCATTGATTTTTTGGGTGTTGACTGTGCCCGAATGCGACCCGGCCAGCAGATAGGCGTCGGCCGTATCGGTCAAAAACGCGGTATATTCGACGCCCGGGTGGTACGGCAGCGGCACGACGTTGCCGAACTGCGGGGACAGAGGATTCCCCTGTTTGCCCGTTTCGACGATGCGGATTTCCTCGTCGACGTAGGCGCAGACCTTGCCCATGGGCGCGTAGTAGTTGCCGTCGAACGGCCGCGCCTCGAGCATACGGCTGCCGAACAGAATCTGCGCCGACTCGCCCGCATTTCGATACGCCGCATATATGCCCGGTTGTTTTTTCCCTAAAAACGCCAGTGCGGCGCGCATGTTGTCGTCGGCGTTCGACCCCGGTTCGCCGGCCGGTGCGTTCGCCGAAACCAGCACGACGGGGATCTGTATGTCGGCAAGCGTAAAGGAAAGCGCGGCCGCAGTAAACGGAAGCGTATCGGTGCCGTGCGTGACGATAATGCCGTCGCAACAGTCGGCCTGTTTGCGGATAAGCGCGGACAGCGTCGCCATATGTGCGAACGTCATGTTCTCGCTGAACACGGTAAAGGGCGCAAGCGTTTCGGTAAAGCCGTCGAACGTTTTGCCGTCCGCCAGTCGGCGCACGCCGTCGCCGCCGGTCGCGCTGCCGATCGTGCCGCCGGTTGTGATCAAAGTGTATTTCATAGCTTTTCGATGGCGTACAGGATCAGTTTTGCGTGGTCGAACGCGATCCCGTCGCTACAGATGATTTGGGTGCGGTTGACGTCGATCTGCCCTTTTGCGTCGCGCACGACCGCCAGTTCGGCGGTCAATGTCTGCGGCCCGGTCAGTTTGAGCGCGTAATGCTCGCCCTCGCGCACATAGTCGATTGTAAACCAACCCGCTTCGGCCGCGTCGTCGGCGCCTTTTGCCTTGACGGGCGCGGGCAACACCGACAAATAGCACACGGTGACGATCGACGTGCGCGGATCGCGGCCGGGCGTCGAGACGGTGTACAACTGCTCGCCGCGCGCCTCGATACCGGTCTCTTCTTTGAGTTCGCGCGCCGCCGCGTCCTCGGTCGACTCGTCCATATTGACAAAACCGCCGGGAAACGCCCACTGCCCGATGTACGGATGGTTGCCGCGGCGGATCAACAACAGCACGGCCTTGCCGTCGCGGATCGCGAACACAATGTTATCGGCCGTCACGCTCGGCCGCTCGTAAGCGTTCGGGTCGTATTCGGCCAAAAACTGTTCAAGCGTTTTCCCGTTCTTGTCTATCATATCTTTCTCCTGTTCCGTGGCGAATTATGTTTATTGTAGCACACATTCGGACAAACTTCAACCGTTTCGCGTCCGAATTTTTCGCTCGCATACGCGCGCCCGCATGACAAACGCGCCGCCGTGTGCTATACTATATATATATAGCGGCATGTTCGCGCCGCCGATACGGAGGTTTATCCCTATGATTTTAGGTCGCCCGATTGCCAAACTGCTCGACGTCGTTACCGGCATTGCCGCCTTTTGCATGGTGGCCGTGCTGGCCTTTTGTTTCATCAACGCCAAATTCCCGCTCATTCGCGAGCCGGCGGACCTAGAAGCGCTCTACCGCGTGCGCGACGTCGGCGTCATGGTGGTCGTCGGCCTCGCCGGGTTGGAGTTCGCCTTAAAGCGCAGTATCATCATTTTTATCGTGTTTTCGATCCTGCTCGCCGTCGCCGCGGTCTTTATGTTCTACTCGTTCGCGTAAAGGCGAGAAATTGCGCAGTTGCGCGCACGCCCTCGCAATGACGGCGTTTTCGCTATATCCGCTTGCAAAGCGCGTAGCCGAACGGGGGCAGTTCGATCGCGTCGCGGACTTCTGCGCCGTCTAGTAGGTTTTTAAACGCGCCGGGCAGCGGCACGGTGTGCGGAGCGTCGGCGATGTTGACGGCCGCGACGATCTGTCCGCCGCGCTCGATGCTCAATGCCGTGTTGGTCAGATACAGTTTTTTATAGTCGCCGTCGAGCGCCGATTCGGTGCGCTTGATATGGGCGAGTCGGCTAAGCAGCGCGCGCAATTCGGGTGATGCCGACGCGTCGCAACGTTCGACCGACGGCCGCAGCGCCGCGTCGCCGTCCTCTTTGCGTCCGACCTGTCCCCATTCCGACCCGTAGTACAGGCACGGCGTGCCGGGCATGGCAAACAGCAGCGCATACAGCGGCGCCAAGAGACGGCGGTCGTTGAGGATCGAGGCGATACGGGTGACGTCGTGATTGTCGGCAAAGTTGAGTAAATTCATGCCGCGGCACAGCGCCCACGGCTCGGCGGCGAACAGCCGGGTCAGCCCGTGTTCGATCTCGAACAAATTGCGGCTGTTGAACGCCGAATACAGACTTTTATAGCACGCGTAGTTGGTGACCGAATCGAGCATGTCGGGCGCGATCCGGCGGCCGTATTCGCCGTGGATCATCTCGCCCACCAAATAGAAACCGGGTTTAGCCGCCTCGACCGTTTGGCGCAGCAACCGCAAAAACCACGGCGGCAGCAAATACGCCACGTCCAGCCGCAAGCCGTCGATGCCCCAGTCGATCCACTTTCTTACGGCGTCGAACAGATGATTTTGCACGTCCGGATTGTCGAGATTGAGTTTGACAAGCTCGTAATGCCCTTCCCACGGCTGATAATGAAAGCCGTCGTTATACGGCGAGTTGCCGCCGAAATCGATGATAAACCAGTCGCGGTACGCGCTTTCGTGCAGGCGTTCCCGCACGTCGCGGAATGCGAAGAAGTCGCGGCCGACGTGGTGGAACACGCCGTCGAACACGACGCGTATGCCGGCCTCGTGCATGGCGGCGATCAGCGACCGTATATCCGCCTCGTCGCCTAACCTACGGTCGACCGAAAAAAAGTCGATCGTGTCGTAGCCGTGCGCCGAACTTTCGAGCAGCGGATTGAGTAGCACCGCATTGACGTTTAAGTCGCGCAGCGTTTCGATCCGATCGGCTATCGTATGCAGTCGGTGCCGCACCGCGCCGCCGTCGTTATTCGGTTCCGCGCCGCAGTAGCCGAGCGGATAGATCTGATACATGACCGTATTTTTAAAGTCCATAGTCACACCCGTAGAAAAGAATTTTACACCGTAAGTATACTACGATTTTACCGTCGGTGGCAAGTCTTTTTATACGGCGAACTATTTTTACGCGCCTTGCGTGCGCGGCTCGGGCGTCAGACTTTTGCGCAGATCGACGGCGACCTTATCGCCCGTCGCCTCGTCCGCTACGCAGCGGGCGCGCAACCGCGACAAAAAGCGCGTGATCGCGTACATGTCGACCCAAATTTCTTTGGCGCCCTTTTCCTGCGACGGATCGAAAATCAGTTGCAACCCCACATGCAAATGCGGGTCTCCGGTCTTGAGGTTGGTGTTGGGCGTGTTGGAATAGCCGGTGCGTCCCAAATATCCCAGCGTCTGCCCGGCAGACACGCGCGCGCCGACCTCGATCCCGGCCGCATAGGGCTTGCCTTTCCGCAGATGCGCGTAGTAATAATAGCGCAGCCCGTCGTCGGAGCGAACGCCCACACGCCAGCCGCCGTAGCGGTTCCAACCGGCCTCCGTCACCGTGCCGCCCTCGATCGCTACGATCGGCGTACCGATACTGCCCATGATGTCGTGGCCTAAGTGTCGACGGCGATAGCCGTAGCTGCGCGAATTGCCGAAATCGTCGTAGTGGTTGTACCAGTGTCCCTGCGCGAGCGGAAAGTACGCCTTCAGCCCGAAGTGCGTTTTGCCGTCCTGCTCGTACAGACCGACGAACTGCGAAAAAATGGCGCGGGCGCATTCGCGGTGGTAGCGCCAATATTTATTGTCGCCGCCCTGCTCGTCCAGACTGCGGCCGGCGGCCAGCTCGTCCATGGCGGCGCGGAAGATCTTTTTATCGGCCGACGTAAAGCGGTTGCCGTTTTTGAACGCCAAAAATCCCAGCATATCGGCGAACGCGAACTGCCGCGCGGTGCCGTGCGCCTCGACGCACGCGGCGTACACGGTGTCGAGCGCGTCGTAGCTGTAGTTACAGTCTACCCATTTGATATAGTTTTCGGCGGACAGCCCCGGCGCGAGGCCGACGAGAACCGCCAAAAGCAGCGTGATACATCTAATCATACCCCTATTATTTGCAGGATGCGACCATTTAAAACATAACTTTCTTTTTGTTTGGTTGATTCGGGCGTCGAAATGTGATATACTGTATGATATGAAACGTTTACTCGCAATTTTTGCGGTGTTGCTGCTCGCCGTATCGGCATCGGCCTGCGCGCCGCAACCGACTACGCTACAGTCGCGCGTCACCGACGACAGCCCGGCCGCCGTCACCGTCTACGCATACGAGCCGGACAACGAGCCGACTTACGGCCTGTTGTATCTCGGTCACGCTTTTTTGTCGTTTGAAAACCGCTCGCAACAGCCGTTTGCGATCGGTGCGATCACCTTGGCGCCCGGCGAATCGTGTTCGCTTGGCACCTGGAGCATGTCGCACCACTTCGGCATTTGGTACAATATCGAGTCCAAATATATCGCCGCAGCCGGCAAGTACGGCGGACGCGTGTCGCTGACCAAAGAAATGCCGCTCGCTTGCCTCGACGCAGTCAACGCCTATATCGCCGCGCACGACAAGTGGTCGCTGACGACCAACTGCGCGCGGTTCGCCTCCGACATTTTCAATCTCGTCGACGGCGACCGTATCGATTTAAGCGGCCTGGCCACGCCGACGCGGTTGGCAAAGACGATCCGCGCGTTCGACGCGCATGAGATCGATCGGCCGATCGAAAATTACGGCAAAGTGGGATTCATCGACAAAACAGGAGGATTCGCCGAATATGAATATGCGAAATAACGTCCCTCCCCCGCGGAAAATCCTTATCGCAAAAATTATTCTCATGTTCCTGATCGGCGGCGTGACGCTGTACTGCCTGTATGCCGTCATCGGGCAATTCATTATTTGGCTGATGCAACCGCGATTCATCAACGTTGTCGACGGCACGCGCGCGGCCAGCATGGGATTCGTCTTGCAAACGCTCGTCTTTATCGCGCTGTTTTTGATCCTGGCGACCGCGACCGTCATCATGGGCATTCGTTTCTTTCGTAAGCCCAAAGCGTCGAAAGCCGCACCGCCCGACGACGCAGCGCAGTCGATCGATTCGATTGACAATTCCGCCGACGGTACGCTATAATAAGTACGTAAAACAAAAAAGCAGTTTCAAAACTGCTTTCATTTTATCATAAGGAGACTATACAAGCATGAAAGTCATCAAAGCGGAAATCGAATTTACCGTCGGCAAAACCATTCGCCTCGACCTGTACCCGGAACTTGCGCCGATCAGCGTCAAAAACTTCGTCGAGCTGGCGCAGTCGGGCTATTACGAGGGGCTGATTTTCCATCGCGTGATCCCTGCGTTTATGATCCAGGGCGGCGGCTTTTCCTATGAAAACGGCTTGCGCCCCGCGCGCGAGGTCAAGCCGATCAAAGGCGAGTTCCGCTCCAACGGCGTCGCCAACGTCATTTCGCACGAGCCGGGCGTCATCTCGATGGCGCGCACGTCGGTCAAAGACAGCGCGTCGAGCCAGTTCTTTATTTGCGTGGCGGACGCCAAATTCCTCGACGGCGAGTACGCCGCGTTCGGCAAGGTGTCCGACCAGGCCAGCCTCGACGTCGCCGTTTCGATCTCCCGCGTCAAAACGCATTCCGAAGGCCCGTTCGACGACATTCCCGATGTGCCGGTCGTCATCAAAGCGGTGCGCATCACCGAAGGCGCTTAAAGTCGGCTAACGGTTATACGCCTCGACGATCTCGCCGATATACAGCGTGTGAAAATCGGCGTGGGCGTACATATCCTTATAGATACTTTCCGAAAGATTGTCCGCAGTCAGATCAATGGCTGCGGCAATTTTACATTCTACGATCAAACCGCACTCCCCCAGTATGTAGGCGTCAATCTTTTTCGCGCGCTTGGGGTGCAAGTGCAGTTCTTCGAACTTATTGACGGTAAAGCCGGAGATGTGGTCGCAAATGGCGATCTCGTTGCGCATGTCCTTGATCGGCACGCTGACGGCAAACGACCGCGTCTCGCCTATGATCTCGTGGCTGAGTTTGGAGCCGCGCACCGGCAAAAGAAAAACGTCCTTATTCCAAAGCGTCCCCAGGCAACCCCAGTGCGTCGTCATGACGTTGGCGCGCTTGATGCCGCAGGTGACGAATACGCCGCTCGAACGCAAGGCGGCCATTAACTGCTGTCGTTGCTTTTCGGTCATCTTCTTGCCCTCCGTTACTATCATACCATATCCGCAGGAATTTTTCAAGACACTTATTGAAAATAATCGTATAAATCGAAAATTTTTTATATCCCGACCGAATATTCCGACAAAAACAACAGCCGCAAGCGTTTTTGCCTGCGGCTGTGTGTATGATACATGCTTTTTACATTCTAAAGGGAACGGAAATCTTTTCGCAAAAGACCGAAAACCTATTCTTACCTTTTGGCGCAAAAGGTAAGACCAAAACCGTACAAAAGGGGGGAGCACTTCAGACTGCCCTAGGTCGCAATTATAAATTGCTCCCCGCTTTGGCTACAAAATGTCCACCGGACATTTTGGGAGCGTCGCGCCCCTCTTGTAGAACTCCACCCCTTGGGCTGCCAAAGACTAGTCTTTTCCCTCTTTATAAGTCATATCAATTATCATTTATCCGTTTGTCACCCCGAGCGGTACGTAAGGGTCTAGCGAAGCGAAAAATAATTATTTTGTGCGCCGACGGCTGGATTCTTGCGTATAGCTCAAAATGACAAAAGGTCTTTTCTGCTTTCTCCAAAGGTTTCGTCCCCAATATCACCCGCGAAGCGCGGCATTCGCTCGTTTCTCATGTCATGACAAATGGCCTTATCACGGTCTACCATTATTGTATGTCCCAACTTTTTTACCATCAATAGTGATGGTCGCTTCTTTCTTTTGATAATTTAAGCCATCTTTATAATCAACAAGTGCATTGTCACTAAATTTGTGATAGAATCTGTCTTGAGGGTAACATGTAAATGTCTTATTCAATTCGCCGTTGATTAAGTTGTCCAGAATTGCATTGGTTTCATAAATGTCTGATTTTACAGAAATTGGTGTTTTTTCAATTTCATTTTCAGTTATAGAATATAGAATATATCTCGAAAAACCACCCAATGTAGAATTTGAGCCACCACCATTAGAAACATGGGTTGTAATTATTGGAGTGCTCTGACTTTCGATCAATTTCTCTGATTGTATTTTTTTATGGATGTCTTTCGAAATGTCTGAATTTATATCTTCAAAAACGCTTGCGCTTTCTGAAAGCATGGTGGTAGGGTCGTATTTATTTGTCTTAACATTTCCAGATAAAATGTTTTCCTCAGTCATTTCTGTTTCCATTGGAATTCTATAAAGTTCAATTAGGTGACGATTGGTGGTTGTAAAGTCTACTAATGTATATACATAGTTGCTTCCATTATTGCCTTTTCCGTAATCAATAGCCATAATTTTATTTATGGTGCTTCCGCCTATTTTTTTATTTAATTTATCTTCAATTCCAGCATATATGTTCTGAGCTATCTTTTTTTCTTTTTCTTTTTGGATTTCTTCTGGGGTCTTAATTGGTTCATCTGGGTCAGGATCTACTGGTCCTGGTTTTTCAGGTTCATCTGGGTCGGGCTTATCTGGGTTGGGCTCTACTGGTCCTGGCTTTTCAGGTTCCTCAGGTTCTATTGGGTCAACAATAGGTGGGTTCTCTTGCTGAGGAGGTTTCTTATCGTTACATGCAGAAAGCGCTAAACCCGAAAACGCCATAACAAATGCCATACTTGCCAATAATACTTTCTTTCCAAGTCCTTCAAACATGCGTGAGAAAAATCCATTGGATTTTGCCATTGCTACTTTACCATCGTGTTTAGCGATAAACTCAGCGTTTTTAACTTTTTCATCAAATTCTTGTCTTTTCATGAGTTCCCTCTCTATGATAGGGTTATTATAGCATGAAAAATCGGCATTTGCAAGTGTTTACAATTCGTTTGTCACCCCGAGCGGTTCGTAAGAGTCCGGCGCAAGCGAATCCTTTATTGCTTGTTTAGCGACACGCGCGGCGCTTTGTCAGCCAAGCACAAACGCCGGCCGTCAATACGAGCGCGAGCGTCCCCGCGCCGCCGCCGACCGCCGATCCGCAACCGCACCCGGACGGCTTCGCGTCCTCTTCGGGTACATCGGGATGCGCTTTCATGACGGTAAAAGTTTGCGTATAGAAGTCTTTTCTCGCTTTATAGGTCGCCACCGCTTCCCAGCGGTCGGCGTATTCGGTCAATGCAAACACTTTGCCGTCGACCGCCTTCTCCGCGCCGGCATAGGTCGTCATCGTACACTTGACCGTATCGCCGACAACGAGCGTCTCCATAACGGCCGCATTGCCTTTCAAATACTGTAGGTTGGCCGCGTATGCGTCGGCTTCGTTGTTGGTCAGCCCCACATATCCCAGGTCAGCCGCCTCGTTGATCGCCGCGCGGTTGACAAACGTCCAATACCAACCGACAATGCCGCGATCGCGCAAATAATATTCGTTAAGTTGCACGCTGGCGTTGCCGTAGTTGGTGTCAACGCCTGTATTGAGCTGCCCGATCCAGTAGAGGTCGGATTTAAACGTTGTGCGCGTGGTCGTATTCAGGTTTGCCGTCGGCACTTGCGGCAGAATGTTTTTCATCTCGCCCAACATGTTGACGGCAACGGAAATCACGACGATCTGCTCGTAGAACTGCGTTTGGTCGAGGATCTCTTTGAGCCTGGGGACGAGCTTGGGGTTATACGACTTGATCTCGAACACCAGCACCGTGTCGCTGTCTTTCAAAACGGCGATCACGTCTTGCAATGTCGGAATATCCTCCTCGCCGTGCAAGTCGAGTTTGTATTTACGCAGTTGCTCCAAAGACATGCTTTCGACCGAACCCGACCCGTTGGACGTGCGGTCGATGGTGTTGTCGTGCATGAGTACGATCTCGTTGTCGGTGGTCAAATAGCCGTCAAGCTCGACGTGCGTCGCGCCGCCGGCGATCGCCGCCTTGACGCCGCTGACAGAGTTTTCGTTGCACTTTTCGGGAAGTCCGCGGTGCGCGACGTTGAACGGCGCGCGGAACAGCGCCGTAGCCGCGTAACCGCGCAACAGCCCGTACACACTCGAAAAGTCGGTCGTGATCACGCCGTAAGCGCCGCTGTTGATACAGGTGTACAGATCGGACGCCGCCGCGCCGTCGGCCGTTACCCAAACGGTTTTGAACCGCGCCTGTATGTAGCGCACGTTTTCGACGGTCGCCTTGCTCTGCGGAATAACGGCCACGTTGGCCAGATTGGCGTGGGTCGTCTTGACAATATCGTACAAATCGGCCTCTGCCCCGAACGATACGATGCCGCGGATCTTATTGTTTGCCTCGCGCACCTTTTTGACGACTGCGGGATCGTCCGACATCACCGCCAAATCGAGAATGTCGATTTCCTCCTCGAAGAACTTGATAGCCGCCGTCGCCGCCGCGTCGTCCTTGAGATATAAAACGGGTATGATCTTGCCCTTTAATACGGTGTTATATATATCGGCGAATTTTCCCAATACGCCGCCGTCTTTGCCCACGGCGTTATAGTCGGCGTCGAACCGCAAAATGGCGTTCGACGGACGCTCGTCGCCTGCGATAAGCGCGTCGAGCGCGGCGCGGTCGGTCACGTCGCACACAACCGTGGGCGCGTTCTTGGCCTTGACGCCGGTACGGTACGTAGAGACCAGCGTATCGTCGGTCACGGGCATTTTCACTTCCGTCCCCGTCACCGAATACGACTTGACTTCGAGCGTGCAACGGTTGACGATGAGCGCAAACCCGCCCGACATGAGCGTTGTGCCGAGCAAAGCGTCCTTGGATTTGACGTCCCACGTTTTGATCAGTTGATCGTCCATATAATGTTTGGCCGTCGTACCCGACATTTCGATCTTCAAGGTATGCCAACCGTTGTCCGAAAGCGCAGGACCTTGATCCTTGGCGTCGTCGGAAAAGCCGCGCGCCGACGTAACGACCGAAGAGGCCGTTTTGCCGCTATAGCGGTAGTTCATCAAATAGCCGACGGTGCTATCGCCCTGCTGTTGGGTATGGTACATGATCCCGAACCAACGGCCGACGTCCTGCGGCTGCGTCATGCGGACGGTGATCGAAAACGTAAAATCGGAATACGCCTTGTCCGTATCGATGCGGTATAGCGCGCCGTAGTACTGCGACGGCGTGACTGCCGCATTGGTATGCCGAACGGTAAGACACCCGTCTTGGACGCTTGTCGTCGTGCTTGCCGTGTCGCTTTCTTCGGACAGCAGCCAGTTGTCGGGAACTTGCGCGAATATCCCTTCACCGGCGGCCGAAGCCACATGCGGCGCCGCCGCGCCGCAAACCGCCGTCAGCAGCACGCACGCGGTCGCCAATGCCCGCAAACATTTTCTTTTTGTCCTCATGCTTTTGTCCTCCTTGTCATACAGGTTTTTTATGATCGACGGTTACCGCCGAAGCAGCGTATAGGTTGCCGTAGTGAAATCGCCGAACGGGATATTGACGATCAGTCCGTAATACATCAACGTACTGCCGGCCTTTTCGACGCCCGTCTCCGGTATAAAATACGTCGCGTTTTCGTCCAGTCCGCGCGGGAACAGGCGTAAACATTTGTCGTTGGGCAAGCACAGCGACCGCATCACGGTGATATGCGCCCGATCGCCGTCTTTCGAGACCAACTCGAAGGCGAACAGATTGCCGTCCAACGGATCGTGCAATCGATACAGGTCGCCGTTCAAAACGAGATCCTGCATGTCTTTGTAAGCGGCGATCTGCCCGTGCATGGCGGCGATCTCCTCGGCCGACATGCGCGTAGGGTCAAATTCGTATCCCGTCGCGCCCAAATGCGCGATGTCGCCGCGCGAAGAAAAGGGTGTGACGCGGCCGCACTGATGATTGGGGCAGTCGGACACGTGGCACGACATAGCGGAAACGGGATAGCATAACGACGTGCCGTACTGTATGACCGTGCGCCAGTAAGCGTCCGAATTGTCGGACGTCCAGATCTGCGGGAAGTAGTACAGCATAGCCGGATCGAATCGGCAGCCGCCGCCCGCGCAGCCCTCGAAAAAGATGTGCGGAAAGCCGTTGACGATGCGCTCGCAAATCTTGTACAGACCCAAAACGTAGCGATGGTGCGTCTCCTTGCCGCGCGCGCCCAAGTGCGCCGAATAGTTTTCGGTCAGGCAGCGATTCATGTCCCACTTGACATAATCAATCGCGTTTTCTCGCAACACCTTGGAAACGGCCCCGACGATATAGTCGCAAACCTCGTCGCGCGTCAGGTCGAGTACCAACTGATTGCGCCCGGGACACGGCTCGAGTCCGTCGACGTGTATCGCCCAGTCGGGGTGCGCGCGGAACAGATCGGAATCGGGATTGACCATTTCCGGCTCGAACCACAGGCCGAACTTGAGTCCCCGTTCGTGCGTCCGCTCGATGAGCGGCGTCAGTCCGCGCGGCAATTTTTGCGTATTGACCACCCAGTCGCCCAGCCCCGCATTGTCGCCGTTGCGCGCGCCGAACCAACCGTCGTCGAGGACGAACGTATCGACGCCGGTTTTTGCCGTCGCGTCGATGATCTCGAGCAATTTCTTTTCGTCGAAATCGAAATACGCCGCCTCCCAACTGTTTAAAACCACGGGACGGGGCGCGCGCACATAGCGCGGATTGATGAGATACGCGCGGTACAGATCATGAAACGCGCGGCTCATCTCGCCCAGTCCGTGCTCGGCGTAGACCAAAACGGCTTCGGGCGTCGTGAACGTTTGATCGGGTTCGAGACGCCACGAAAAATCGTAATCGTTGATCCCGCCCAACACGCGAACGGTATCGGATTCTTCGATCTGCGCTTTTAGCACAAAGTCGCCGCTGTATACCAAATTGACGCCGTAGGCCTCGCCTGTATTCTCGTCGGTGTTCTTGCGCACGAACGCGGCAAACGGGTTCATCTGTCCCGAAGTCACGCCGCGCTTGGAATCGACCGAAAACACGCCGCGCTTTAGGTCGGCGCGCTGCATGAACCGTTCCCGAGTGTGCGCGCCGTACAGCGTGACGGCCTGCCAGTCCGCATCGGGCAGGTCGAGACAGAACGAATACGCACGGTCGACGGTAAACGGCTTTTTGCCGCCGTTTCGGATGACCGCATGTCGCAGTATAACGGGTACATCGTCGAATACGGTATAGCTAAGATCGATCGCCGCGCCCGTCCGCTCGTCGCGCATGGACACGACCAACGTATCTTTGCCGCGCACCGACGGCATACCTTCGAGCGGCGGTTTGGTCTTTAGAATCGTATAGCCGACATATTGCCAATCGAACACCCGCACGCCGTCGAAGTCGAGGGCGACCGCGCTCTCGCGGTAGTCGCTGCGGCCGAACGTGGGACATTCGTTGCTATACTGGTTCAGCGACTGCATCCAATTCCCGTGCGGAATATGGCTGCCGTGGCCGCGCGCGTTCAAGAACACGCCGTAGGAAAGGTCTTCGCGCGCGATGCGCTTGCCGAAATAGATATGTTGCAAAAAGCCAAACGGGTTTGCGCAAAACGCATACGTGGTGTTCTTGCTCTCGAGATAGAACGTTCGCGTTTGCTCGTCGACGTAGATCGCCATAGTCTATAACCCCTGCGCCTTGGCAAACACTTGCACGTATCCTTGCGTGATGTTCTGCGGCCGCGTGATCGCGCCGCCGATGACGACATGTTCGATCCCCGTCTCGAGTACCTGCAACAGCTCGTCGTATGTATGGATACCCCCTTCGGCGACCAGCACGGCGTTTTTGACGCCCGCCCGCAACGCGCGGCAAAAATCGATGTCGGGGATCGTCACGCCTTGGGTCGACTCGGTATAACTGCGTAACGTCGTCGAAATATAATCGAATCCCAGCCGTTCGGCGACGGTCGCATCGTCGAGGTCGGCAATGTCGGCCATCAACGGCTTGTCGGTATTGGCGCGCAAGAATGTCACCAGACTTTCGAGCGTCTCGCCGTTGGGGCGCGTTCTCCTCGTCGCGTCGAGCGCAATGATGTCGCACTTACTGCGTATGAGCGCGCGCGCCTCCTTTTGCGTAGGCGTGATATATACGGACGAATCCGGATAATCGCGTTTGATAAGGCCGATGATCGGTAACGCGCCGTGCAAGTATTTCCAGATCGCGTTGATGTCGCGCACGGTGTTGGCGCGTATGCCGACTGCGCCGCCTTGTTGGGCCGCCAGCGCCATTTTGGGGATCGTGTCCCCGCCGAACAACGGCTCGTGTCGGAGCGCCTGACAGGATACAATCAATCCTTTGGATAACATTCTCTTCATACTCACTACTCTCTCTATCTTATTGTGTTTTATGCCTCGTACAATCGGCCGGCGCCGTAAGCCCCTGCCCGTTCGCCCAGCGCGGCAAACACGACATCGGTTTCCGGAACGAACGCGCGAATGATCGCTTGCGATTGCATCACGCCGCCGCCCAATATAATGGCCTCGGGCGCTACGATCGTGCGCACGGTATCCAGCAGTACGCGCAAGTTTTTGCCGAACGCCTCGACGACTTCGATAGCGGCACGGTCGCCTGCCGCAAAAAGCTCGAACAACTGCTTGCAACTCTTTAAATCGGGAATTTTCGCTTTACCGTCTCGAAATAACGCAGTGGCCGAAAGGTACTGTTCCGCGCAACCGACTTTGCCGCAATTACAAGGCAGTCCGTCGGGGTGCAAACATATGTGTCCCCAGCGCGCCGCATCGAAACGCTCGCCGCGCAAGATCTCGCCGTTACATAAACTTGCGCCGCCGACGCCCGTGCCGAAGGTCAACATCGTCATGTCTCGCGCGTGCGGATAGTTCGACAACTCGCCGAGGAGCGCGCACACGGCGTCGTTATCCGCGCGCGTCTCGATTTGATAGCGCGCGACCGTATAATCGACGATCGGCATACCCGTCCAGCCTTTCAAGTTATCGGTCGCATACATGCACACGCCCGTATAGGGGTCGATGTTGCCGGCAGACGAGATCCCGATAAACGCCACGCCGTCGCAGACCAGTTCGTCCAAGACCGCGAATAGCTGCGCCAAGATCGCTTCGCGCCCTTCCCGACCGCGGGTAGGCCGCGACGCCTCTTTTACGACGGTCGCGCCCGAAAACAGCACGCCTTTGATCGTCGTGCCGCCTATGTCCACGCCGCAGGTCAGCATACATGCCCCTTCTTCGGCGTCAGCTTGAGATCGACCTCGAACATTCTGCGCCACGGCATACGCGTCGTCATCGACGCCACGCGGGCGGCAATATCGGGATAGTTCGACGCCATGTATTGCGCGACGGCCGTTTGCACCGCTTCGGCGACGTTCCCGTCGACGCCGTCGGCATGAAAATAGTCCAGCCCCCACGCAGGCAATACGTTGTCGGTCACGTACTTGCGCGCATAGGCCATATAGCCGATGTCCTCGTAATAGCGGTGTAGCAAAAACGTTTCGTTTTCCGCCTTATCCGCGCCGACAAGGTTGAGTACCGCCTGACACAGCGTTGTGCCCAGCGTGTTGGACGAGGTGTTCCAACCGGCATAGCCGTGCACATCGAATAACAGTTTCTCGCGTTGCATCAGCCGCACAAGTTCTTCGTCGCCGCCGTTGGCCGTCGCCACGTCGCCCACCGCCACGATCTTTCCCGCGTCGAGCGCATAGCGGATATAGGTGACAAAGTCGGCCAAGTTGCGTTCGATGTCATATGCTTTGACATGTTCGGGCTGGTCGGGATAATACATGTCCGAACTCATGTTGACGGCAAGCAGAATGTCGGCCTCCGGCAGCGAATACACGCGCACGCCGCCGATTGCCAAAATGTGATACTTGATCGTCTCGTCGAGCATTCTGTCCTCAAACCACGGCACGACGTTGCCGCCCTTGCTCGATGCGTAACGGACATAGACCTTGGGTCGCGTCCCGCGCAGTCGGCCGACCGCGCGCGCCAACAGAGCAAGCCCCGTGTCGTCGGCCGAGGGGTACATCGCCGTTACGGTATGTAGCGAATGGGATTTGAGATATTCGCGCACGCGCATTTGATCCATGGCCGTAAACCCGTACACCGCCGAATCGTCCTGCGGTATGACGAAGTAGTCGACTACGCCGCGCCGAACGTACTCGAGGTTGTGCATCAGCACGCCGATATTTTTATCGCGCCGACCCAAAAAGTCTTGTAAATACGCCGGCTTGATTTTCTTCTTGACCGCCTCGAAGTCGGCGGCGTCGGCCGCTGTCAGCTTGCCGCTCTGTTCGAGATGGATGTATCGTCCGTATAGGTGCAACTCGCGGCCGCATTCGTCGTAATAGTCCGGCTCTTCGTCGCTTAAAGAATAATCGGGACAGCGCATGATCAGTTGAAACACGTACAACTGCATGGCGGCGTTCTTTTGTCGGAGCTTCTCGAGCAGTCGCGCACGCGCGCACAGCGTTTCTGCCGATTCGCCGTGCAAACGAGTCGGCACAATCCCGCCGTAGATCAGCGTGTCGAGCGACAGGATACAGGCGTCCGCGCCCTCGATGTTTTCCATAAGCCATTCGGCCAAACGCGCGGTGTCGGCGGGTTTCTTTTTATCGCCCATGTATGCTTTGGGCGGCAAAACAAGCGTATACCCGGCATTCGGCATCATTTGCGGGTAGTCGAAGTTGCAAGGCCGCTCGTCAAGCGGTAACATAACGATTTTTCGAGGGGTCGCGGTCGTTTTCATCGTGCCAACATCCTTTTGACCGCCGCGATATACGAGTTCGCCAACACGCGCATACCGGCGTCGTTGGGGTGGATTCCGTCGGTCGAGTACTCGGTGAAGTTGCCTTTCAACAGCTTCGACCCGTCTATAAACCGCATGTCATATCCTTTGCGGCGGTAGGTCGCGGCCAGGTCTTTCAAAAATCCGCGATAGTAGTCGCGCAGTTTGACGCGGTAATCGTCATACAAATCGAGCGAAAACAAGATACGCGAGTAAAGCGCAACCGGCGTTTGCGGGCGGTGGACAAAAAATGCGTCGAAAAATTTGGCGGCGTTCTGCTCCAGCCGCGCGTCGATCCCGGCGTTGGGGTCGGTATCGACGATCAGACAGTCAAACGACGGCCGCGCGCCCAGCATATCGCCCATCTCGGGTTCCATGAACGCGCACCCGGAAAATCCGAAGTTGAACGTCTCGCAGTCGAGCGCGCGCGACAGCACGTTGGTAGGCGCAAGACCCGGGCGCGACGCGCTTGCGCCTTGCACAATGCTCGTGCCGTATACGGCGATTTTGGCCGCATTGTCAAACCCGTAAGGCTTGACGGCCGCGCCTTCGTCCAGCCCGATCGACATTTCGTCCACCGCCATATAGAGCGGCAAATACAACAGATATTTGCGCATCGCCTTCTGTTCGGGCGCAAAGCGGCATAATTGCAATTCGTACTCGCTCGCGTCGAACCGAAAGCGCGCCACGTCGAGCAACATGAACATATTGCGCTGCTCGTCAAACACATACAGATCGGCGCCGCATTGCGAGATCTGCGTCATATTGGTCATGTCAAACTTGCTGCGCAGCCGCGCATGTAAAACGATCTGCGTCGAATCGGTTGCAAACCGCAGCTGTATGCCCGACGCATGTTCGGCAAGCCAAGCAGCGCCGTCGTTGATCGGCCGCAAACGGTCGCGCTCGGCCGCTGTCAGCCGCGCGTATCCCGATTCATGCAACGCCCCCGATCCGAACAGCGCGAAAGCCGTCTCGTCTTTGGCGTCGCGCGTTTGCACGGTGCGCGGCTGCGTCGAGTCGCTCGCGCGCATATTCGTGTCGAAATCGAAAATACTTTTCATGTTGTTATACTCCCGCAAGTTCGGTATTTGTTGCTACGGTGCCGCCGGCTTCAGCCTTTGACCGATCCGATCGTAAGACCGCTTTTGATGTATTTGATGACGTAGGGATAGATCAACAGAATGGGGATCAAGCTGATCAAAATGGTGGCCGCCTGCACGTTGGACTTGTTGGTAATCATCCACGAATCCATGCTCGAGTCGGTGGACGTCAACAAGCGGTACAGGTAGAGCGCCAGCGGTTGCGCTTTGGCGTGCGCGCTGTCGATGTACATGACCGCGCCGCCGTAGCTGTTCCAAGTGCCGACGATGGTGAAGAAGATACAGCTTGCGAATATCGGCAAACTCAAGGGTACGACGATACGGAAAAATAATTGAATGCTCGACGCGCCGTCGATACGGGCGGCCTCCTCGACTTCGGACGGCAGTCCCTCGAAGTTGGTTTTAAACAACAATAAGTTGTAAACGTTGGTGATCGACACGAGAACGACCGACCAGATCGTGTTGGTCAACTTCAACGCGCGCATCAACAAGTAGCCCGGCAAGATACCGGCCGAAAACAGCATGACGATGACGAAAAACATCATGATGCCCTTTTTGCACGGACAATCCTCTTTGGACAGCGGATAGGCCGCCATCGACATGAATATGTTGGACGCGAGCGTGACGACCACAGTAAGCATCAACGAGTTTAAAAACGAACGGATAAACGCCGAATCGGTCAACACATATTTGAGCGACGCAAACGTCCATCCGCGCGGGAAGAACGTAATGTTCGCGTTATAGACGCCGTTGCTGACCGACAGCGACAGAACGTTGAGCATCGGGAAAACAATGATGATGACAAACAGCGCCAAGACCGCTATCTTGATCACGTCGAACACAATGTCGCCGGGCGAGGATTTGATTCTCATCGGTTTTTTTCTGACTGCGTGTAACATATTGCGCTTCTCCTCTACCAAAGACTTTTTCCAAGCGTCTTTTTGACCAGCTTATTGCCGCCCAACATCAGGAACATCGCGATCAAGCCGTTGACGACGCCCAACACCGTTGCGAACGGCACATTCTTACGGTTTTGAATGGAAATATCGTACAAATAGGTGTCGATCGTATGTTGGTCGTACCGCGTGGCCGACGTCATCATGGCGAAGATCTGTTCAAAGCCCGCGCTCATGATATAGGTCAGATTCATGACGAGCATCAATGCGATCGTCGGCATAATGGTGGGGATCGTGATATACCAAATTCTTTTGATCTTGCTTGCGCCTTCCAGTGTCGCCGCCTCGAAAAAACTCTTATCGATCGACGCAATGGCCGCGTAGAAAATGATCGAACTCCAGCCCGTGCCTTTCCAAATCTTCAAGAAGATGACCAACGTCTTGAACCAAGCGTTCGAGCCGAAGAAATAGAACGGCTGGCTGATAAACCCGAGCTTGACCAAAATATTGTTGAGCGCGCCGTCGACGGGCGACATAAAGTTTTGGAACACGCCGACGACGATCGGCCATGACAGGAAGTTCGGCAGACACGTCACGATCAGAATGAGCTTGCTCACCCACGGCGTTTTGATGTCGGCCAAAAACAAGGCAAACAGAATGGGCAGCGGGAATACGATGACGATACCGACCAAGTTGATGATCAATGTGTTTTTAAGCGCAAGCAATACGGTCGCGTCTTGGAACAACAACTTGAAGTTGGCCAGCGTCCAGGTGCCGCTCGCCCAAGCGTCGGCAATCGTTCGGCCGCCGTAAATGTTGAAGTTCGAGCGGAACGCGATGAGAATGCCGCTCATGGGAATGTAGCCGAACAGCGCGACCATAAACGCCGCCGGCAGTATGAACCAAATAATACTGCGGTGCTTTTTAAAGCGGCGCGCCTCTTCGCGGAAAAATCCGTTCTTTTTTTTCAAGGGCGTCAGTTGTGTCGAACGTCCCGTTTCCGTATTGACCATAGTGTCAGATCCAGCCTCCTTGTCCTGTAACATTTCGGTAAGCATACACCCGAAAGGTCTATGCTTACCGCAAAAGTGTCTTTATTTCCGCGAGTCGTACCACGTCTGCACTTGCGCGGCACACGTAGACGTCCACACCGTCTCGAAATTGCTTTTCATCGTCTTAAGCAGGTACGGCAACGAATTGCGCACCGACTCGTCCCCGTCGATGCGGGTGTTGATCATCAACTGTTGATAGGTGATGATACGGCTGCGCGCGGCCATCGATTTCTCGCTCCATTCGGGCAAAACCGGGCACTTGGCCAGCGCGGTGCGCGTGCAAAGTTCCGTCTCGTCCTCGGGCAACAAGATTTCCCAGCAGTCGTAAGTCTTTTCGCGTAGCGGCCAATATCTGCGACCGATCGTCGGATTGCCGCCCGTAGCGTACTGCGAGTTCCCGAGAATAGCGGCGTAACCGTCCAGAAAACGGTAATAGCGCGTCGTGCCGTCGGCCTCGACGATGGCAACGTCGTCCTCGGTCGCGTCGCTTTCGGAAACGATTTCGTAGGAAACGCCTTCCTCGCCGATAATGAATCTGCGATAGTTCTCATCGGTGATGCGCGTGTTCATCCAGTCGATCGTATAGGCGGCCTGCGCGCGCGACTGATACGGGATCGTAATGAAATACGCAATGTCGTCCTCGACCAAAAGTTTGCCTTTTTCCTGCACCGGCGACCCGTCTGAGCCGTCGCCCTTGATCCGCGTTTGCCACTTAAGCCCGGCGCGCGCGGCCTCGACTGTCGGATATTTGTCCGCCTTGTTGGCCGTCATCTGTTCGCACAGCGGCGTTACGTACCAATACGGCAGGTACACGACCGAAATATTCTCGTTGGTGAACCACCCCATCAGCTGCGCGTCTTGCGCCGAATCCCAGTTCGCGGGCAAGCAATTATCGCGCACTAACCGATTCATGTACTTGATGTAATTGAGCATCTCGTCGCTGTAAATGTCGCGCGTGACTTTGCCGTTTTCGTCCTCGTAGAACTCTTTGGGGACGTCGAACGAGCCGGCCAACACGGGAATGATGGCGCTGGCCGCCGACATGGCGAGCGCGTGATAGTTGTTATCGTTTGCGCCCAACGTGCGTTGCAACTTGTAGATCGCGTCGGTGAACTCGGTCAGCGTTTCGGGCAATTTGGTTATGCCCGCGCGCTCTAAGTGTTCGGCGTTAAAGACCAACGCGCCGTTCTGCATGTCGCCGTAGCCGTATTCGGGAATGGCGTAGATCTTGCCGTTATAGGTGCACGCTTCCCACAGGTCGTCGGATATGGTCTCCAACAGATTCTGTCCGTAGCGGTTGAGTAGTTCGGTCAGATCGAGGAAGGCGTCTTGCACCACGTATTGATCGAACGCGCCGCGCGCGCACTTAATGAACGAATATGTATTGTCTTCCAAAAGTGCGTTACCGACCTCCGCCTCTTCGTTCGAACCGGAAATTTGGTAGTAGTTGACCTTATATCCCGTCATTTCCTCGAACGCGCGCGTCGTCGGGCTGTCCTGGAACTCGCTGTCCCGCATACCCGAAGTCGGATACAGCCCCGAAAGCGTGGGCTTATTCTGCGTAACGTCAACGTCCAGCCAGTTTTCGTTTATGCCGCCGCAACCGACCGTCGAGCACATAAGCGTCAACGCGATCAGTAATGCGCCGCATTTTTTAAATACTTTCATATATTGATGACCTCCTCGGATCTTTTCCGCATTAAAATTCCTCTGTATACGAAATGTCGGTTTCGATATACGTCCCCTCTTCGTCCGTCCCGATCGTATAGGACGAATTATCCGCGCCCTGGGCAAACCCGTATCCGAACACCGACGGTTCGGACGGCAGGAACGCCGTTTTCTCCGCCGCGGCGTAATCGTCCGCGCAGGTCGCGCCCTCGATAAATTGCGCCGTCGTCGGGTTGCGGAATTTCAGACCGGTAAACACCGCCCCGCTGCGGGCGTTCCACATTTCGGTTTGGCTTAAGACGGGACAGTAAGACGCCGCCAACAGGCCGAACGCTTTGTCCGCCTTTTTCTCGAGCGCGTTGTCCACACAGTCGACGCTAAACGTGAACTGTTTGCCCGTCGTCAGATTTTCGATCTCCATACAGTAGGCCTTCCGCGTCACATATGTGCGGAATCGCAAGCGATCGGTGCCGTAATACGTGTCGGTCGCCTCGTCGTACCGCATAACCGTGACCGGCTCGAGCGAGGGCGCGACCATGCCGCGACCCGCCAAATTGAAGATGGGCGTCCAGGATCCGGGGACCGACCCCGTACCGTTGATAAATCCGATGTCGCAACTTCCCCACGGGCTTGTGGTAAAAAAGTTGGTGAAAATGTAGGCGTTCCAATCCTTTTCCGTGTCCGACTTCGGATATTTGAACGTCACGCCGGTAAAGTCGAGCGTGCATTCGATATATCCCACGCCGTCGAACGACGGATCGGCGTCGTTGCGCTTGGTGTACGCGTACATATAGCTACCGGAGAATAACTCCATGCCGAACGTCGCGCCCGTCACCGTCTGCGAATCGGGCATGACCTTGCGCCCGAGCGCAATGTACTTATTGCCCGTGCCGTTGACGACGTATCCCGTCGGGTTCTTGCCCGCCCACGCATCGGCCTCGGCGTCGGCTTTGGCCGTATTCTTGGCGTCGACTTCGATCGCGCCTGCGTATTCCGAACCCAAAAACTTGTAGTACTTGTCGGATGTGTGTTTAAAGATGCGCTGTTCGCCGTGCTTGACGTAGTGCCGGTTACTGCGCGTACTCATCTTGCCGGCCTGAATGATTGCCGAAAACGGATTGTCCGCCTCGTATTTGACCGAATCGCTCGCGTCGTACACGATATACTTGCCGTCTGCCGCCGGCGGCGTCACGGCAGGGCCGCCCGACTCTCCGCCCGCGCCGCCGCACGCGGCGCAATAAAATGCCATTGTCGTTGCCATAATCACTCCGAAAATTTTTCGCATGTCCGCCCTCGTCAGTCCTCGATGTGCGTGCCGTCGTAGTACGAGCTGAACGAGTAGTACGGCGTGCCCGCCTTATAGCTGTTGCCGCTTTTGTATGTGCCGTCGGTCTTATGTTCGCCCCAGCTCAAATGCGCCGTATCGGCCGCCTGGGTGAATGCGTGCTGTACGTTGGCCGTACCGATGCGCATCGACTCCTTGTCGGCGTCGGTATACACGCCTTCGCTGTTCCAGCGCGCCAGTTTGACGTCTTCCCAAACGACATTCTTCAAGTAGCCGCCCGCGCTCGCATCCCAGATCGAACCGATCACCGGGCAGAGCGACGCCGCCAACACCACGCGGAAATATCCTTCCGCGTCCTTGTTCATATCCTTATGTGTGTGCGTATAGCCGAACACTTGATTGGTGCGCAGATTGGTCACCCGCAAGATCCAGGTATCCGTGCTGCCGATCGCCTCGATGAACAGATCGTCCGCGCCGCTGTAAATCCCCGTTTCGGGATCTTTGGTCATGGTCGTGACAACTTGATCTTGGTACACAAAGAAACTGGGCGTTTCCGCATCGGGCTTCTTGTGATCCTCGTTCGAGCAGTTGTGTACGATCTTCCATGCGCCGTTGCCGCCCGCAAACGTTCCGATACCAAGGTCGCAGTTGTCGCGGCCGCGAATGTTAAAGAAAATGTAGGCGTTCCACTGGCTGGACGGGGTCAATTCGGTCGCGTCTCGATAGGTCGCCTCGCTTAAGCGCACATACCCGGAAGCATACGAATAGCCGTACTTTTCCCAAGTGTCGGCAGCGCCCATTTCTCCCGACGACGAGAACACATAGCTGAATCCGCCCGAAATGCGCTCGTACACGTCCTCGGGGTGCGGCGCGGCATGGTTTTCGGCGCCCAAATGGACATACGCCGTGCCGCGGCCGTTGACGATATAGCAACGCGGATGTTCGTCCGCCCACGCGATCGCCGCCTTTTGCTCCATCGTACCCACAAAATGCGTGCCGTCGTATACCCAGCAATTCGACAGGGCTTGCCGCTCGAAAATCTTTAAGCCGTTGCCGTCTTTGATATATAAGGCATTCTTCGACGTAGCGTTTGCGCCCGCGTAACGAATGGCCAAATACATGCTGTCATACGACGCGTCGGCTACCGCGGTGTCGTCGGCGTTGTACACTTGGTACGGCGCAACCGTGGCCGTCCCCGCATACCGATAGCTGCCCTCTTGCTCGCCGCCCGGCGTCACCGTACCCGGTCCGTCCGTGTCGGGCGGCGAAACGGGCGCACAGGCAAAGCACCAAAACGCCAAGACAAATGTCAAAAGAAACATTACGATTTTTTTCATGAAAACCTCTCCTACGAATGCAATAGCGGCGGAACGACGTTTCGGTCGTCCCGCCGTTATCTTGTTTTGGGGTTATTATTTTGCGTTTACTGTTTCAGTTCGGGCGCAGGGTTTACACGTTGCGTGCAAGCCTCGTCACTGTAGTAACGGTCGCAACCTGCGCAGTAATAGTAGGTTTTGCCGTCCGCACCTTCCACTGCTACCGGCGAGTGTCCGTTGTGTTCGCCTTTCAACGTAAAGTACGGTTTATAATGTCCGCTTGCGCGTATATAGCGACCGTCTTTTGTATTGGCTGCACTTAACTTCGTCCAAAGCGTTCCCGCTTGGGTAAAGAACTCGTCGGTGAAATACGTGCCGTTCGCAGCCTTCAGCGCCGTTTTTACAGGCTCGCTACCGGAATTATGCAATGCATATGCGGTGCAAATATCCATAGAGTTGAACAACTCGATAATTTCGTCAAGCGCCGTCGCGTCAATCGTGTCGCCCGTAGTGTCGAGAGCCGTCACTTTTTCAATGAACGATTCGATTTTAGCGTACTCGCCGTCGACATGCTCGATCGCCCAAGCGATCTTGCTAACGCCGCCTTCCATCAGCAACACGATGTTTTTAGCCGCATCGTCCAAGTCCGCCCAACCGGCGTCTTTGATCGCTTTGATTTTGGCCGTTGCCGCAATATCGGCAATATGTCCGGTTGCCGCATCGGGCGCAGCGCTTGCGCCCGTCGCATTGGTGAACGTCGTCGCGTTGACATACACGTTCCAAATATTTTCCGCAGCGGCCGCCAATACGGCGTTGATCTTCGTGAAGTCGTAATCTTCGGCGAGCGCATCGATCGCAACAAGCGCGTTATGTGCGGCGACCAACTTTGCACCGTTGGTGACCTCCGCTTTTTCCGCCGTGCTTAATGCTTGATATTTCGTCCAAGCGGTGTTGATCTTTTCAGCGTCGGCTGTAAACATTTCGATCGAGGTGTACGAATTCGTCACTCCCCCGAGATTTTTCAGCTCGTTGATCGCGGTGATCAGTGCGCCGACTTCTTCCGAAGCATCGGGATTAAAGGAATATCCGTCGACCGGCACCAATTTGAAGCCGCCCTCTTCACGCTCGTACTTACCCGCCATGGCGGTCTCGAGATCCTTATATAAATCAACCGTTTTTGCGTAGGCCCAGTATTTGCCGTCGCCCATGGCGATACGAACGCGGAAACCGTAGCTGAACGAATTATCCAAGCTGTTGAAAATTCCGACGATTTCGTACAACGCGACTTCCAAATCGCGGCCGGTTGCGTCTTTCAAGGCGGGGATCTTCGCGACTAATTGGTCGTACTTGCCGTACTGCTCGTTGATATGATCGACAGCCCACTTCGTTTTGCCGCCGTCGAGAATTTCGAACGCAGCTTTTTCGTCCGCAGTAAGCGACGCATATTTGGCAACGTCGCGAATACGATAAATTTTGTCTGCGGCGTCCAGATCGCAAACGCCGGCAAACGTTTCGCTGTCCACGTAATTCGGCCACAATTCGACAGCCGCCGCCGCAAGCGCCGTGTCCACGTTGGTCGAATCGAAGTCCTCGGCCAATGCGTTCAGCTTAGTAACGGCAGTAGCAGCATCGGCGAGTTTTGTGCCGATTTTGTCGGTCACAACTTTTTGCTCGTCCTCCGTGAGCGCGTCGAACTTGGTCTTCGCTGCGGTAATCGTGTCTTTATCTTCTTTCAAATTTGCCAAACTCGTATACGAATTGCCGTCTTTGCCGATCGTTTTGATACTGTTGCAAAGGGACAGCACTTCCGTGACCTCTTGGCTGAAATGGAACTGCAAACAAGCGTCTTCGGCCGCAACCAGTTTGGCCAATTCCGCCGCCGTGATATAGTCGGATTGATACGGCTTAACCAAAGCGTTGTACGCATTGCGGGCGGGAACGACTTTTGCGTCCTCGTCGGCCTCGACAATATCCTCGGCCGCAGGGAGCGCCGCGATCAGATCCTTTACGTTGCGGATCGTCGACGAGTAGGCGGGTTGATTCTCCGACATACGGAAAGAGAACGAGTAAATATCCTGACCGGCCGTGTCGAAATCGTAATCGATGACTGCGCGGTTGTACAGCACCGTGTGGAAACGCGCTGCGCTCGCAGGGTTGGAGTTCAGCAGATCGTACTCGCCGGCGTCCAAACCGCTGGGGTTACCGCCGTACTTCTCGGGATCGTTGGCGATCTCCTCGTATACCGTACCGATCGCCGAAGTGATCTTGAGATTTTCGAACTTGGCGCCGTTGTCGTACATCGGCATACCGGAGTCATTCCAAATATTGATACCGGCGGTAAAACGCATGGTGGCGCACGCCGTCATGGCCGCTTGTTCGAAATCTTTGGTGAACACGTTGTTGTCGCCGAAATCGGCGGTCAAACGATCGACATAGTACGGCGAGCCGTTATCGTCCAGCGTCACGATCTCGCCGGTCAGCTTGACGTCCTTATCGGGCGTATAGTAACCGCCTGCCTCGTTCCAGGTCGAAGTCAAGACGACTTTGCTCGTGTCGTAAATGATACCGGCCGTCTCGTCTTCGGCGTCGTGGATCAAACCGGTGTCGGCGTTGCCGTAGTAGTAATACCAGTTGCCGGTATTGACGTCGCACGCTAAGCCGTACTGCGCAACGTTATTGGAATCGGGGTTGATGAATCCGATATGCGCGTAGGTCTTTTGATAGCCTTCGTAGGTCGGATAGATCTTGGATTCGGTCAACTTGATCGTATAGTCGGCCTTGGTGATACCCATATATTTATAAATATCGACCTGTATATTGGCGTCGTAGAACGGATAGACGTTCCAAGTCGCCAATACGCCGCCTTGCGCCGCGCCCGTGCCTCCGATCGAAACGACTTCGAAACCGTGGCGATAAGTCTCCAAACCGTTGGCGGTGTTCATAACGACTAAGTCGTGCTTACTGACCGAGCCGAGGTCGGTGTGGTAATCGTTCTGCCAAGGCGTATAGCGGTCGAGCGACGTACCGTTCTCGTAGTACCAGAACTGGTCGGAACTCTGTCCCGAATACACTTCCTTTTGGATGAACAGCTTGACGTCCTTGTCGCTTCCATCGAGTTTCGCCACATAGTCGCCTTCGTCGCCGTTCTCAACGCAGTAGGCGATCGCCTTGTACATGTCGTTGAATTCTTCTTGCACGTCTCCGTCGGCGGTATAGACGCCGAACGCCTTGGCGCGCGTGTCGGTCGCGTACCGCGCCACCGCGTTCCCGGTCTGATCGGGGCCGGGTGTTACCGGCTTGTCGCCGCACGCGACCACCCCAAACGCAAGCGCGAACGCCATTACGCATAACAGGACGGATCTAAATAGTTTGCTCTTCATATTTTCCCTCCTACAAATATTTGGAGTAAAACTCCATAGACAATATGAATTGTGTATATTGTAACACAGAACCCCCCCCCGTCAAGTATTTGAAGTAAAATTCTAAAATTCTTTTTTTTATTTTGGAATAAAATTTTATTTCATTCTTCGGCGCGCCGATTGCACTTTCTTTCGCATGTCCGCAGACGGTCGCAATCAAAAAAAGCCGCGACATTTTCTGTCGCGGCCTTTGCGCCGATTTTCCGTATTGCTTGTATTTAGATCGATTTGTCCGAAACGGCCATGGAAGCGTTTAGGATCCGTTCGCTTGCGGCGCCCTGCTCGAATACGGCGGTACACAGCATATCGATGATATACGCCTGCGCCACCACCGAGGAGAGCGGCCCGCCCTCGTATGCGGCCTCTTTGCGGCAGGAATAAAAAATATAGTCTGCGTATTTGGCGATCGGCGAGCGGTCGTAGTTGGTAATGACGATGAGCGTTACGCCGTTCTTTTTGGCGATCTCGGCGACATTGAGTATATCCTTCGTCGCGCCCGAAACGCTGACCAACACGATCACGTCGCCCGCGCCCATATTGGACGCGATGATCGTCTGCATATGCGTGTCGCAAGTGATCTCGACGTGAATGCCGGCTTTTAACAGCCTGTTTTTCATCATGAACGGCGCGCTGGAAGAGTTGCCCAGGCCGAACGCGCACAATCGTTTTGCCTCGCAAATGCGCTGCGCGGCTTTTTGGCAGGTTTGGTAGTCGAACTGCTTGCACGTCTCGGCGATCGCGTCGATCATGTCGCCGGCCACATGCCTGTGCGGATCGTCCTGCTGCGTCACCTTCTTTGCGCCCAATTCGCGGCTTAGGTTGAGTTTGAAGTCTTGAAATCCGTTGTAATCCAACTTTCGGCAAAAGCGCAACAAACTCGACTCGGCCACTTCCAACTTGCTTGCAAGCTCGGCGATCGGCATATAAACGATCTCTTCTTCGGGTATGCGTAACAATGCGTCGATAATCTTGATTTCGGTCTTTGTCCCGATCTTTTTTAAATTATTGATTCTGTCGTATACCTTACCTACCATGTGCGTCTCTGCCTCAATTTCGTATCGATTCTTTCATTGTACTCGTTTTTTCGATATTTGTAAAGCAATTCGGACTTCTTACACGGTCTTAGGCTGCGACGGGACGCAAAATGCCGCGAGCGACTTAGCAAGTTTCGCCGCGCAAGACGCCTTTTGCCGCTCCGATTTTGCCGCCCGCAAGAACCAAGCGCTTGGCATTCCGCTGTAGCGAAGTCTTTTCGGCAAAGTCCTGCGGCGCGAGCGACGCGTTTTTGAATAGCCACTGCTTATAGCCGGTATCGTCGGGGTAGGTTTCGCAAATCTCGAAACGCCGGGCAAAACGCAAGATTTTGGCGTCGGGCGGCAACAGCGCAGCGAGCGCGGGCGACAGCAGCCACGACGAACACACGATGGGCGCGGACGCATACGACCGCTCGTATGTGTCGAAAAAGGTTTTTGCCAGACGCAACGAATCTTCCACCGCCCTATCCGAAAGGTCGGCGTCGGACGGGATATGCAACGAAAGCATTTTACTGCCGTTTTCGAGGACGGTCTCGTACTCGAGCGCGCCCAAGCGAAACAGCGTACACGAAAGTTGCCGCCCCGTCCAAAACCAACGGTCGAAACCGTATCGGCCGAAACTTTCCGCATACTCGCGCACGAAACGCGAAAAGCACCGCATCGTGTCGGTAAACACCGACGGCGGAATATCGCGGTCGCGGTACATTTGCCGCGTATGCGCGGCGGCGACCGACATAGCCGCCAAGATCTTCACGCCGTCGGGGTCGTCGCCCAACGCCAAACGCAGTCGTTCGGTCGCCTGCTCGTAGCCGTCGGGATCGCACAGACCGGCGGTAAACCGCCGCTCCGGCTCGACCGAACGCAGCCGCGCGGTCATGGCCTGCGGCATATCGATCTCGCGGCACAGCTGTTCGAGTTCGTGCATCGTCAATCGACTTTGGCGGTGACCAGCAACGAGTTCATGACCGGACGGGTGGCCTCGACGCGGGTAGAGGTTGCCGAAAAGTCGGCGCTCCGCACCATGGTATGCGGGTTTTCCTCGTCCGCGCCGTGCACGACCAAATGCGTCGAGCCGCCGCCGTCGAAGTTCGCGCCGTCCTCGATGCCGTAGAAACGCATAAATTCGGCCAATTCGAGTAGGCTCAGTCCATACGGATCGGAATCCTTGGTCGAACGGTCATAATAGCGCATGGCCTCGACCGCAAAGACGACCACCGTGCCGTCGGGTTTGATCCCGACCGCGCTGCGCGGAATATCGGTGCGCTGCGCGCCGTTGGTGTTCTCTTTTGCCACGGTGTCGGCGATTTCGCCGTCTATGATGAGCGCCTGCCGGCAGCCCAGTATGGTGGTGTACCCGTTCCACAGGCCGTCAGGCGAAACGACTTTGTTATCGTCGTCGTAGCTTAATTTTGCTTGGATCAGCGTTTGCTTGACCGCGGGCGTTGTTACGTCGCCTTGGTACTCGATGATGGGCGCGATCTGCGCGGTCTCCCCCTTAATGCCGAACAGCATGGGCGCGGATGCGGGTACGTCGGCCTTGGTGTTTTGATAATCGTACACAAAATTATCGGTATGTCCCGTTTTGACGATGACGCCGTCCTTGACAAATGCGTTTACCACGCCGAACTCCCCGAAGAAGTCGGCGTTGATCGACGCGTATACATGGCCGCCCGTTTTCTTTGCCCACGCCTTGGCTTGCGTGTACGGCGCGGACTTCTTCCAACCGCTCGACCCGTTGACCGCGGCGGTATCGTCGTTGTGCATTCCCGCCTTAATGTCGGCCTTTTTCAAGTCGACTTCGATCGTGTAGATGATCGTATTGCGGTCGGTCACATCGCCCGCGTCGTTGAGTTTGAGGTGGTTGGCGACCATATACGCCCCCTCTCCCAATTTGGTCACTTCGTTTTTCGCCGTGCTCTTGTCGAACAGCGTCGGCGCGTAGTCGGCGTCGTATGTCACGACGTAAGGCGTTTCGTCGACAGGCGGCTTGCCCGTATTGTCGGGATCGGGCTTTACTTCCCCGCACCCCACCAGCGCAAACATCAGCGCAAATATCAGGCACAAAATGCCGCGAAACCGAATCTTCATCTTTTTATTTCCTCCTTTACCCGGGTTTTTGTCATCCCGCGATAGCAAGATTCTACTATCAACCGCCGCCGTTTGTCAATAAAAATAGAGTTAAATTCTATATTTTCCGTAATTTTTAGAGTAAAATTCCAATTTCGACGGATCTATAAAGCCTTTAGACGGCGGCAACGGTCGGAATATCGAAAAATCCGCGGCGGTCTATATTCGGCCGTCGCGGGTTTTAAAGCAATCGATTTCATTTTTTACAGTTTGACCTCTTTGCCCGTTTCGGCCGACAGATAGGCCGCGTCGAGAATTTGCATGAGCGTGCGTCCGTCCTCGGCGATTTGGCTTATGTCCACGTCGTTGATGACGGCGTTGACGTAATAGTCGATCTCGTTTTGGAACAGGCCTTCGAACGAAAGCGCGGTCGGCGTCGCCAACGTCACGTCGGCCATATAATTATTCATCACCGTATACAGCTCGAACTCGGGGTTGAGCTTGACGCCGCCCTTTGTGCCGAATAGCTCGATTGTGCCGGTATCCTGCTTGATATTGAGGTCGAAACTGGCCTCGATATTGATGACGGAGCCGTTATCGAAACGGATCAACGCCACGGCCAGATCCTCGACGTCGCAAATATCTTTTTCGCCGGCCTCGCGCGAGCGGTAAACCACTTTATCCTTGATAAAGTCGCGGTTGCCCAACTTCTTGAAGGTCGCGCCGCTGACGGCGACGGGCTTATGTCCGCCCATCAGGTACCGCGCCAAATCGATGACGTGTACGCCCAAGTCGATCAGCGGGCCGCCGCCCGAACGTTTCTTGTCGCCGAACCAGCCGCCCGGATTGCCGCTGCGGCGCAGGTAGGTGGCCTTTGCGTAGTAAATTTCGCCCACGCAGCCGCCCTCGATGAAGTCTTTGACGACGCGCGTATCGTTCCCGAAACGGCGCACGAATCCAACCATCAGCTTGCGCTTGTTGCGCTTGGCCGCGGCGATCATGTCGCCCGCCTCTTTGGCGTTCAGCGCCATCGGCTTTTCGCACAAAACGTCCTTGCCGTAGTCAAGCGCCATGATCGTACAGGGCGCATGGGCGGCGTTCCACGTACAGACGCTGACCGCATCGATCTCCGGACAGGCCTCGAACATGGTTTTTTCGTCGGTGTACAGTCGCGTAATGCCGTACTTCTCGCCCTTGGCTTTGAGCGTCTTTTCGTTGATGTCGCAAAACGCGTACAGTTCGACATTGTCGTTTTTTAAGTACGATCCGATATGGCTTTCGGAGATCGACCCCACGCCTATGATCGCGACTTTGATCTTTTTCATATTCGTCACTCCTTTTTATGCTGTTTTCAGCGCACTTTATAGCCGTCGAGGAACGCTACCGCGTCGGCAATATCCTTTTCGGGCGTGTTCCCGCACTCGCGTTCGATGGTCAAAAATCCGTCGTAGCCGATTTCACGCAACGCGGCGATATACTTGGGCCAGTTGACCCCGCCGGTGCCGAGCGGCACTTCGCGGAAGTTGTCCCAGCCGATCGGTTCGAGGTCGTAGAACTTCGGCGCGTACATGGCGCGCGTATCGAACGCCTTTAATTGCACGCCGTCCTTTGCGTGCGTATGCACGATGTAATCCTTGAGTACGTACACCGCGGCAACGGGATCGTCGCCCGCGCACATGACGAGGTTGGCCGGGTCGAAGTTGACCGCAACGCCCTTACTGCCCAACCGGTCGAGAAAATCTTTGAGCACGCCCGCCTTTTCGGGACCCGTTTCGACGGCAAAATGCCCGTTCATGCTCGACGCAAAGTCGGCAAGTTGCTTGCAGACCCGGTGCATCGATTCGTATTGACGGCAATTTTCGGTATCGGGTACCACGCCGATATGCGTGGTCACCACGTCGGTCCCCAGTTCCTTGGCGGCCTCCATCGACCACTTCTCTTTGTCGATGAGCTTGCTGTCCTCGGTATAGAACATATCGCACCCGAAGTCGCCGCAAAGCGCCGAAAACACAAGCCCCTCGCCGTGCACCCGTTTTTTCAGTTCGGACAGCTCTTTTTTATCGGCAAAAGGTTGCAAAAAATTGCCGACGTAGAGTTGGATTCCGTCCGCGCCGACCGCCTTGGCTTTTTGTAGCGCAACAGGCAAATCTTGGCGGAAACTTTCGATGATCGCGCCGATCTTCATATTTTTGACTTCTCCTTATTCTTGCATTTTTGTATGTACAGTATACCATACGAAAAAGGCTAGGCGCAATACCTAACCTTACAAAAACATTGTCAAAACTTTCGATTTTTCATTCCGAAGGCTGTTCGTCGTCGGCATAGCGCGCGTATGCGCGGTAAAACGTATTCGGGCTTTCAAAGCCGCACAGCGCGGCGATCTTGCAGATCGGCAACCGCTCTGCCGACTGTTTCATGTTGACGACCTCAGCGATGCGGCGGCGGTTGACGTATTCACGCAAGTTCATGCCTGCGAACGTATTGAACATAGACGACAGATAGCTGGGCGTATATCCGAAACGTTCGCTCAAGGTTTGCAACCCGATCGGGTCGGCAAAATGCGTGTCGATATATTCCATGACTTTGATTGCCGCAGCCGCCCCCTTTTCGCGTTCGTATTGCGTGACGGGATAATATCGCGCCAACAAACCGATAAACAGATCGACGAAACCCTGTTTCGTCCATCTGTTGGCTTGGTTAAAATCGCGTTCGGTTTGCCGCAGCAACGCCAAAATGCGTTCGAACGCATCCGGCACGCATTCCATATATGTGGGGAACGCCTTGTTCGACGCCCACAGCGACAAATAGCAGGCGCTGATAACGGTGATATACACGACGGCGTCGGGTTCTGCGCGGTACGAATGCGGACAAAAGCGATTGGCAAATCCGATCTCGCCTCTATGCAAAACACGTTCCTCCGCCCCGACGCGCATGGCGCATACGCCGCTTTCGATGACGGCCAATTCGATACTGTCGTGAAAATGCAATCTCTGCGTGGGTGTAGCGGCCGTGCCGCCGAAATGCCCCAACAAAAGATGCCCTTGGTAATCGGCCTCTTTTTCGTAATCGCTCGTACTCTTCATCGTTTTCCCGCGCGGAAATTTATCGGCTGAGCTTTTCTAAGCGCGCGGTTTGCTCGTCGCGGAAGTGGGCGATCAGTCGCGCGGCGTAGTCGGCTGCGCTGCCCCCGGCGATCAGTTCGCTCATGTCGAGCGCATAGCTGACTTGTACGGCGGTGTCGACCGAATGCGACGCGCCGTAGGTGGCGTTGGCGCTGCGGCGGCCGACGGTGGCGGCGTCGTAGCGTTTGCCGCCGACGATCTGCGAGTCGAACACGCCCATCAAGGCGTTGGCCAGGTTGGGGTGCGCCGACACGTCGAGCGCCAGCTTGTCCTCGTCGCACACCCAGTCCAGTCCGCGCCACACTTCGCAGCCGTACAGCAGTTTGGGCTTGTGCTTGGCGCGGCGCACCGCCTCGATGACCTTGAGGCAAACGCCGACGTGCGTATCGTGCTTGTCAAGCGGGTTATGCGTGTACAGAATTTCGGGGCGCAAGGTATCGATGATCTCGACATAATCGTCGACGATCGATTGGGTCGCCGCCTTTGCCTCGGCCGACGTGTAGTTCAACAGATACAGCGCGCCGTACTCGCCGATCTCGGCCGCCTTTTTCTGTTCGCCCGCGCGCACGCGCACCATTTCCGCATCGGTGTACTTTTGATAGATACCCGTCCGCGCGCTGCCCGCGCCGTCGGTCGTCACGACGGCATAGAAAACTCCGTCGCCGTCGAACGCCCGCAAAATGCCGTCATACGCCATAAATTCGATGTCGTCCTCGTGGGCGGCGATCGTCAGATAGGCCGTCTTTCCTTTGCGCGCCGAATGCGGCACGTAATATTCCAATTTATCGGTCATGATTTTTCTCCTTATATTTTTTGCAAAACGGCGCTACTTGGCTCGCCGCTTATCTTCGAGACGGCAGAGAGTGCGTCGAAGAACGGCAACAGTTGGCAAGGCGGCGAGGGAGTGTAGTTTGTCCTACTCGACTGAGCCACCTTGCCAAACGTAGCCGTTATGCGGCGCGCTATATGCCGTCTTATTATTTCGTGATCGTTACTTTTTTAAGCCCCCGCGGACTGTCCGGATTGAGACCGCGCGCAAGGCTTAGGTTGAGGGCGAACATTTGGCCGGCGGTGACGAACGCGAACGGCGCGATCGCTTCGTCGGATGCAGGAATTTGCACGCGGGCGGCGCAGTCGGACAGCGTTTCGTCGGACGTGAACGCTGTCACGTCGGCGCCGGCGGCCGTCAACTTCGACAGCATTTCGGCATTGTCTTTGCCGGCGCGGCCGGCCGCGCACAGCATGACGATGTGCGTCCCCTCGCCGACGACGGCAAACGGGCCGTGGTGGAAGTCGCTGATCGCGTAGGCGCGCGCATGGGTGTAGGTCGTCTCCTGAATTTTCAGCGAACATTCTTGCCCTGCCGCATACAAAATGCCGCGGCTTAAAACATAACAGTTTTCGACATCGACAAACCGCGCGGCCGCTTTTTTCACGCTATCGGCCGATTGCGCGATCGTCTGCTCGATGAGCGACGGCACGCCTTTAAGTACCGCCGTCAGCTTGCCGCCCGACAGCGCGTCGGCGATCATCGCCAAAAGATACATTTGCGCCGTGTAGGTCTTGGTCGCGGCGACGCTCTTCTCTTCGCCTACGTCCATGCAAATCGAATGCGCGGCCGCTTTCGAAAGCGCGGAGTCGGGGTTGTTGGTGATCGCCGCCGTCACGCCGCCGCAGGCTTTGGCGCGCTCGATGACCGAAATGACGTCGGCCGCCGCGCCCGACTGCGACACGCCGATGACCGCCATATTTTTTAAATTCAGCGCGCCGTCGTACAGCGTCAACACGCTGGGCGCCGCGAACGAAACGGGAATGCCCGCATAGATCTCGCACAGATATTTGAAGTAGTTGCACGCGTTGTCGCTGCTGCCGCGCGCGGCCACCATGATCTGACCGATGCCTTTCTTTTTGATTTCGTCGGCAAGCGCCGCAATTTTCGCGGCGTTGACTTCGGCCGTATGCTTTAATGCCGCAGCTTGCGCGCCGATCTCCTGCTCCATTTTCGTCATTTTCAAAAACCTCCTATTGTTCGAGATAGAGTTCGCCTCTACTGTTGTAACCATTATACACCTTTTTTTCGGACAATAAAATATGTTTTTGTGCTGTTATACTTTACAAAAGTTGCTGTTTTCGGTATACTCAAGGTATGAGCATTTTAAAAGAGATCGTGCGCGAGAACTTTATGTTCCACTATGCCGAGGACTTGCTGCCGGGGCGCACCTACACCAAGCACTGCCATTTTCTATATGAGGCCTATTTGCTGCTCGAGGGGCGCGTCGACTACACCGTCGGCGACGCGGTTTACGCGCTCAAACCCTATGACATGCTGCTGATCCCGCCGCAGATCTTTCACGTGGCCAACGTGCGCAGCGAAGGCGCGTACCGCCGCTGCGTGCTTGACTTTTCCGATGCGGCTTTCCCCCCGGAAAAGCGCGAGAGATTGAAAGCGCTGCCGGTGCTGTATCACCTCGACCCCGACCACCGTATCGCCGCGCTGTTCAAGCGACTGCTCGACTACGCCGACACGCTGCCCGACGACGAACTTGCGACCATTGCCGCCGCATATCCGACCGAACTGCTGATCTTGATCGAGCGTTTTGCCGCCGCCGACCGCGACGCCGTTATATCGGGCGTTACGCCGCCGCGCGTGGTATGCGACGCGATCGCGCTCGTCAACGACCGCGTGACGCAGCCGTTCGACCTCGACGCGCTCGCCAAAGAACTGTTCGTCAGCAAATATTATTTGTGCCACGCTTTTAAAAAGCACGTCGGTATGGGACTGATGGAGTATGCGCGCAGCCGCAAGTTAGAAGGCGCGCGTCTGCTGATCGAGGCAGGCATTCGCCCCAAAGCGGCTGCCGAACAGTTCGCTTTCCCCAATTATACGACGTTCTACCGCGCGTATGTCGCGGCTTACGGCATTCCGCCCACGCATACACCGCGATAAAAACGATCTACTTTAAGTCGGCGCGGGTGAACAGCACGCAGCCGAGTACGGTCGCGGCAATGCCGAGCAGCAATCCGCCGACAACGCCCTTGATCGCGATCGCCGTTGATACGGCGCCCATGCTCAACTCGTTGACGACGGCATACGGGATCAAGCCGATCGCTTTTTCGAGCGCCTCGACGCCGGTCATCGCGACGATCGACAGGATCGACGGCACGAACACGACGACGACGATATTGATGACCATGCCGAGCACCTGGCTTTTGAGCGTCATGCTGATAAACACCATCACCGCGATAAAGCCGGCGTACAGCGGCAACGAGATCAAACAGGCGTTGACGGCGTCCGCTATCGGGGTCGCGTCGCCGAACAGGATCGCCGCAAGCGCCGCGCTTTCCAAGATCGACAGCACGTGCAACCCGAGGCCGATGACCAAAGCCGCGCCCAAAGAGGACAGATAGACTTTGACGCGCGAGGCGGCGCACACCTTATTGCGTACGGTATTGTATACGAAATCTTTGCCGATAAACATGGCGACGGCTATGCAGATCAAAATGCCGATGTTGGAAATCGACAGGCACGAAAAGAACGCCGACCCGGCCAGCGACTGAATCCCCATCGCCTCGAACGCGCCTTCCATGTCCTCGGCCGGGAACTGCTCCGACAGCACCACCAGTAGTTTATAGCTGCCGATCGTAAACAGGTTGACGACCAAGGTCAACACGGCCATGACGCGCAGCGGCACGTCGCGCACGATGCGGCGCAAGTCGGCTTTCAACAAATTAAACGGTTGCACTGCGGTCGCCTCCCAATAACGAAAGAAAATACGTTTCGAGGTCGCGCTTGACGGTGCGCACCGATTCGACGGTGATCGCTTTTTCGTCGAGTATGTGCACTAGGCGACTGATCGGCATGTCGGTTTTGAGCGCAACGCCCTCTTCGTAGGCCTCCGCCGCATCGCCGAGCAACGTAAGCGCGCCTGCCGTATCCGACACGCGCGCGACGGTAAACGCGCCCGCGCCGATCTCGTCCGCGGTCACTTCCTTTAAAAGTTTGCCGTTGTCGATAAAGCCGAACGTGTCGGCCAGCCGCGCCAACTCGTTGAGGATATGGCTGGACACCAAAACCGTCACGCCGCGATCGCGTAGAGACGCCAGCACCGCGCGCACTTCGGCAATGCCTTCGGGATCGAGGCCGTTGGTCGGCTCGTCGAGCAACAGAAGTTCCGGGTCGCCGGCAAGCGCCATGGCGATCGCCAACCGCTGCCGCATACCCAACGAATACGACTTGACCGCCACGCGCGACGGCTCGAGGCCGGCCGTCTTTAACAGCGCTTTGGCGTCCCCCTTTTGCCCCAAAATATCGAACTGAATTTTAAGATTTTCTTCGCCCGTCAGATTGAGATAGAGCGCGGGCGTCTCGACCATGGCGCGCACCTTTTTGCGCGCAGAGAGAATATCGCCGCTGTCGGATACGCCCAGTAGCGTAAACTGCCCCGACGTCTTACGCACCGTGCCGGCCAATATGCGAATGACCGTCGTTTTGCCCGCGCCGTTGAGACCGACAAACCCGTAAATACTGCCGCGGCGCACGTGCATACTCACATGATCGGCCGCCGCCTTAAAACCGTACTGTTTACGCAGTCCGACCGTTTCGATCGCGTAGTCGCTCATAGCGGTTCCACCGTGGTCACGACCGCTTGGCCTTCGATCTGCGCGCGGCTGCCGGCCGGCACGAAATAGCTTTCGCCTTTTTGGGCCGCTTTGCCGTCGATCGTTCCGTCGCCGATAAATAAAATCGACGTGAACGTTTTGTCGCTGCCGACCGTACCCGTGGCGAGACGCACGGTAAAATAGCGGCACTGCGCCAGTAAGTCGCCTTGCTTGCTCGGCGCGTACTTGCCGAGATCCATGACGGCGAGCGCCTTGTCGACATGGAGTGCGCGCGGCTTGCCGTCGGCGCCTACGCGGCCGTAATCGTACACGCGATAGGTCAAGTTGCTGTTTTGCTGCACTTCGGCGATCAGGCACCCTTTGCCGATGGCGTGTACCGTCCCCGACGGAATGAAAAAGCAGTCGCCGGGACGAACGGGAAAGAAGTTGAGCGCGTCGGTCAGCGTGCCTGCGTCGATGTGCGCCTTGACCGCCTCGGCCGTCATGTCCTGTTTGAACCCGACGTACAACCCCGCGCCCGCAGCGGCCTCGACGACGTACCACATTTCGGTTTTGCCGTACTGTCCCTCGTGACGAAGTGCGTAATCGTCGGACGGATGCACTTGCACGGACAGATTGTCGGCCGCGTCGATCAGCTTGATCAGAACGGGGAACTGCTCGAACGCGCGGCAGTTCTCGCCCCAGCTCTCGCGCGGCAACGCCGTCGAAACAGGCGCGCCGTCGGTCGTACTCATGCCGTCCGGGTGAAAACTCAGCGCCCAGGCCTCGGCGATCCGCTCGCCCGGATAGCCGTAGCCGCGCAAACGCTGCCCGCCCCAAATGTAATCTTTGGTCACGCCGTCGATCTTATAAACCATAGTCTCCTCCTCGTTTCCTCTTCTATTTACGCTTTTTTCTTATATTGCAAAAGTTCGGTTTTGTGTTCGGGCGATATGCGATAGCTTTCCCGTGCCTTTTGGATTGCCTTGTTGGTGACGAATGTCGAATACGCGCCAGCGCGTAGCTTGTCCGCCGTTTTTTCGTAGTATTTGACGAGCGCGACGCTCAAGCCCCAGGCGATCGCCATGTCGACGTAATATTCGCCCTGCGGCATGGTCGCATACAGGTCGAGTACTTTATCGATGTACTCGTCGGTAAGTAGGTAGTCCATCATAAAGACCGCCAACACGCGCCGCTCCCATACACCGCGCGCGGCATAGGCAAAAAAATGTTCGGCCGCCGTCGGCAAAAACTTCTTGACCGCTTTGCAACTCGACAGCACGCAGTCGCACACCGCCCAGTTGTCGATATACGGCATGAACGCGTCCAGCCGCCGCAGATATTCGTCGGGTGTGCCGCCGAGCGCCGCCGTCACAAAGCCGGCCAGCATGATCTGCTCATGCGTGTCGCGTTTCCCTTCTTGCAAGTACGTTTCCCCGAACCCGCTTTTGACGATGCGCGCCGCCAGTTTGCGCAAGATCGGAATGCGCACCCCGGTCATCGGGTACTGCGTCGGCGTCAGTTTGCCGCTGAAATCCCGATACCCTGCGTCGGCGTTTTCGGCCAGTTCCGCCTCGACTTCCTCTATATTCATATGCTTCCTGTCCTTGTTGCTTGATCGCTGTTATTAAAGTCAAAAATGACAATCCTTTTTTACGGTTGCGCTTTTCTTCACAATCGGATAAGCCAAGGCGGCATAGACGTCGGTGAAGACGGGTAACAGTCGGGACGGAAACGAGGGAGTGTAGTAAAACCTACTCGACCGAGCTTCCGTTCCCGCACGTAACCCGTATACGCCGTCGTATATGCCGCCGACCTCTATTCCGTTCTGAGCGCAACAACAGGATCCTTTTTGGCCGCCCAACGCGCCGGGATCAGACCGGACACCAGCGTCAGCACGCAACTGATCGCCACCAATATGAGCGCCGCGATCGGGCTTAGAACGGCCATATTGGTCGTGACCATACCGTCGGCAAGCGCCTTGATGATCGCGCTGACCGGGAAAGTCAGAATAAAGGCGATCGCCACGCCGATGAGACCTGCGGTAAAGCCGATCAGCAGCGTTTCGGCGTTGAACACGCGCGTAATGTCCTTTTTGCGGGCGCCGATCGCGCGCAGAACGCCGATCTCTTTGGTGCGCTCGATGACTGAAACATAGGTGATAATGCCGATCATGATCGACGAAACGACCAGCGAGACGGCGGCGAACGCGATCAACACGTAGGAAATGATGTCGACCAACTGTCCCATGGTGCTCGACAGCATACTGGCCGCGTCGGTGTACAGCACTTGCTGTTCGGTCGGCTTATCCTTATTATAGGCGTCCAAGTGGTCGGTGATGACCTTTTTGGACTCGAAGTTTTGCGGGTAGATGTGTAGTGCGCTCGGCGTGTCCGACGCGCCGACCTGGCGGCAAGCCAGTTCGTGTGTCTGGTCGGCGGACAACTGCATTTTGTAGTTGTACGAGTACACCAGCGACGCGACCGACATCGGCAGCTTGGGCGCGCTGAACATGCGCATCATCATGTTTTCGACCAACGCGATCTGCTCCGCTTCCGGCAGTTGCGACAAATCGACGCCTAAGGCCAGTTCCACCTGCTTGCGCGCTTCCTCGTCGGCCAAAATGCCTTTGGCGACGCGCGTCGTGTCGACGTCGTTGATATACGCGTCGGGAATGAGCGCGCGGTACACGTTGTCGCCGTCGGCCTTTTGCTTAACGCCGATCTGCGACGACGCGCAATCGGTCAGGTACTGTTCGGTCAGCGCGGGCAAATACACCAGGCCGGTATTGTACAGCGACAGCGGCGCATCCTCGCGAATGCGCATGACGGCGGTGATGCGCAAGGGTATCGTTTGCTCGCTCTCATATGCGGCCGCATAATCGGTCTCGTCGATTGCCGAAAAACTGTCGGCCGCCTCGTCGTAGCGATAGTAGCCGTCGTTTAACAACAGGCGATATTCCTTGCCGATCAGTTTATCGAATGCGATCTTGCTTTCGCCCGACGCTACGCCCAACGCCCGCGCCGTCGTAAGCGAAATGCGGTTGCGGCTGTCGACGACGAGCGCGATGTCGTTTGCCGTTTTCGGGTACTCGCCGTAGATGACGTCGTACTGCGTCGCTATGTAGTCGGCGTTGCCGAGTAATTCCTGGAACAGCGAGCTTTCGCCCATCATGCCCTGCTCGACCGTCTGCGCCATCGCCGCGCCGGTGTTGGTCTTGTACAGGATATTCATCGGCGCCGAATACGATTTTTGAATGTCGAGTACGACCGGCGTATCGCCCCGCCCGAATGTCTTTTCTTTGAGTTCGTCTACGTAGCGCACATATTCGTCGTCGATGAAATTGATGTGCATCATTTTGGTCATCGCATCGGAATTGTCGTAGACGTTGAGCGTGCTGTCGGACGGGAATTTGGCGTATTCCTTGTCGACATCGGCGGTCATGCCCTCCATCATCGATTCCATGTTAATGGCAATATTGGACACCGTGACCGGATAATTGGACAGCATATCCTTTTGCATCTTGTCGATGTAGTTGTTAAAGCCGTTGGAAATGGCCAACACCAGCGCAATGCCGATAATCCCGATACTGCCGGCAAACGATGTCATAAACGTGCGGCCTTTTTTGGTGATCAGGTTGCGGAACGACAGCCCCAACGCGGTGGTGAACTTCATCGACGTGCGCCGCATATCCGCCTTTTTGGCCTTGGCCGCCTGTTTTTCCTGCTTCTTGACCTCTTTCGCGTCCTCGTTTGATGCGGCGGGACCGACCTCCGTCGGTTTTTGTTCGGTCGCGGCCGCCTCATCCTCGGCGACATAGTGTTCGTCGGCCGCCTCTTCTTCGGGGGTATACGGATCGGAGTCGTCGACAACTTCGCCGTCGGACAGCCGCACGATACGCGTCGCATACTGTTCGGCAAGCTCGTTGTTGTGCGTCACCATAATGATCAGGCGATCTTTGGAGATCTCTTTTAATAGGTCGGAGATTTGCACGCTGGTTTTCGAGTCAAGCGCGCCCGTCGGCTCGTCGGCCAAAATGATCTCCGGGTCGTTGACAATGGCGCGCGCGATCGCCACGCGTTGCATCTGCCCGCCCGAAAGCTGGTTCGGCCGCTTGTTGATCTGTTCCTCAAGGCCGACTTTTTTGAGCGCCTCGACCGCGCGACGGTGGCGTTCGGCTTTGGAAATGCCCGACAGCGTGAGCGCCAACTCGACATTGCCGACCACGGTCTGATGCGGGATCAAATTATAGTTCTGAAAGACAAAGCCGATACACGAGTTGCGGTACGCGTCCCAGTCGTAGGCCTTGAACTGCTTGGTCGATTTGCCGCGAATGATCAGATCGCCGTCGGTGTAGCGGTCAAGTCCGCCGACGATGTTCAGTAGCGTCGTTTTGCCGCAGCCCGACGCGCCCAAAATCGCCACAAATTCCGACTTGCGGAACGTTAGGTCGATGCCTTTGAGCGCGCGTACCGTGGTATCGCCCGCTACGTAGTCCTTGACGATGTTCTGTAAATGCAGCATGTTTGTCTCCGTTCAAGTATGCTATTTTTTAGGCGGTACCCATATGGCCCGGGATTTTGCCCGTAAAATGTGTCGGCATCGGGTACACTTCCGTACTATAAAGTATATACTGTCCGTCGGCAATCTGTCAACCGATAGGAAATTAGAATCCCATTAAAAACATGTGTCCGTTCGGTGAAAGCATTCGGCGCGCCGAAGCACGCTTTATTGTTCGGCTATCCGACATTGTGAACCGCCGTCGCGCCCCTGTCATTGCGAACGCAGTGAATCAATCTCTGACATGCGGAACGAAATAAACGCAAGAGATTGCTTCGTCGCTCGCCCCTCGCTCCTCGCAATGACAATCAAGGAATGTCCTTTACACATTCCTTTTTTACCCGTCACCGTCGTCATTATGCACCGTTTGTGCGCCCGCGATGACAGCGCGTTGTTACAGCCATGATCCGCCTATTCTGTTGACTTTTCCGAAAAATCGGGGTACAATAAACGTATACTTTTTCAGGAGGCCGAAATGGACGAATACATCGTTGACATCGCCAAGCGTTACCGCAATCAATCGACGATCGGCAAACAAAAATTGCAGATCGAATACATGCTCGACCCGACGCGCGCCGGCAAAATTTTAGGCGAGCTGGCTGTCCGCGGCCTTGTGCGCCGCGAAGGCGACACCTATATCCCCACCATTGACGACAAGGGGCTTAAAAAGCTGGAAAAAGAATTTCAAAAAGCGCAAAAGAAAGCCTTGAAAGAAGAACGCAAACACGCCAAACGCATGTAGGCGGTCGAATGCGGTGCTGTCCCTTTCTTTTTGCATGGCCGTTTTAACCGACAGCAACTAAACAGCCTCATATTCGGCACTACGTCGCACCCGACGTTTTGTCGCATATTCTACCCTATTAAAAAATTTATGTTTTGCGTTTTTGCGCATATGCAAAAGCCCGAGGACTTCAAAAGTCTTCGGGCTTTTTGCTTGATGACAAAAAGTTTTTAAACTTATTTAATGATCTCGGCGATAACACCGGAGCCAACCGTGCGGCCGCCCTCGCGGATAGCGAAGCGGAGACCCTTTTCGGCAGCGATCGGCGCGATCAACTTGACTTCGATCGTCACGTTGTCGCCGGGCATGACCATTTCAACGCCCTTCGGCAGTTCGATGGTGCCGGTCACGTCGGTGGTACGGAAGTAGAACTGCGGACGGTAGCCGTTCAAGAACGGGGTATGACGGCCGCCCTCTTCCTTTTTCAGAACGTACACCTCAGCCTTGAACTCGGTGTGCGGGGTGATCGAACCGGGCTTGCAGATAACCTGTCCGCGCTCGATGTTCTTCTTGTCGATGCCGCGCAGCAGAACGCCTGCGTTGTCGCCGGCCTGTGCGAAGTCGAGCGACTTACGGAACATTTCGATACCGGTGATAACCGAAGTCTGGGTGGGTTTGATACCGACGATCTCGACGGGTTCCTGGATCTTGATGGTGCCGCGCTCGACTCTGCCGGTAGCAACGGTGCCGCGGCCGGTGATGGTGAACACGTCTTCGACAGGCATCAAGAACGGCTTGTCGACTTCGCGCGCCGGATCGGGAATCCAAGTGTCGACAGCGTCCATCAATTCGAAGATAGGCTTGCACTCGTCGCCGTCGACGTTGCCGCCTTGCGCAGCCTCGAGCGCCTTAAGCGCCGAACCCTTGATGACCGGGGTGTTGTCGCCGTCGAAGCTGTACTCGGAGAGCAGCTCGCGGATTTCCATTTCGACGAGCTCGAGAATCTCGGCGTCGTCGACTTGGTCGGTCTTGTTCATGAACACAACGATACGGGGCACGCCGACCTGACGGGCGAGCAGAATGTGCTCTTTGGTCTGGGGCATGGCGCCGTCGGTCGCAGCAACGACGAGGATCGCGCCGTCCATCTGCGCAGCACCGGTGATCATGTTCTTAACGTAGTCGGCGTGGCCCGGGCAGTCCACGTGCGCATAGTGACGCTTAGCCGTCTGGTACTCGACGTGCGCGGTGTTAATCGTAATACCGCGGGCCTTTTCCTCGGGCGCCGAGTCGATGTCTGCGTAATCTTTCTTTTCCGACAAGCCTTTGCCGGCCAGCGTCATGGTGATAGCTGCGGTCAGCGTGGTTTTACCGTGGTCAACGTGGCCGATGGTGCCTACGTTTACGTGAGGCTTGCTTCTGTCAAACTTTGCCTTTGCCATATTTGTTTTCCTCCGAAAAAATTTTTAATGCTCGATTGCCTCTATTATACCTTACTTTCAAAATTTAGACAATCGTTTTTACAAGGTTTTTGAAAATTTAATTGTTTTTGTTGCGGTCGCCGATAATTTTTTCGGCAACATTCTTGGGTACTTCCGAATAATGGTCGAACGTCATGGTGTACTGACCGCGGCCCTGTGTGCGGCTGCGCAAGTCGGTCGCATAGCCGAACATTTCGGACAGCGGGATCTCCGCCTTGATCTCTTGCGAACCGTTGACCGATTCCATACCCAAGAGATTGCCGCGGCGCGAACTTACGTTGCCCATAACGTCGCCGAGGTACTCTTCCGGCAACACGATTTCGACTTTCATGATCGGTTCCATCAAAATCGCGCCCGCTTTGCGCATACCCTCTTTGAACGCCATCGATCCGGCGATCTTGAACGCCATTTCGGACGAGTCGACTTCGTGGTAGCTTCCGTCGACAACCGTTACGCGGAAGTCAACGCACTCGTAGCCGGCCAATATACCGCTCATCTTGGCTTCCTTGATACCGTTGTCGATAGCCGGGATATACTCTTTCGGGATCGAGCCGCCGACCGTCTTATCGACGAACTCGTAGCCTTTACCCGGCTCGAGCGGCTCCATAACGATTTTACAATGTCCGTACTGACCTTTACCGCCCGACTGACGCACGTACTTGCCTTCGACCTCGACTTGCTTGGTGATGGCTTCGCGGTACGCAACCTGCGGCTTGCCGACGTTGGCCTCGACCTTGAACTCGCGGAGCAAGCGGTCGACGATGATTTCGAGGTGCAACTCGCCCATACCGGCGATAATGGTCTGCCCCGTCTCCTGGTCGGTGTAAGTCTTGAACGTAGGATCTTCTTCGGCCAGCTTGATGAGCGCCATGGTCATCTTTTCCTGTCCGGCCTTGGTTTTCGGTTCGATGGCGACGCGGATAACCGGATCGGGGAATTCCATGCTCTCGAGTACGATCGGATGATCGGCGTCGCAAAGCGTGTCGCCCGTGGTGGTGTCTTTCAAACCTACCAACGCGCAGATGTCACCGGCGTAGATCTCGTCGATCTCGCTGCGGTTGTTGGCGTGCATCATCAAAATACGGCCGATACGCTCTTTCTTACCTTTGGTCGAATTCAAAACGTACGAGCCTGCCGACAATTTACCGGAATAGCAACGGAAGAACGCCAGCTTTCCGACAAACGGATCGGCCATGATCTTGAACGCAAGACCCGCAAAAGGCGCGGCATCGCTCGTCTCGCGCGTCTCTTCCTTTTCCGAGTCGGGCAACGTACCCTTAACCGGGGGAATATCGAGCGGAGACGGCATATATTCGACGATCGCGTCGAGCAGCTTTTGCACGCCCTTGTTGCGATACGACGTGCCGCATAAGACCGGATTCATCGTCATGTTGATGGTCGCCTTGCGAATCGCCGTCTTGATCTCTTCGACGGTCAGCTCTACGCCGTCGAAGAATTTTTCCATCAACGCGTCGTCGGTTTCGGCAACGGCCTCGATCAACTTCGCGCGGTACTCGTCGGCGAGCGCTTTCATGTCGTCGGGGATCTCCGCCTCATCCATCGTCGTGCCCATATCGTCCTTATAAATATCGGCCTTCATGGTCACGAGATCGACCATACCGACAAAGGTGTCCTCTTTGCCGATCGGCAACTGAATGGGAACGGGGTTGGCGCCCAAACGATCTTTCATCATCTTGACGACGTTGAAAAAGTTTGCGCCGTTGATGTCCATTTTGTTGACGTAGGCGATACGCGGAACGCCGTACTTGTCGGCCTGCCGCCAAACGGTTTCCGACTGCGGCTCGACGCCGCCTTTCGCACAAAATACGGCAACGGCGCCGTCGAGCACTTTCAACGAACGTTCGACCTCGACGGTAAAGTCCACGTGACCCGGGGTGTCGATGATGTTGATGCGCTTGAACGGCTCTTTCGAACCGGCGCTGCGGTCGACGCGCCACTGCGTGGTGGTCGCCGCCGAAGTAATGGTAATACCGCGCTCCTGCTCCTGCACCATCCAATCCATGGTAGCAGCGCCCTCGTGCACCTCGCCGATTTTATGCGTCTTACCCGTGTAGTACAGGATACGCTCGGTCGTGGTGGTCTTGCCGGCATCGATATGCGCCATGATACCGATGTTACGGGTATTTTCCAATGTGAATTGTCTAGCCATATGTCCGACTCCGTTTTACCAACGATAATGGGCGAAAGCCTTGTTGGCCTCGGCCATTTTGTGCATTTCTTCTTTCTTCTTGACCGATGCGCCTGCGCTGTTGTAAGCGTCCATCAGCTCGCCGGCCAACTTCTCGCACATCGTCTTTTCGCTGCGCTTTCTCGTATACATAACGATCCAGCGAATGGCGAGTGTCTGACGACGTTCGGGACGAATTTCGATAGGCACCTGGTAGGTGCTGCCGCCGACGCGGCGCGCCTTAACTTCCAGCACCGGCTTAACGTTGTCGAGCGCCTGATTGAATACGTCCATCGGCTCGAGATTCATCTTCTCTTTGATAATGTCAAAAGCCCCGTAAACGATGCTCTGCGCCGTTCCCTTCTTTCCGTCGAGCATAACCTGATTGACCAGTTTGGTTATGACCTTGGAATTATAGATAGGATCGGGCAAAACGTCGCGCTTGGGGACTCCGCTTCTTCTAGGCATTTTTAAAAGTCCTCCTGATTTCTTGTTTGCAGACCGTGTCTGCGTCAATCGAATCGCCATTCCGTATCAACGCGAAACTCGATTCGATGATTGGGTAAATAAAGTTTGTGCGGCGCGTCAAGATTGCGGCCGACGAATTTTGTGATATGCGTTTTTAAGGTTCGCGCGTCCCAGCGCTACGAAAGCGGTTCTTAAAAACACATAGCGCGAAAATCGCCGGCAAGGTTGACGCGTAAGCGCAAATCTTTATTTACTCCTTTTTGCACCGTACTTCGAGCGGGCTTGCTTGCGCTTTGCGACACCGGCCGTGTCCAATGCGCCGCGTATGATGTGATACCGTACGCCGGGCAAATCCTTCACTCTGCCACCACGAATCAGCACGACGCTATGCTCTTGCAGATTGTGCCCAATACCGGGGATGTAAACCGTGCCTTCCATCTTGTTGACAAGACGTACCCTTGCGATCTTACGAAGCGCCGAGTTCGGCTTCTTCGGAGTGGTCGTCGTAACCGACAGACATACGCCGCGCTTCTGCGGATTTTGTTCCAAAATCGGGCTGAGCGATTTGTACTCCTGCTTTTTACGACCTTTCCGAATCAGTTGGTTAATCGTAGGCATTATTACTCTACCTCCTTATTAGTAGTCTTGCCCGCCTCGAAAAATCGAAATCGGGACTTAAAAGAATAATTTAGCGCATATCTCCACGATACACGCTAAATCATTATACTATCTTCTTACAATTTAGTCAACTGTTTGGGACAAGGTTTTCAAATTGTCGTTACTGCGCGATGTTCGGCGCGGATCACGTTTGCGATCTCTTATATCGAATGAGCGAGGACGCGCGCAAAACGCCGACCACGGCGGTATAGGTCGGCACGCTAATAGCGAACGCGATGCGCAGCGTGCGAACGGACGGTAAAAAATACAACCACACGCCGGCGGCGACCAGGCCGATCAAGACGTTCGCTACGGTCAGCCATACTTCGGCGGTAAAAACGCGCGCAAAACGCTCGCCCGCGCGGCTGTGTACTATGCCCAACACGCCGATGATCCCCAGCGGCAGGCACGTACCGATGCCGACGGCGACATAACTAAACAGCGACAGAAAAACGAACGTCTCGCCCAACAGGATCGGCAGATCGTTCGGCGTACCCGCTTTTAGCAGTGCGATCCCGATGACGACGGCGCAATAGCCGGCATACAGCAAAAAAGCCGCCGCGATCGCAACCGTCAATATACCGCCGAGAAACGTCCCTACTCGCAGTTTATTCTTTATTTTTGCAAATGTCATTTTTCTAAACGCTCCTCGGTTGGCTTATCGGTCGTAAGGGTCTTTGTAGCCGTCTTTTTGCGCGTCGAGGCCTTGCGGGGGTTCGGCTTTGGGCGACTGTTCTTTCTTCGATTTACTGCATATGCCGAACCAAAGCAGCGAACAGGCGCGCAGTGCGCTAATGCCGAATAGCGCATAGCCGAATATACGCGCCACGCTGTCGAGCGGCGGACTGGTCGCAAACGTCGTTTTCCCAAGACAGATCGCGACCGCCGCAACGACGACGGTAATGACGGTGATGACGATCTCGTACACGACCGAACCCCGATAATAGCGGTCGGGCAAAAATCCGTGTGTGATGTCGATCGCGCCCAAGATGATCATCGGCACGCCGACGCCGAGGCCGAGCGCCGTATAAATCAAAAACGGCAGCGAGCCGATCAGCATGAGCCAAAGCAGTATCCCTACCGCATTGTCTAAGGGTACGATTTTATAGCCGATGACCGCCATGGCAATGATGATCCCTATGCCGCCCAAAATGCTCGCAACTCCGGCGAAAAAAGTGCCGACGCGAAATTTGCGCTCGCTTTTATCGTACTGATATTTTTTCTTCCGCTTTGTCATTTCCCTGCCCCGATTCGTCGTGTCGCGTCCGTTTACCGTATCATTATAGCATATGCGGCCGGTTTTGTAAATAGCGCCGACCGAATTTTCAAGATAAACGGATAAAAATCTCGGCCGATAGGTTGCAAGCAGTTTACAAATGGCGGAAATACGGGTATAATATACGCGAATACCAACAATGCGAGGTGCCATACTATGAAAAATCTCAAAGCCGTTCGCGTAAGCGAACACGTGTACTGGGTAGGCGCGGTCGACTATAACTGCCGCTCGTTCCACGGCTATTCGACGCCGCGCGGCGTCACCTACAACGCCTACTTGATCGACGGCGACGAACCGATCCTCATCGATACCGTAAAAGCCGCTTTCACGCAGGAAATGCTCGCCCGTATTGCCGACGTCGTCGATCCGGCGCGCATTCGGCACATCATCAGCAATCATGCCGAATACGACCACAGCGGCGCGGTCGCCGAAGTCGCAAGGCTCTCGGGCGCCAAGGTCTACGCCTCGGCCGCGGGGATCAAAGCGCTGACCGCCATGTACGGGGCGCTCGACTACGTTCCTTTGGTTTCGGGACAAGCCGTCACTTTGGGCGGCTATTCTCTGACACCGTATGCTACGCCGATGGTGCACTGGCCGGATAATATCGTCACTTTAGGCAAGATCGACGGCAAAACAATGCTGTTTTCCAACGATGCGTTCGGGCAGCATTTCGCGTCCAGTCTGCATTTCGATACGCAGGTCGACCTGCACGACGTGCTGACGGAAGCCAAAAAGTATTACGCCAACATTGTCATGCCCTACGCGGCGCAAGCGGCCAAAGCGGTCGCTGCGGCCAAAAGCCTGTCGGCCGACATCATCGCGCCCTCGCACGGCATCATTTGGACAAAGCATATTCACGACATTTTCGCCCTGTACGAAAAAATGACAGCGGCCGAGAAAGTCGATAAAGCGGTCGTCGTCTACGACAGCATGTGGGGACACACCGCCGACGCCGCGCTTACCGTCGGCGCGCAGTTCGAGGCAAAAGGCTGCGCCACGCTGTACTTCGATTTGAAGGAAAACGACCTTTCCGACATCGTGACCGAACTGCTCGACGCCCAATATCTGGCCGTCGGCTGCCCGACCTTCTACGGCACGATCCTGCCCACGGTGGCCGCGTTCCTCGCCTATCTCAAGGCGCTCAAGCCTGCCGGGCTACAGTACATGCTGTTCGGCTCGTACGGTTGGGGCGGCGGCGCGATCAAAGAACTCGACGCAGCGCTGTCCGCCATGGGATATACGCATATCGAGGACATGCCCGATTCGGCCGAAGTTTATTGAACGCGCCAGGCGCTGTTCCCCACTGAAAAAAGCAGGCTTACACCTGCTTTTGCTTTTTACGGCTCTCTTTGTTGCGCGTCGGCGCGCGCCTGTTGGGCAAAGCCCTGCAAACGGAAATAAAAATTGACGTTGCGGCGGTCGTCGTAGCTGCGCAAGCGCACTTCCGCCATGTCGAGCAGAAAAGCCAGCGCTTCCTGCGGCAGTTTTTCCGCAGCCGCCGAAATAGCGGTCGTATCGGTATCGGTCGGCGGCAACAGCAAATCGAGGACGGGGATCTCAGTCAATTCCGACAGGCGTCCGATTTGTTTGGCCGAAAGCTGTAAATATCCCTGCTTGAGATTTTGCCACACCAACGAAGTGACGCGCGCGGCCTTACAGACTGCCCGCACCGGCTTGCCCGACTGCTCGCACACAGCCGCAATTTGATCGGCAACGGTTTGCGCGTCGGCTAGTTTTCGCATACGGTTTCCTCCGAAGTTTGATAAAAACGGGCAAGCGCTTGCGCCGACTGCGTAAGCGCCGCGCGTTCGGCCTCGGGCAGATGCGCGACGACCCGCGCCAGGCAGGCGGCCGTCGATTCTTTCCCGTCCCCCGTCAATAAACGCAGCAGCGACAGGTCGAGCGCATCGCACATCGCAAGCAGCGCGCACAGCCCGATTGCGACTGTGCCGTTTCGCCAACCGTTCCAGGTTTGTTGCGAAATTTTCAGGTTGGCGCGAAAGGTCTCCGGCTCGATGCCCCGCTCCGTCAGGCGCGCCTGTATCTTGTCAAACATCGCTAGTCGCATATCGCAACCGCCTTATCACTTAATTTTGAGTAGAACCATTGTACCATTTTTCGGCGCATAAGTCAAGCCGAATGCAGTCGATTGCATATAATTCGCTTTTCACCCGATTTCATGTAGAGCGTGTTTTTCGGGTGCAATAGGGTTATTATATAAACATGCAAATATTGACCGAACGTTTAAAATATTTGATGGGAGATATGTCGCAAACCAAACTGGCGGAGAAAACCGGCATTCCGCAACAGACGCTCAGCCGCATTCTGTGCCACGGGCAATCGCCCAATGTCGATATCCTGTTGAAACTTTGCTGCTATTTCGAAATCAGCAGCGATTATTTGATCGGCTTGCAAGACGAAACGGGAAACAGACGTTTCAATTAGGCGGACCGCCGCCGATTCACGACGCCGGCCTAAACGCGCCCGCAGACACTTGCGGGCTTTTATTTTAGGATCTTGCGGACGAAACGCAGATTTGCGTCGGTATACGGCGGGTACTTGACTTTGATCTCCGCCTTCCCTTTATATAACACCGATTTGTAATGCGTAAACGTATCGAACGAATATTTGCCGTGGTAGCATCCCATGCCCGACGCGCCGACGCCGCCGAACGGCAAGTCGTGTTCGGCCACGTGCATGACGGTATCGTTGACACACCCGCCGCCGAACGGCACGCCGTCGACAAACGGCTTTTCGTTGAAACCGAAATAGTACAGCGCCAACGGCCGCGGGCGGGCGTTGATTTTTTCGATGATCTCCTGTGTCTTACAAAAACGCAGCACCGGCAGCACGGGCGCGAAGATCTCGTTTTGCATCCATTCGCTGTCCCAGTCGGCCGCAACCGCCGTCGGCTCGACGGTGTTGCCGTCTGTTTTGCCGCCGAACAGCACGTTGCTGTGCGGCAACAGCTCATTGATAAATGCCCGTTTCGTCTCGTCGCACACGGCGGCGAACGTGTCGCGCAAAACGCCGTTCTCGTAGTACATTTCTTGTACCGCCGCTTTTAGTTCGGCGATGAACGCGTCGTACACGGCGTCGTGCAACAACAGATAATCGGGCGCGACGCACGTCTGCCCGGTATTGACGCACTTGCCCCAGGCGATCCGCCGCGCCGCGCGTTTCAGATCGGCGTCGCGGTCGACGATACACGGCGATTTGCCGCCCAGTTCGAGCGTAACGGGCGTGAGATATTTTGCGGCCGCCGTCATGACCGCCCGCCCGGCCGCCGCACTGCCGGTAAAGAAAATGTAGTCGAACGGTATATCCAAAATGTCCCGACTGTAGGCGACGGCGACCCGTTCGGGCGAAAATACCGCCTCGATGATACGCGCAATGACCGCCGCCGTCGCTTTGGTACGCGACGCCGGTTTGACGACGGCGCAGTTGCCGGCCGCGATCGCCCCGACGAGCGGCGCAATCGCCAACTGAAACGGATAGTTCCACGGCGCAATGATCAGCGCGACCCCGTAGCCTTCGGCATATACGCGCCCTTTGGCCGGGAAATCGGCGAGCGAAACGTGCGCCTTTTTCGGCTTGCTCCAGCGGCGCAAATGCTTGACGGCGCAATCGATCTCGCCGTACACCACGCCGATCTCGGTGGTGAACGTGTCGAACGGGTGCTTGTTGAAATCGGCGACGAGCGCCGCGCAAATTTCGTCCTCGCGCCGCTTGATCTCCGCCTTCAGATTTTTCAGTAGCGCAATGCGCGTCGCAATCGGTCGTATGCCGCCGCTTAAAAAGTGTTGCCGCATGATTACGACCGTTTCCGCCGTCGTCATAGTATGATCATCTCCTATCCCAATCATCCCGCGATGAATGCGTCCCCGACTAGCGGTATTTGGCTTTGCCGATCGCCTCTTCCCACCCCAACAGCAGCGCCTGCCGCTTGGCCTCGTCGAAAGTCGGCGCGAACGTGCGGTCGGTCTGCGCGTTGGCCTCGATGTCAGCTAAGCCGTTGAAATAGCCGCAGGTCAGGCCGGCCAAGTAGCTTGCGCCCAAAGCCGTCGTTTCGACCACTTTGGGACGAACGACCTTGCAATCGGAAATATCGGCCTGGAATTGCATCAGAAAATCATTGGCGCTCGCGCCGCCGTCGACTTTGAGCGCGGTCGGCTTGATCCCGGTGTCGCGCTCCATCGCGTGCATGACGTCGAACACCTGATAGGCAATGCTTTCGAGCACCGCGCGGATAAAATGCTCCTTGGTCGTGCCGCGCGTAATGCCTGTGACCGTGCCGCGGGCGCGGCTGTCCCAGTGCGGCGCACCTAAGCCGACAAAGGCCGGCACGACGTACACGCCGCCGGCGTCGGACACCCGCACCGCGTACTTCTCGCTGTCGGCCGCCGTGCGGATCATGCGCAGTTCGTCCCGCAGCCACTGCACCGCCGCGCCGCCGACAAACACGCTGCCCTCGAGGGCATAGTCGGGGCGGCCTACAGAGGCGGCGAGCGTGGTGATCAGTCCGCGCTTGGACTGCGGCGCTTCGTCGCCTGCGTTCATCAACAGAAAACAGCCTGTCCCGTAGGTATTTTTCATGTCGCCCTTGTGCGTGCAAAGCTGCCCGAACAGCGCGGCCTGCTGGTCGCCCGCCATAGCGCAGACGGGGATCGAGCGGCCGACGATCCCCGTTTCGGTCGCGCCGTACATAAACCCCGACGGGTGCACTTCGGGCAACATACTGCGGGGCACGCCGAAGATCTCCAGCAGATCGTCGTCCCAGTCGAGCGTGTGGATATTGAACAGCATAGTGCGCGACGCATTGGTAAAATCGGTAGCGTGGACGCGCCCGCCGGTCAAGTGCCACAATAAATAGGTGTCGACCGTGCCGAATCGCAGTTTGCCCGCGTCCGCCCGCGCCCGCGCGCCCGCAACGTTGTCGAGAATCCAACGCAGTTTGGTCGCCGAAAAATAGGCGTCGGGGATCAGTCCGGTCTTACCGTAGATCAGCCGCTCGTAGCCCTCTCGAATCAGCCGTTCGGCCGCCTCTGCCGTGCGGCGGCACTGCCACACAATGGCGTTACAGATCGGCTCGCCCGTCTCCGCGTCCCAAACGAGCGTCGTTTCGCGCTGGTTGGTGATGCCGATCGCCTCGATGTCGCGCGGCGTCAACCCGGCCGACGCGATCGCCTCGCTGATGACGCCCATTTGCGAACCTAAGATGTCATACGGATTATGCTCCACCCAGCCCGGTTGCGGATAGAGCTGTTTGAACTCGCGCGCGCTGCTGCCTCGAATGTTGCCGGTCTCGTCGAAGATGATCGCCCGCGAGCTGGTCGTGCCCTGGTCGAGCGACAGTAAATATTTCTTTTTCAACGCCTGCCTCCTCTGTTGCCGCCGCTGCGTTTGCGCGCGCCGCCTTTCTTGCCGCCGCCGACTTCGATCCGTCCGCCGTGTGCGAAGAACGCCGGCAATACAAGCAACAGCACGACCGCGACCGCGAGAATGATGCCCGCAATATACAGCCACCGCCAAGCGAACATAGCGACTTCGCCCGCCGTCGCGCCGCCGATAAATAAGTCGTACACGAATTGCTCGTTTAATTTGACCGTCGCCACGATCGTGCCGATCTCGTCGGTGCGCAAAATGTTTTTGCCGTCGAATCCCATGGCGGACAGCCGCTCGAGCGTTTCGGTGTGCGGGTGCTTATATTTGTTGTCTTTCCCGCAACTGATGACGGCGAACGTCGCGGCGCACGAGCCGGGCGCGGTGATCGCGTCGAGATAGCCTTGCGACGACGACGTGCGGCTGCCGTGGTGGCCGAGTTTGATCAGGTTGACATAAAACGAATCGTTAAAAATCGAAAACTTGCCTTCGCCGCGCTCGACCAACTCGACGAACTCCGCCTCGGCCTCTTTTTCCGCATCGCCCGAAAGCGCCATGCGCTTGCCCTCGTACTCGAGGATCATGATCGGCGAATAGTTGTTCCAGTCGGGATCGGACGATCCCGTTTTGTAGGTGTCGACCGTCGGCGTATACAGCGTGAGCGTATAATAGCCCGGTTGCCCCGGCGCAATGCCCGTCGGCTTGATAACGTTCTGCGCCTCGTCGAGCGCGTTGGTCGCATAGGCCTCGCCGCCTAACTGCTCGACGCCGGCATAGCCCGCCTCGATCGCCGTCATGTACGCAACCGTGCTTTTGGCGCAATAGTCGCCGTATAGGTCGCCCGCCGCGATACCGGGATCGACGTAACCGTCGCGGTCGGCCGCCACGTTCGGGCGGTAAAAGTTCTTGGCCGGATATTGTTTCAGCACGTCGGCCATCTCGCCGCAGTGGTCGGAATCGGAATGCGTCACCATAGCGATGTCGAAATAATCGAGCTTTTTGCCGTCTCTGCGGATATGCTCGTCTATGTACGCGATCAATTTGTCGTCGGAATCCTTTTCGCCGCTGTCGATCAGCATGACGCGATCGTCCGGCAACTCGAGAATACAGGCGTCGCCCTGCCCCACGTCGACGAAATGCACGTCAAGGTCGATACTCTCGCGCGCAACGCCCGCGACCTCTTTCGGCCCGAATCCGAGTGCTATATTGATCTTGGTCTCCCAAATCAGACTGATTCCCAAAGCCGCCGCGATCACCAACACGATAGCAATGCGCAAACCCAAATGCGATTTCTTTTTTTCACCCGTCGCCATGTCTTTTCTCCGTCAAAAAATGTCTTGCTACCATTATACACCATGCGCGGCCTTTTTTCAACTTAAATTCGGAAAAATCTCGCAAAAGAAAAACGGAGCGCCGCTTTTCTCGCTCCGTTTTCGTCTATTCAGCCGCGGACGCGGGGCTTGCGGTCGGTCAAGGCGTAGCTGTGGTCGAGCAGCTGTTTGACGACGGACTCGTCGGCCTCGGAAAGAACGATGCTCACCCACAGCCGTTTATTCATATGATAGGACGGCACGATCCAGTTGTATTTTTCGATGAGCAACGCCGACAGCGCGGGGTCGGCTTTGGTGTTCAGTATCGTCGTTCTTCCCTCGCGCCCGACATGGCGGCCGTCGATCTCCATCACGAGGCCGAACCACTTGCGGCTGTCGGAATGCCGCAAGACGGTCGATACGAAATCGCCGTCGAACGGGCAGTCGGTCGTCGTACAGGCGAGCGCGAGCGCGTATGCTTTGACCGCGTCGGCCGTCATCGTTTTGCGAGCGGCACGTAGTCGGCGAAGCTGCTGACCGAACGGTAGCTCGGCCGAATGATCTTGCCGCGGTTAGAAAGTTCTTCGATGCGGTGCGCGCTCCAACCGACGATGCGCGCGGCCGCGAAGATCGGGGTAAACAGTTCCATGGGAATGTCCATCATCGAGTTGACGAATCCGGAATAGAAATCGACGTTTGCGCTGACGCCCTTATAAATGGCGCGGCGTTCGGCGATCACTTCGGGCGCGAGCCGCTCGACTTTTTCGTATAGCTCATAGTCCTCGTGCCGCCCCTTTTCCTCGCTCAGCCGCTCGACGTACACGCGCATAATGTCGGCGCGCGGATCGGACAGCGAATACACGGCGTGTCCGATGCCGTAGATCAGTCCGGCTTTGTCGAACGCCTCTTTGTTGAGCAGTTTGACGAGATAGTCCTTGACGTCGCCGTCGGAACGCGATTTAAGGTTGTCTTTCATGTCCTCGAACATTTTGACGACCTTGATATTGGCGCCGCCGTGGCGCGGGCCTTTGAGCGAGCCGAGCGAGGCCGCGACGACCGAATAGGTGTCTGTCGCCGAACTGGACACGACGTGCGTAGTAAAGGTCGAGTTGTTGCCGCCGCCGTGTTCGGCGTGTAAAACCAACATTAAGTCTAATAGCTTAGCTTCCAGTTCGGAATACTTGCCGTCGTAGCGCATGAGCGCCAGCATACTTTCGGCCGTCGAAAGGTCTTGGCGCGGCTGATGAATGATCAGACTTTTGGCGCCGTGATAATAGCGATATGTGCGGTAGCTGTATACGCTCAGCAGAGGAAACTGCGCGATCAGCTGCAAGCACTGCCGCAGCACGTTGGAGATCGAAATGTCGTCGGGGTTGTCGTCGTAGGTGTACAGTGCCAGCACGCTGCGCGCCAGGCTGTTCATCATGTCGGTCGACGGCGCTTTCATAATGACGTCGCGCACAAACGAACTGGGCAACGAGCGAAAGCCGCACAGCAGTTCGTTGAACTCACTAAGCTCGTCGGCCGAAGGCAGCTTGCCGAACAGCAACAAATAGGCGACTTCCTCAAAACCGAAACGCTGTTCGCTCCAAAACCCGCGCACGATGTCTTTGATGTCCAGCCCGCGATATAAAAGCACCCCGTCCATCGGGATCTTCTTGCCGTCTTTGTCCAAGATCTTTTCGCCGAACTCGTCGGTCTCAAACGCCAAAATATCCGAAATCTCGGTCAATCCCGCCAAAACGCCCTCGCCGGACAGATCGCGCAAGCCGCGCTTGACGTCGTACTTGGAGTAATAGCTGTTGTCGATATACGTACTCTCTTCTGCGATCTTGGCCAGCCGATCGATCTTCGGCTGCGCATTTTTCAAAATTTCTTCAAACTCCATGCGACCTCCCTACTTACACACGAAAACATATAATAAAAATGCTGCGGACAAACCGACATAACGCTTTGTCCGTAATCTTATGTTTGCTTCTTCTTTGTACTTTCAAAAACGTTTGTTTGCTATTATACCACATTTCCGGCCGAAATGCAAGCAAATTTATCGCTTTAATACGGTAAAGCTCTCCATCGACGCGGTCATCGGGAACATGTCGAAAACCTGCGCGCTCGCCACCGTGAACCCGCCTTGCGCCAGGCGTTCGACGTCACGCGCCAATGTCGCGGGGTTGCAGCTGACGTACAGCACCGTTTTTACGCGGCTGTCGGCGAGCGCCTGCGTGACGGCCGCGTCCACCCCCTGCCGCGGCGGATCGAGTACCACCGTTGCATCGGGAAATTCTTTGAGCGCAATCGGCAACAGCGCGGCGCAGTCGCCCTCGCGGTTGTCGAGGCCGATCTTGTTCAACTCGGCCGTCCTGCGCGCGGCCGCGGCCGCCGACGGGTCGAGTTCGATCCCGACGGCACGGCGGCATTTGGCGGCTAGCTTGGCGGTCAACAGCCCCGCGCCGGCATAGGCGTCGATCACCGTATCGGCCTCTACGGCGTCGAGTACGGCTTGATACAACAGCGGCCGCACGCCGTCGTTGACCTGGAAAAAGCTCGCCGGGTGTACGTCGGTCAACAGGCCGTCGACCGTCGTCGGCGTGTCCGACCCGTGCAACCGTTTCCACGCGTCGCCGTAAATGACGTTGGTCTTGCGCGGGTTGATATTCAGATATAGCCGACAGTCCTGTCCGAACGCGTCGAGATAGACGCGCCGCAGGGCGTCCTCGTCTGTTGCGGCGTGACAGAGCACGGCCGCGATATACAGGCGGCCGCCGATCTCCCGCACGGTGATATGCCGCACATCGCCCGTCCCCGTCTGCTCGTCGTAGCCTTGCAGCCCGTTTTTCTCAAGAAAATCATGCGTGACGGCGATCACCCGTTTGACCCATTCGGGTTGCAACCAGCAGTCGGCGATCGGCACAACACGGTGCGAGTCGCGCGCAAAAAAGCCGATCATCGCCCCGTCTTTGCCGGCGCGTACCGGCAGCGACAGCTTGTTGCGATAGCGCTCGCGTTTCGGCGAACACACCGGCGGCCGCGAATCGACGGACAAATGCGCGACCTTATAAAACGTCTCTTCCAACCGCGTTTTCTTGTACCGCAATTCGGCCTCGTATCGCATGTGCTGCAACGCGCAACCGCCGCACGCGCCGAACACCGGACAAACCGGGCGTATGCGGTCGGGGCTTGGCTCGAGAATTTTTTCCAAACGCGCGTCGCAAAAGGTCGGCCGCTCGAAAATGATGCGCGCCCGCACCCGCTCGCCGGGCAAGCCGCCGCGTATAAACACGGTGCGCCCTTCAACGTGCGCAATGCCTTCGCCGTATATGCCCAGTGTGTCGACGGTGCATTCGATAATGTCGTTTTTGAGTAATCGCATATATAATATCAGTATAGCAAAAAACGCCGCGGCTGTCAATTTGCTGCGGCGTTCGATATTTTTTGTTACGCTTTTCGTTTTGCTACGCTCTGACCAACAGTTCGAGGCTGCCCGACCCGCCGGCCATGGCCTGATACGCCAAAGCCGAGGCCTTGGGCGCGCCGAGAATCGGATTTTTCGACACGCCGTCGATCGTCGGTCCGTGCGACAGCGGATCGGTAAACAGTCCGAACTGCTTTTCGGCCGGCGACCCCCAGTCCGACGACCATACGTCGTACAAACGGAAGTAGTGGATACTCTCGATAAAGCCCAGTTCGCGCGCGACCGCGTAGGCGCGCGGCAACCATTCGGCCACCTGTTCGGCGGTGACGTTGGCCTGCGACCAACCCATTTCGGAACAGAATACTTTTTTGTCCTTGCCCTCGTGTTTAAGAATGACGTCGTAAATGCCTTGATTGAACGCGCGGAACTTCTCGTCGGTGTAGTTGGTATGGATATACGGATGCCAACAGGCGATCTGGAAATAGTCGTCGGGATACTTGCTCCACGAATCGGGCGCCTCGATATTCTCGTACACGTATTCCATGAACGCCTCGCAGTTGTTGCCGACAATACCGCCCATCACCGTGTTGGCCGCCGGGTTGGCCGCATGAATGCCGCGCGAGGCAAAGAACATCATGTCGGTGTAAACGGCCGCTTTGTCGCTCAGCGTGAACTTGCCGCCGCCTAATTTCGGCATAAAGTCGTCGTTGTTGCACTCGTTGTCGATCTCCCAGTACAGCACTTCGGGGAACGTTTTGGCCAGGTTGTACCAGGTCGCCTCATAACCCTCCAGCCACTGCATGTAGGCGCTGCCCTCGCTCAAATCCCGCCCCGGTTTCGCCGTCGTCGACGCACCGTTGACCATGCTCGTGTCGTGGAAATTGCTGTGATTCATGCCGATGATCTGCAAGTCGTAGGAAGCGAGTTTCGATAGCATTGCTTTCATTTTGGCGACGGCCGCGGCGTTCATCGTGTTCGGGTCGGTCATCAGCCAGTTACAGTGCATCCACATACGCACGCTTTTGACGCCCATATTGGCGACGAGCTGCGCGGTGATGTCGGGATCGATGCCCGGCTCTTGCCAGGCGAGGTTGCACATGCCGTACAGATACTGCGCGTCGGCCGTCTCGTTCTCGACCTTATAGTTCGGCCCGTAATTCTTTTTCACCGGCGTCTCCTCCTGTTTACAGCCGAAACATCCCAGCGCCAACACCGCGGCGCACAAGACGCAAAACAGTTTTTTCATCTCCTTTCTCCTTCGCTACAGACCTTACAAAATGCCGCTGTCGCGGGCGACCGCTTTGAGCATTTTCTGCACGCCCGCCCAGTCGTAACTGCTTTGGGCGATCTGCGCAACCAGTGCGGTATAACCGTCGTCGACGGCGATCTTATTCATCATCGCTTGCAAAGCGTAGGTAGCGCACGCGTCGTTGATCTTCTTCATTTTGGTCGCGTACCCCGGGTACGTCGCCGTCATGTTGAGCAGCCGCGAGCCGACGGTGACGTTTTTGGCAACGCCCTCGTCGATGAGCGCAAAATACTTGGCGTCGAGCGATTTGGAATCGAGTTTCAGCCCCAGTTTGCCGTCGGTCTCGAAGTGCGACCAGTCGATACAACTGCCTAAGTTATTCCCCAGCCGATAAAACCCGGTCGGCTGCATGGCGCCGGTCGCAGTGTCCAACGACGTATTGAAACGCTCTTCCGGCTCGGCGTTGCGGCCGTCGAGCAGCGGCGTGATGTTGCCGTCGGTCGCCGTGTAGTGCGTCCCCTCGATCCCGTAGTTTCTCAGCATCGTGCCCTCGGGCGAGTACAGATAGTCCAGTAGCCGCATCGCCGCATGGGGATCATTACAGCGCTTGGTGATCGAGAAACCGCCCCACCAGCCGCCCCAGTCGGAGAAACCGCGCGCGCCCGCTTTGCCTACGTTCGTCGTACCTGCCGGCGGCAAGCCGAACATCAGCTTGTTTGCGCCGTTGGCGTCCTCAAAGGTTTTGGCGACCCAGGTCACGTGCTGTTCGGCGTTGGTGATCAAAATGCCGACTTTGCCGTTGTAGAACTTTTCGCGGTCGTTGTTATTATTGTTGGCGTTGAACTGCGGGTCGATATAGCCCATATTGTACATATCTTGAAACCAGGTCAAGAATTGCCGATATTCGTCGGTCAAGTACATGTATGTCGCCTCGTCGTTCTCGTCGAGGTCGTAGTCGGGCGTCACGCCGAACGCATGATAGAGAGGATTGCAATAGAACGGCTCGGGGCCGGGCGACAGTCCCCAAGTATCGTTTTTGCCGTTGCCGTCGGGATCGTTTTCGGTAAACAGCTTTAAGACGGTTTGAAATTCCTCGATCGTGTCGGGCGTTCTGGCGTTACCCGCGGCGTCGGTAAAGCCGACTTTTTTCAGCCAGTCGGTGCGGTAATAAATGCCCCAGCCGCTCGACGAACTGATGTTCGGCAGCAGCGTGTGCTTGCCCTCGCCGTACTGGATATTGCGGTACTGTTCGGAGCGCAACACCTTTTCGATATTCGGATACGCGCCGGGTTTTGCGGCCAACAGCTCGTCGAGATTCCAAATCACGTTTTGCTCCACCCAGTCGTTGTAGGCGTCGCCCGCGTCGGCCGGCACGGTAAACACAATGTCGATCTTGTCGCCGGCCAGCATTTTGGGGTTGAGCGTATCGTAATAATCGCTGCCGTGGGTCGAACCCTGTATGCGCATGTTGACGTTGGCCTCAATTTCGATCTGTTTCCAAATCGAATCCTTTTTGACGCCGTCGAACTGGTCGCCTTGATTGATGAACATCGTCAGCACCGGCGCGCCGTCTACCGTCACTTCGTACTTGTTTTTGTTACAACCCTTGCCGCAGGCCGACACGCCGACGACGAGACACAGTGCCAACAGGCACGCCATCATTTTCTTTTTCATATTGCCTCCTTATTTTGAATGACTTTGTGTTGGTCAATTAAGCCGCAGATCACGCCCATGAATTGCTTTAGGTTGACGCTTTTCGCGCATAAACAGCGCTTAGGTCTACAGCCGCGCGGCAGCGAAAACCAGTTGTCGCAGTTGAACGTCATGCCGCGCCCGCCCTTACCCTCTGTTTCTAAATAGACCGGAATCTCTTGCATAAGCAGCACTTCGGGGTGCGCGCAGTAGTACAGCGTCAGCGGGTCGTGCAACAAAATTTTGCGCCGATAGTCGTCCGTCCAAAGCCGTATGCACTCGAACAGATAGGCCGACAGCGGGTCGTCGCCGCTCGCGGACAAATATTCGTCGTGATCGCGCCGCGCAATTTCGGTCAAGTCGGTGACGTCGGTGCCGACGCACTCTAATGGCACGTCGCTCGAAAACACCGTCGCCGCCGCCTCGACGTCGCAAACGATATTCCACTCGCGGAACTGCGTATAAAAACTGCCGCCCATAAACACGACGCGACCGACCTGCCGCATGACGTCGGGTGCGCGGCGGATCGCATGGGCGACGTTGGTCAACGGGCCGATCGCCAACACGGTCAGCGCGCTGCCGTAGCGCGCGACCGCCGCAAGCAGCGCGTCGACCGCGCTCTCGCCGTCGATCGGCGAATGCGCATTGACGGGCGCGTATTCGTCGCTCGATAGGTCGCGTGTGTACTGGCAAAACCGATGTTTCGTCCCGCGGAAGTTTTCGCCCCCGTCGGGCGTGCCGATGCCTGCGTATACGGGGATCGGGCGGCGGGCGAGTGTTACGCACTTTTTCGCCATGCGCGCGCGCAAATCGGTGTTTTCGAACACCGTCGAAATACCGACGATTTCGATCTCGGGCATGTGTAGCCCCAAATACAACGCCAGCACGTCGTCGATGTCGTCGCCGATGTCGGTGTCCAACCAAATTTTGTGTTTTATCGGCAAAGTATTACCTCCTGCAAGTTCATAGTCGTTTTAGCCTTTGACAGATCCTAACAGCACGCCTTTCACAAAATACTTTTGTAAGAACGGATAGACGAGAAGGATCGGGATGATACTGACGACGACGGCGGCCATTTTGACGCCTTCGGCCATCGACATGACGTCGCTGTCGACGCCGCCCTGTCCGGTCGAGGACGCGGAAATCAGAATGCTGCGCAAAAAGTTTTGGATCATGCGCATGTCGGGATCGGTGACGTACAGCATACCGGTCATCCAGTCGTTCCACTTGCCGACGCCCGCCCAAAGCGCGACGGTGGCAATGATCGGCATCGACAGCGGAAAGACGATGCGCACAAGCGTGGTAAACTCGCCCGCGCCGTCGATCTTGGCCGCCTCGGTCAGGCTGTCGGGGATCGACTGCACAAAGTTTTTGGCGATGATGACGTTGTAGCCGCTGGCCACGCCCGGCAGAATGTAGACGAGAATGTTATCGCGCAGGCCTATGTCGCGGATCAAGAGATAGAACGGGATCAGGCCGCCCGAAAACAGCATGGTAAACGTGATGAACAGTAAAATGCCGGTGCGGCCGCGCAGGTCGCGTTTGGAAAGCGGATAGGCGGCCAACATGGTCACGATGATATGCAAAACGACGTGCGCCAAGACGACGCCGACGCTCAGCAAAAACGAGGTGACCAAGCCGCTGTTGCCGAACACGATGACATAGGCCTTGAACGAGTACACCAGGCGCGGCACGTCGTCGATCAGCGTATAACTGCGCAGGCTATGGCTGACGACGTACCAAAACGGATAGAACATGCAAAACGCAAAGCCCAAAAAAAGCAGGTAATTGACGGCGTTGAACACGATCGAGCCGACGCTCATGCCGAAGTAGCGTTTCAGCCATTTTTTCAGTCGCTTCTCGCGGGAAACGGTGTTTACCATATCGCCGTACCTCCCAGCTTTTTGGTAACGAAGTTGGCGATCAGCACCAGCACGAGCGAGATCGAGGAATTGAACAGCCCCATAGCGGTCGAAACGTCGTACTTGCCGCCGGTCACGCCCTGTCGGAAGATCCATGTTTCCAAAATATCGCCCATGCCGTACACGCCTTTGTTGTACATGTTGAAAATCTGGTCGAACCCGCCGTACACCAAGCCGCTGAGCGACAGAATGAGGTTGATGCTGATCGCCGGCAGGATCCCGGGCAGCGTGATAAACCAAATGCGTTGGAAGCGGTTGGCGCCGTCGATGGTCGCAGCCTCGTACAGTTCGGGGCTGATCCCGTTGACGGCGGCCAGATATATGATCGTCCCCCAGCCGCAGTTTTTCCAAATGTCGGAGAGTACGACCATGACGATAAACAGCTTGTCGTCGGAGAAAAAATACAGTTCTTTGCCGAAGATCGCCTTACAGAAGTTTTGAAAGCCGGTACCCGACGCCGTCATCGAAATAAGAATGCCGCTGATGATCACCCAGGAAATAAAGTACGGCAAATAGCTGATGATCTGCACGCCCTTTTTGACGCGCAACGACGTCATTTCGTTGAGCAGTACGGTAATGAGAATGGGGACGGGAAAGCCGCACAGCAGTTTGAGACACGATATGCGCAGCGTGTTGAGGAATTTGAGAAAAAACTCCTTGTCGCCCATCAGGTATTTGAAATGCTTGAACAAATCGAGACTGCCGTCGGTCGTCGCCCAGTGCCAGCGCCACATCGTCGAGCCGTATTCCATATCTTTAAACGCCATTTGTAAGCCCAGCATCGGATAGTAGTTGAAGATCAGCAGCAGAGCGATCAACGGCAACAGCATCAGATATAACGCTTTGTTGCGCTTAAGATACCGCGCGAGCGGCATTTTTCGGCAAGTCATTCTTTCGGCCATACGACCTCCTTCCTTTTCGATTTCCGGCGCGTCTTATCTCTTTTTACACGCGCGCCGCTTGGCAAACGCCACGAAAGCCACCGCCGGTAGCACCAGTCCCGCCGCGCCGCTCGCCGCACCGACGGCGCCGCCGCAGCCGCAACCTTTGGCCGACGGCGTTACTTCGTCGATGTTGTACTTCGCCGCCGCAAACGCAACGTCCACTTTGGTTTTGGTCGAGCAGGCCGCAAGCGCCGTCTCGAATGCGTCGACCGCCGCCTCGACGGCCGCCCATTCCTCGTCGGTATACGACTTGCGCGCAAGCGCCGCCACATAAGCATTCAGCTCGGCCAGCTTTTCGGCCTTGTACGTCTCGAGCGCAGCTGACTCTTGCACGACTGTTGGAACGGCTTTTATATCGGCGTCGGCCTTCGCGTACACCTGTTCGAGCGCGGTCGCGTCCTGCGCCTCGCCGATCGCCGTCTTCGCCTCTTGCAAAAGCGCTTTCAGCCGTTCCCAGTTGCCCATCGAAAAGTCGTCCTCCGAAAGCGCCGCGAAATACGCGTCGAGCGCGTCGCATAGTTCGTCCTTTCGCGTTTGCATGTCGCGCATAGCCTGGTAGTCGGGGCGCTCGTCGGCATTGTATTCGGTCGTATTCGCCGTCAAATCGGGTTGAAAGTCGAGCGAGCCGAACTCGTTGTTGGTGTAGTATTCGATATAGAACGAATCGCCCGCCTGTAAATGCACGCTGATTGCGTAATGATTTTCGGGCATCGTCGAGGCGACCGGCGTCTTTTTAAGCACAAACGGTGTGCCGGCGTCATCGATCGCCATAAAGCGGAACGCGGTGTGCGTACTCCAAACAATGCCGTTCTCCCACTCGGTCGCGCGGTGCGTCAGCGACAGCTTGACGTTTTGCTTGGCCGTAGCCTTGATAACGACCGCTTTGCCGACGTCCGCCTCGATCTGCCAACGTTTGATCGCCGTCTTGCCCTCGATCAACATATCCGCCGCGTTGCCCGATCCGTCGCCCTCGTGGTGGGTAAAACGTTTGGGGTCTTCGACCGATCCGTAAAAGAGGCCGACGTCGATCAGGGTGAACCCGACATCGCCGTAGTCGTTTACGATCGTGCGGCTGACGGCGTCGTAAATATGTACCAGTTCGCGCTGCGGAATGCAAGCGTCGATTGCCGCGCACGCTGCCGTGTAGGCTGCCTCGGCCGCCGCATTGTCGGCAAACGTCTCTTTCCCCGCCTTGTACGTTTCGAGCGCCGCGTCGATCGTCGCTAAGTCATCAGCCGAAAACGTGTAGATTTCTGCGTTCTTCAAGCGGTTAATCTTATCTTCCAACAGCGCCTGCAATTCGTTCGCGCGCACGTCGGGCTTGACCGCTACGGCGCGCATTTCTTCCTTGGCCGCAGAAAGCAGCGCGTCCACTTTGTCTGCGCTGTCGACGTCCGCCGCCGCGACTGCCGAGGTAAACGTTTCGACAATGCTTTCGAGCGCCGCGATGCCGTCCGCATTGTACTTGTCGCGGCCGAGCGTATCGATATAGGCGGCAAGCGCCGCGACCGCGCGTGTCTTATACACGTCGAGCGACGGCTTGATCGCCGCGAGTTCGCTAACAATCGTATTGTAATACGCCTCGACTTCGGCGATCGTTGTCAATGCGTCGACCGCGGCGTCGAAACCGCCGATCTTCTCTGCAACGATCGCCCAATTTTCGGGCGAAAAATATTCTTCTTGATAGTCGACGATAAACGCGGCGAACTTTTCTTTACAGTCGGCTTTGGCGTTCTCCAGTGCGCCGAGTACGCCGACGTCGGACTGCGACGCCGTTGCGGTAAACGACGGCGGGCCTTGTACGTTACGGACCTCGCCGCTCCACTCGAATTTGAACTGCCAGTACAGCGTCTCGCCCGCTTGCATCGGAAACGTGCCGCCGTAGACCGATTTGTCTTTGGCAATTTCGGCGTCGAACGTCACCCGTTTGAGCAAAATGCCTTGTGCGCCCGCTTTGCCGTAAATGGTCAACTCTCCCGGGTCGGGCCAGCCGATGTCGCCCATCGTCTTTTCGATTTGCAACGTAAGATTCTCGTTGGCGACGATCTCAAACAGGATGCCCTCGTTATTGATCGAACCTAACTGATATTTGCCCTTTTCGCCCCAGTCGGCAAATGCGTTCTCGACGCCCAGCCAACCTTTGCCGTCGCCGCTCGAGGCGGTTTCGGCTTCGGTGAACGCGACGATGTTATTCTCCGACACATTGCCGTGTTTCAGGTTGTAATCGAACAGCGTCCCTTCTACGCCTGCGCCTTTGGCTTTAGCCGCCTCGACGATCATCGTGTAGCCTTCGACAGCTTGTGTCGCCGGCGGCTCCGCTGCGTCGCCGGCGAGCGCCGCAACGGCCGACGACAGCGACAGCGCAAGCAGTAAACACAGCAGTGTCGTCAAGATTGGTTTCTTTCCTTGTCTCATACAATTTCCTCCCATAACGTGGTTTTGTGCCTTGACAAGCCCATTATACCCCCCCCCGCGGCCGAATGTCAATATTCAGCGTCGAACTTGCCCACTTCTTGGCGCGATTTTGGGCATAATCTCTGATTTATGATGTATTTTCTATCATTTTACACTAAATTTAAGCGAATCATATTTTTTAAAAAATGTCAAAAATCAGCTATTTTAAAAGAATCCGATTGACATTCGTCTTCAGTGGTGGTACAATGGACGAAACAGCGGTAAGAAAAAGGAACAAGGAAAATGTTTGATTCCACGCTCAAATTCGTAGTCGACCAAATCTACGAAAAGGACTACGCCATCAGCTTGCACGATCACCCTTGCTATGAGATCGTGTACTATCTTTCGGGCAGCGGCACGACCGAGATCGGCGGCAAGCGGTATGCCTTTCGCCCCGACCGATTTATCATTGTCGAACCGAAAATGTTACACGGCGAGCGCGGCGGCGCCGGCGTCGAGGTGCTGTATATCGGATTCGAGACGGCGGGCGAACAACTGCTGATGCCGAGCGGCATTTATCAAAACGAGGACTTCCCGATCCTCGACGACCTAAAAGAGATCGCCGCCGAAATGGAAAATAAGCGCGCCTATTATGCGCGCGTGATGAATCTTTTGACCGAGCGACTGGTCATTAAGTTGGGACGGCTGAACGCGCCGCAGCAAGCCGAACACAAAGATTTCGAGTACATACGCAATTTCATCAAGCTCAACTGTATGAAACGCATCGACGTCATGGAACTTGCCAAAACGTTCGGCTACAGCTACGACCATTTCCGACGCCTGTTTCAAGCGCGGTTCGGCATATCGGCCAAAGACTATTTGTTACAGGAAAAACTGCGCTACGCGACAGACCTGCTCGAAAACGGCGACTTGTCGATCAAAAAGGTGGCCGAAATGACCAACTTCGCCTCGACTTCGCATTTTTGTACCGTCTTTCGCCGGTATACCGGCATGTCCCCCAAACAATATCTCATTCTTTGCACGACCGGCCAAAACCACCGCGAAATCTCCTCCTATCTCGACGAACACAACATGCCTACCGCCATCAAAAAAATTTAAATCCCCTTGCCCCTTCCGCGACGACTATGCTATCCTGCGCGTTAGTCCTTGTGATGCGTAGGCGCGAATATCTCTGTCCCCCAAATCACGCATAGAAAATGATCGATTTGCCCTAAACGTCCTGCGTATCGAAAACCGTTTGAACGCAGTTCTTGTCAAATGTCTATTCAAAAATTCGACCTCGTTTATATTGCTTTTCGGCGGCAAACCTGTTACAATGATACCGGGAGGGCGTCATGGAATTTGTACGGTGTTTGGACGAAAAACAGCGGGCGGCTTTACACAACGCGCAAAACGGGCCGCTGTATGCGCGCTTAAAAGCCGACGTTTTCGCGGGGCTGGTGTATCCTGCCGTGCGGAAAAACCAACTGCACTTTTACTATAAAGGCGGCTGCCTGTACAAGTTCGCCAACGGGACATTCACCCGCGACCCCGCCTATTGCAAATACGGTAACCCTACGCCGGGACTGACGGATTACCAACTGGCGAAACGGCAAAACGAAAACAAATTCACCGCCGCGATCGGCCGCGGCACGGAGCGGCAACTGTTGGATGAACTGTATTGCTATACGTTCGGCCGCGCGCGCACCAGTCGCACCGTCGTTCTCGATATAGAAGTCAATCTCAACAGCGGCGTCGGCCGCGGCAAAAAATGCGACCTCGTGCTGTACGATACGGCAACGCGCGCGCTGTTGTTTGTCGAAGGCAAGCTGTTTTCGGACAGCCGCGTAAACGTCCGCCGCGGCCGCTCGCCCGCCGTGATCGAACAGGTGGAGACCTATACGGCGGCCGTTGCGGAACAGGCGCAAACGATACTGCGGCAATATAAAAACCACATCGCCGTTTGCAACGACTTGTTCGGCACCGACTATCCCGATCCCGTTCGCGTCTGCCTACCGGCCAAATTATTGGTTTACCAAACGCCGGCCACCCCGACCGAAAATCATACATACAGCATCGCCGCCGTCGAGGCCGCGCTCGGATACAATAACGTCGCCTGGGTTAAACAAAACGAACGCCCGACCCCGGACGAAATTTGGGAACGACTATGCAAATAAAAGTATACCGCGGCACGCACCGCATCGGCGGCTGTGTGACCGAAATCAAAACGACGTCGGCGCGTATCCTCGTCGACATGGGCGAAGAATTGCCGTCTGTAGGCACCGAGCGCACGCCGCTCGAAATCGACGGCGTCACGCGCGGCGCGCCCGATTGCGACGCTGTGCTGATCACCCATTATCACGGCGATCATATCGGCATGTTCGGGAAGATATTGCCCGAGATCCCCGTCTATACCGGCGCGGTCGCAAAACAGATTTACGGCGTTGTGCAAACCGTTCTATTGGACAAACATATGGGCGGAGATCCGCAACGGGTCAAAACCTTTCGGGAATTTCGTATCGGCCGGCCGCTGCAATTCGGCGATATTCGCGTCACGCCGTATACGGTCGATCACTCGGCGTTCGATGCGTACATGCTGTTGATCGAGGCGGAAGGCAAACGCATTTTGCATACCGGAGACTTTCGAATGCACGGCGCGCGCGGCCGAAAAATGCCGGCGGTGTTTGAAAATACTGCCGCAATATCGACGTGCTGATCACCGAGGGCACCATGCTTTCCCGCATGGACGAGCCGGTTGTCACCGAACACGCGTTAGGCCGCCGAGCGCTTGCGCTGTTACAGGACAATCCCTACGTTTTTACGCTTTGCAGTTCGACGAACATCGATACCGTCGCCGCCTTTTACAATGCGGCCGCGCGCGCCGACAGACCGTTTATCGTATGTGCGGACGACCTACAAACCGAAATCTTGCGCATCGTCACCGAAAATGCGACTTCTCCGTTTTATCGGTTCGACCGCCACAAGGTGTATACATACGGCAAGAATTTGCACGCGATGATGGCCGAACGCGGTTTTCTCTTTTTGGGACGCGCCAACTTCGCCACGCAAAAGGCGATCGAAGCGTTTCCCGAAAGTCTGCTTGTTTATGCCATGTGGAACGGCTACTTGGACAAAGCGCACCCGGCGTTCGACGCGTACAAATCCGATTTTATAAACCATGCTTTGCGTCTGGGGTGTCGCATGGAATATTTACACACCGGCGGCCATGCGAGCGTTGACGAAATTTTGCAAGTTTGCAAGATCACCGACGCAAAAATCGTCATTCCCATACACAGCGAACGCCCCGAACAGTTGCAAGCGCTCCCGGTCGCGGGCAAAGTGGTCGTTTTGCAAGACAACCAAAGTTTTACGGTCTAACACACCGAAAAAGGGAGTAGCCGCGCTACTCCCTTTTTTCTGCCACTAAACATGATGAGCAAAAGGAAATGATCGTAATTTATAAGTCGATTTGTCCGCGATATGTTTTTAACGGCGGAAACAAGCACGGTCTGCGAAAACTAAAGTTTTCGGGCGCGGCGGTATTTTCGAGCTACCGCACTTTTGACGGCGCAGTCGCACGAAAGACAAGGAAAACGAGTTTCCCCGACGGGACGCGCCCACGATAGGATAAGGTTTTCGGACGTAGACGCGCGTCAGGCTAGGCGCGGCGGCATTTTCGAGCTGCCGCACTTTTGACGGCGCAGTCGCACGAAAGACAAGGAAAACGAGTTTCCCCGACGGGGAGTGTACTTAACGTACATGACCCGAGGGGGAACGATGTTTGACGCCGTATTTCGTGATGAATGCGCCGTCAAAAGCGGAAGGCGTTTTTACCTTTCTTAAGCTCCAACACCTTGATCGGCTCGTCGGTGGCAAAGCCTTTGTTGCCTTTTAGACGCAGGGCGACGAGGGCGTCGGACTGGTTGTCGATAAAGCAATCGGCGCCGCCGGATTTGTTGCGGGAGAATCGGCCGACGATCTTGCCGCCGCCGACCGGAACGGTAAAGGACAGACTGTCGATCGCATTCAGTTCGGGCGTAACCGTCACATGTCGGCCGCCTTCGGACAGCTCGACGCCGGCAAGCGTTTTGAAAAACGCGCCGATATAGCCGGACGCCGCCGCCCGCGCGCCCGCGCCTTCGCTTGCATAGTCCTCGGGGATCGTGTTGCCGCCGATATTTTTGATCGTCGCCAACCGCGCGGCCATGCGGTTGCACGCCCAGTCGCTGCGCGCGCCCAACAGCGCCTCGGTCACATAGCCCTCTAAAAGCGGCGTACAGCACAGCGACGTAGCCATGACGCGCGCGGCGTCCCCGGCCATGAACTGCGGCGCCAGTCCGCTCAAGATCGCCAAGGCGTTGGCGCGGTCGTCGTGAAAATTCTTGTCGAGGCTGAGGCCGTTGCCGCGCAACACGTTGTCGGCGACTTTACCGAGCGTCTCGCTTTGCGTCGAAAGAAAATCGTTGTAGCGGTCGATGCTCAACTCGTCGGCGACCGTCTGGCACAGTTGCACGGCGGAAAAATACAGGCTTTTGGCCGCCAGTTCGCTGTCGCTGTTGTAGCCGCCGTCTATGTCGCCCTTACATAACATAGCGATCTCGTTCAAGTCGATCGTTTGCAAATATTCGGCGGCCACCGTCAAATAGCGTTGTTTTAGATCGGCGTTGTTGACGGCACGGAAGCAGTCGGCCGCCAGCCCCAGCGTACCGAATGCCAACAGCGTATGCGCGCGGTTGCCGACGTCGATAAAACTGTCGTTGCCCTCGACAGCGTCAAGCACGGCCGAAAGCGTCGTTTCGGCGTAGGCCGTCCCTTCCGCGTACAGATACAGCGCATTGCGAACGGCGACCGACGCATCGAGCACGCTTAGCGTATCGCCGCCCACCGTATCGGTAAACATATGCACGCCCGTCGTTTCAAACGTGTTGTGCGCCAAGCGGTACAGTTCGTTCAAGTCTTCGCGGTCGCAGGTGAAACTGCCGACTTCTTCCGCGCCGTTGGTCACTAAGCGATAGCCTGCGTCGCCCAGCTTGACCGATGCGGGAATCTCGAAGTTGAGCGTGCCGAACAGCGGCTCGTCAAACTCGAACGTTTGCTCGCCCGCGCAAGTGACGTATTCCAGTTTACGGTCGGACAGGCTGCCGGTAATGACGATATGCTCGCCGCTGTTGGCCGTCACGGTAAAGCGGGGGTATGCCGCACCCGGCTGCGTCTCCATGACAATTCCGCCGGCAATTTTTTTATACGCGCGCTTCTTGCTCTCGTCGAAGATCGCGCTCGGCACCGGCCGCGGCAAAACGGCTTCGGCGTCGCCGATCACTTCCGAGCTGCCGAACAGGTCGGAAATAAATTCGGGCGCATGAATGCCGCCCAAGCGGTGTTCGGTCGTCGCATTGTACGTGTACACGGTGCCGTCGTCGGTCGTCACGTTCGACTCGTAAGCGAGAAAGCGGTCGGAACTGGCCAGGCCGATCTCGGGGCATTCTGCGACAACGCCGTTTTCCTGCGCGCCGCCCTTGACGCGCAACACCAGCACGTTCGCGCCCTTTTTAAGGCTGTCGGCCACGTCTACGGTATCGTAATAGGTCTCCTGATCGGTTGACGCGCGGCCGCCTGCGAACATCACGTAGTTGCCGTTCATCCACACAAAGCAGCGGTTGGTCGCCGCCACCATCAAGTTTGCCGATTTGGGGCGCTTGTCGCATTCGAACACGTAGCGGAACGTACACGTACCCGTGCCGCCCGCGCTGCTGCCTCTTGCCCAAATCCATTTGCCGTTTTGCATCATAGTCGTTTTCTACTCCTGTTGGTTTCAGACAGCCGAAAGAGACAATGCGTCCACACTGTCTCTTGTATACGGCTGTTATATTACAGTAAATTTATTTTTTTGCTTTGCCCGCTTTGGCCGCGTCGGGATCGATCGGCTTGCCCATGATCGCGGGCAACTCCATGCCGCTCATGTTGAACACGTCTTGCAAAGGCGGTACTGCTTTGACCATGCTGGAAATAAAGTTCGACGTCGTGCTTCCGCCCTCTTTTCCGCCGCCCATACTGTCCCAAACGGTGACTTTGTCGATCTTGATGTTTTTGATCGCCTCGACCTGCAATTTGACCAGTTCTTCGATCTTGTCGGACAACAGCATCTTGACCGCGTCGTCGGCAACGCCGCCGGCAGCCTTGACGATCTTTTCAAAACCTTCGGCCTGTTTGGAGAGGATCTCCAACTGTCCCTGTGCCTCCGCCTGTTTCATAGCCAACAACGCGTCGGCTTCACCGCGCGCTTTTCTGCGCGCCATTTCGGCTTCGGCCTCGGCCTCGAGTTCCATTCGGCGCTTGTCGACTTCGACTTTGACGAGAACGTCGGCTTCCTGCGTCGCTTTCTCGCGGAGCGCACGGGCGGATTCGGCTTCCTGCTCGGCCTTATACGCCTCTTTCTTGGCGTTGGCCTCGGCGATCATTTCGGCAACGGACGCCGCGCGTTCGGCCTCGGCCTCGATCTCGCGGCGCTTGGCGTTACTTTGCGCCACGCGTCCCTGCGATTCGTTTTCGCCCTCGACTGCGGTCGAGTTGGCGATCGCAACCTGGATACGTTCGTCTTTCAAGGCGTTGGCCTCACCGATCGAACCGTCGCGGTTTTTTTCGGCCACCGACTTTTTGGCGTCGTTGATCGCCTTGGCGGTCGCCTCTTTGCCGAGCGCGTCGATGTAGCCCGACTCGTCGTTGATGTCGGTGACGTTGACGTTGATCAGGCGCAAGCCGATTTTCTTCAGCTCGCCCTCGACGTTGCGGAAAATCGCTTCCTGGAACTTGTCTCGATCGGAGTTGATCTCTTCGATGTCCATGAGCGCGATAACCAGACGCAACTGACCCAAAATAATATCTTTGGCCAAATCCTGAATGTCCATCAGTTTGAGTCCCAACAAACGCTCGGCGGCGTTCTGCATAACGCCCGCCTCCGTCGAAATACCGACGGTAAAGCGGCTGGGTACGTCGATACGGATATTCTGACGCGACAGCGCATTTTTAAGGTCGACGTTGATCGAGATCGGCGTCAGATCGAGAAAGCTGTACGCTTGCACGAACGGCCACACGAAAGCCGCGCCGCCGTGGATACAACGGCTGGAACGCGCGGTGCCCTCTTTGGTCTTGCCGACAGCGCCGTAGATGACCATAACTTTGTCGGACGGACATTTCTTGTAGCGCGTCGCCACAATGACGAGAATGAGTAGCGCCAGTACGACGACTGCCACCACCGTCAGCACTATGCCGACCACCGCTCCGCTGGAAAACAACATTTTTCTGCCTCCTTATATGTACAAAATTATAAAGACTTGTTTTGCTATCGCCGCATTCAGTTCGGGCTGAGCCGCGTTTTATCCCCGATCGGCTCGACCCGCACGGTCTCCTCGTCGATCGCCTCGACGACGCGCACCCGCGCGCCCGTCTCGAGCGGTTCTTCGCAGTCGGTGACGGCCTCCAGTTCGACAAACCGCTCCTGCAACGTCAGATTGATCTTGCCCCGGCTTTCCCGCCGCGCAGGAACGGTCAAATATACATCCGCTTCCGCCCCGACGCTGTTCGTCACGTCGATATTACCGCTCGATTGCAATTTCATCAGCGAATGCATGACATACGCCATCAAAAGTCCTGCGGCCAAACCCGCAACGACGCCGATCAACAGCGCCAACGGCCAGCGCAGGAAGTATTCCATTGTGAACGCCACCCAACTGCCGATACAGAAAAAGGCGATGATGCTGCGCACGGTAAAAATTTTCAGTCCGAACAAACGGAATCCGACGTCGCTCTCCGGCTGTCCGGGATCGACGTCCAAAGTCGGCGCGTCGGTATCGGGCACGTCTATATCGCCGGCGTCGGCGTCTATGTCCGACTCCCCGAATCCGATCAGCATCATGACGATCTGCCCCAACATGAACAGAGTAGTGGCACATGCAATCACAAACACGATTTGCTGCATCAAACGCAGCGCATTCCACCATTGTGTCATTTCCGGTGCCTCCCGAAAGATTCGATACGCGAGTAGCTACCTGTATAGCCTCTCAACCTATCTTGCTAGTATTATACCACAAACAAACGCAAATTTCTACTGTTTTAATATCCATTCGCAACATTTTTGCGCGACCCGTCTCGCCCCAAACGCCGTTTGCGTCAAAACTCGCGCCCTAAGCCGCCCAAACGGCCGTTTTCGCCGTATTCGCAGACGAAAAGACAAAGTTGATTCGGCGCACATTTCTTGTCGACCGTCTCTACGGCGTCGCCCGTAGCGCAATTATTAAAAACAGATTAAAATTCGATTAGACCCCTATGTATCATTTGCGTGCGGTGCGGTAATCGGTTATAATAGACACATAATTGCGTATTGTCTATTAACACTATACATAGCACGGAGGATTCCCCATGGAAAAAATGATACTTTCGACCGACACGGCCAGCGACCTATTGAAGAGCGAACTGGCCGATAAAGCCGTCAGCTGGATCCCGTTGACCTTTACGATCGACGGCGTTACCTACGACGACGATTTTGACAGCGACGAGCGTTATAAGCATTTTTATCAACAGCTGCGCGACGGCAAGCAGCCGACCACCTCGCAGATCAACGCCTATCTGCACGAGGAATATTTTACAAAGTTGATTGCGGACGGCTACAATACCATCGTACATCTGACGCTGTCGAGCGGTCTGTCCTCGACGCACCAAAGCGCTTGCCAAGCGGCGCAGACGGTCATGGACGCCCATCCCGGCGTTAAGATCTATATCGTCGACTCGCTGGGAGCGACACAGGCGCAGCGCAACATTCTAGACGAAGGCATCATGTTGCGCGACGCCGGCAAACCGGCCAAAGAGGTCGCCGCCGGCATGGAGAAATGCGCGGCCGAAACGCAGGTATTCATCATCGTCGACGACCTCTATCACTTAAAACGCGGCGGCCGCGTCTCGGGTGCGGCGGCGCTCATCGGCACGGCACTCAAACTCAAACCGATCATCATCATCAATGCCGAAGGCAAATTGCAGGTCATCGGCAAGCAGCAAGGTATGCGCAAAGCGATCAAATACTGTTTCGACCGCATGAAAGCGCAAGCCGTCGATTTGAACAGTCAAACGGTGTATATCGCAAATGCCGATTCGCCCGAAATGGTCGACGCCATGCGCGAGATGATCGAAGCCGAGTTTTCCTGTAAAGTAGTGGTCGGATGGGTCGGCCCCGTCATCGGCGCGCACACCGGCGGCGGCATGATCGGCCTAGTATACCGCGGCAAGGAAAGAATGACAAAATAGATGCAACGGTAAAAGACCGCGACGGCATACGTTGCGGTCTTTTAATTGACTTTTCTCCGTTCCTTTTGTATACTGTGCGTATGCAACGAAAACCCGTGAAAATCGATCTTGCCGTCTACCCGGTCGCGGTTCGGTCGTTTCTGTGCGGCGGCGACCTATACGACAGCAGTAGCTCGCCGGACGCTACCGTACTGTTTGTCAATCGGGACGACGGGTTTTTCGTCAAGTCGGCGGCGGCCGGCGCGCTCGCAAACGAGGCGGCGATGACACGCTATATGTGCCGCCTGGGTTTGGGCGCGACCGTACTCGCTTACGTCACCGAAAAACGCGACTGGCTGGTCACCCGAAAAGTGCGCGGGCATGATTGCACGTTTCAACGATATATCGAGCGACCCGAACAGCTGTGCGATACGTTGGCGCAAATCTTACGGCAGTTGCACAATCTCGACGGCGCGGCCTGTCCGATCCAAAATCACACGCACCGCTATCTCGAAGCGGCCGCAAAAAATTATCGCGCGAGGCATTTCGACGCGCAGTTCGGCTATGACACGGCCGCGCAGGCTTGGGACGTCGTGCGGCAATACGGGCATACACTGGAGACGCGCACGCTTTTACACGGTGATTTTTGTTTGCCGAATGTCGTTCTCGACGACTGGCGTTTGGGCGGCTTGATCGACGTGGGCAACGGCGGCATCGGCGATCGGCATGTCGATTTGTTTTGGGCGCTTTGGTCGTTGCGCCGTAATCTTCAAACAGACGCCTATCGACGGCGGTTCATCGACGCTTACGGCCGCAGCGATGTGGACGAAGAACGGCTGCGCATTGTGTCGGCGGTCGAGGCGTTCGGATAACAGAACTTATTATAGAAAAAATGCGACCGATCTCCGTCGCATTTCTTTTTTATCATTCCTGTCGGCAATCGGCATTCGCTTTTTCGGCGACGATCTCCTCTGTGGCCGCATTCGACTCCTCTACCCAAAGCGATTCGGGCGTTGCGATCGGTCGCGCTCGATGCCGTACTGCGCGCACGATCGTCGGGATATAGAACAGGGCGACTGTGACGGCGTAGTATCCTAACAGCATGACCATGATATACACCGGCTGCGGGAGAACGCGCGACAGAATGCTGAACGGCGTATCGAATCCCTTGTTTAAAAACATATAGTCCCAGCCGAAACGCATGTCGCAAGCGATCACGGGGATCGCCATGACCAGGCACGGCAGGAAAAACAGACCGAGGTCTTTGACCGTCGGGCGGTACAGCTTACTTGTCCAGGCGGTGATGCCGACGAACAGCAGCACGGCGTGGTATAAAAAGCTGTTGATGACGTTGAGATGAAAGAAAGGAAACTTTAAAATAACGGTCGAGAACACGACGCCCGCCACAGCGCCGATAATGTTGAGCGTGGCAATATGCCCGAGCGCCGCCTGTCGGACGCTGCCCTTACAAAGCAGAGCGAGCGGAATGACAAACATGGTGATACTGCATATGTACATCGGCAGCGTCGAAGCAAAGTCGATGCGCTTAAGCACCATGCCGTCCCACGTCCATTTGATGATTTCGGAGACGACCAAAAAACAGCAAGCGCCGATATATAGACGCCGAATCGTCTTTTGTTTGCATTTTCGGGTCAAATACACGGCCAGTCCCGTCAATCCCAACGTCACAAGCAATAGCCCGATGTGCGCCGGTCCGAACGAGCGGCCGTGGAATCCCTCATGTTTGCCGAACATTATGTTTCCTTCCTTAAAGCGGAATGTTACAAATTCAGTATACCATAGCCTTCGACAAAAAGCAATGCTTTATTCGCTTTTCTAACAAAATTCTAATGTTCGCCGCGCCGTCTTAGACGTTACGCCTTAGAGCGACACCGTAAGCGGTTTGCTTGTCTTAAAACGGAATAACTTTTACCGGCCACATGCAAAACGGTAATGCTTGTTTGCGGTGACCGCTACAAAGTCGGGTTTCCCTATCTATGCGCCTTGTCGTGCCGTTCCGTGTGTTGTCGCTTTCTCTGTCCCTGCCGTAGCGCGTACTACATGAATTTTCCGTATATCGCACCGCATTATACTGTCGGACATGCAAAAAGGGAGCGACACGGCAAAAAGCATGTCTCTCCCTTTGGTTGTTTATACTTTAACGTTTAAAGCGAATTACACCAACTCGATGAGCGCGAGTTCTGCGCTGTCGCCGCGGCGGAATCCCATTTTCAATACGCGCGTATAGCCGCCTTTCTGTCCCAGTTCTTCGGCGCGGGCGTCGTATTTGGGCGCATACTCGTTGAAGATCTTTTCGATCAGCGGATGCCGCACGTGCGCGGTACGCTCGCGGAACGAGGTCTTGGACTCGTTCTCTTTAGGCGTTTCGGGAATGTCGTACACCACGCCCATGATCTTGCGGCGAGCGGCCAGCTTTTTGGGGCCGTCGTTGACAACTTCCAACTTGTATTCCTCAACAGCGCCTTTCTTGCCGACGCGTTTGCGGGTCTCGACTTCCTTGACCGTGTCCTTATAGCTGTTGATGGCGGCCGTCAAAATCTTCTCCGCCATTTTCTGCACCTCTTTGGCGCGGTCGTAGGTGGTCTCGATTCTGCCGTGCCACAAAAGCTCGCTGACCTGGCCGCGCAGGAGCGCCATTCTTTGATCGGTCGGCTTCGCCAATTTTCTCTGTGCCATAATAAACTCCTTCTTATTCTTCGTTGCTCTTGAGATCCAGGCCGTAGCTACGTAGCTTGCCGATCACTTCGTCGAGCGACTTTCTTCCCAGATTGCGAACTTTGAGCATATCGTCCTCGGACTTCTTGGTCAAGTCCTCGACGGTATGGATGCCGGCGCGTTTCAAGCAGTTGTAACTTCTGACCGACAGATCCATGTCCTCGATATTCATTTCGAGAACCTTTTGCTGTTTGTCCTCGTCGCGCGTCACCAGTATATCCATACCGGAGATGACGTCGGACAGGTTGACGAACAGACGAATGTGATCCTCGATCGCTTTGGCGGCGAGACTGACGACGTCCTTTGCCGACAGCGAACCGTCGGTCTTGACTTCGAGCGTCAGCTTATCGTAGTCGATGCTCTGCCCCACGCGGGTCGACGTGACCGCGTAGCTGGCGGCCTTGACCGGCGTGAAGATCGCGTCGATGGGGATGTATCCGATCGGCTGCGTTGCATCTTTCAACTCCTCGGCAACCACGTAACCGCGGCCGCGCGCGACGGTCAGATTCATGATCAGCCGTCCGCCCTCGTCGATCGTGCAGATGTACATATCGGGGTTTAGAATCTCGATTTCGGGGTCGTCGAGAATGTCGGAAGCCTTGACGACGCCGGGCGCGGTGCGCTCGATCTTCAGCACCTTTTTGAGCGTTTTGTCGGAATAGTTCGCCTTGAGATTCAAGCCCTTAAGGTTCAAGATGATCTCGGCGACGTCCTCTTTGACGCCCTTGATGGTCGAAAACTCGTGGCTGACGCCCTCTATGCTGATGCCCACAACGGCCGTGCCGGGAAGCGCCGACAACAGCACGCGCCGCATCGCGTTACCGAGCGTGATGCCGTAGCCGCGCTCGAGCGGCTCGACGACGAACTTGCCGCTTCTGCCGTCCGTACTCTCTTCGAGAGTGATTCTGGGCTTTTCAATTTCCATCATATTCAATTTTCAATTACTCCTTAAATGATCGCAGGGCTTTTTCGCCCCAAAAAACGATTACTTCGAATACAACTCGATGATCAGCTGTTCGTTGATGTTGAGGTCGATGTCCTCACGCTTGGGTATATCGATAATTTTGCCCTTGAAGGATTCGGTGTCGAACTCGACCCACTTGGGCATAACAATCTTCGCGCCGCGTAATTCTTTAAAGAGTGTGTTATCCGTCTTGGATTCCTTGATGCCGATCTCGTCGCCGGGTTTGACCTGGTAGCTGGGAATGTTGACGGGCTTTCCGTTGACGGTGATATGTCCGTGGTTGACGATCTGTCTCGACTGCGGCCGGGACGAACCGATCCCCATACGGTACACGACGTTGTCGAGGCGGCGCTCGATCAGCGAGAGCATGTTCTCGCCGGTAACGCCTTTCATGCGCTCGGCCTCTTCGTAGTACTTATGGAACTGCTTTTCGAGTAGCCCGTAAGCGCGCTTGGTCTTTTGCTTTTCGCGTAGCTGCAAGCCGTACTCGGAAACCTTCTTTCTGCCCTGCCCGTGCTGTCCGGGAGGAACGGGACGGCGGTCCATGGCGCACTTTTTGGTGGTGCACCGGTCGCCTTTCAAAAACAACTTCTGCCCTTCGCGACGGCACTGTCTGCAATCGTTGCAAGTATTCTTAGCCATATCGTACTCTCCTTAAACTCTTCTGCGCTTGGGCGGTCTGCAACCGTTGTGCGCAATGGGGCTGACGTCGGTGATCGACGTAACGGCAAGGCCGACGACCTCGAGCGCGCGGATAGCCGATTCACGGCCGGCGCCCGGACCCTTTACGAACACGTCTACGCTTCTAAGCCCCTGGTCCTTAGCGACCAAAGCGGCCTTTTCGCAAGCCTGCTGCGCGGCGAACGGCGTCGACTTACGCGAGCCGCGGAAACCGAGCGCGCCCGCGCTGCAAGCGCAGATCGCGTTGCCGGCGGTATCGGTGAAGGTGATCAAGGTGTTGTTAAACGACGCCTGGATATGCACCTGCCCTTTATCGATATTCTTGGTAACCTTTTTTCTTCCGGTTTTCTTCACTGCCATATCTCAACACTCCTACTTCGCCTTTTTGGCGCGCCCGACGGTGCGCTTAGGCCCTTTGCGCGTGCGCGCGTTCTGCTTGGTGCTTTGTCCGCGGACAGGCAGTCCCTTACGATGACGGACGCCGCGGTAGCAACCGATTTCCATCAAGCGCTTGATGTTGAGCGCCACTTCGCGGTGCAAGTCGCCCTCGATCATAATGTTATGCTCGATGTAGTTGCGCAGCTTGCCTTCCTGCTCCTCGGTCAGGTCTTTGACCCGAATGTCGGGGCTGATGCCCGTTTCTTTCAAAATTTTGTTGCTCAGAGGTCTTCCGATGCCGTAGATGTAGGTCAGGCCGATTTCCACGCGCTTCTCTCTGGGCAAATCAACGCCGGCTATTCTTGCCACAATGATTCTCCTTATCGAATTGAATTGAATGTATCTATCTTACGTTGCCCCGCTTTTCGGCCTGGAATGCTGCCGCAAAACGGATTAACGGAATTGTTACCCTTGCCGCTGCTTGTGGTTGGGATATTTCGAGCATATCACCATCACTTTGCCGTGCCGCTTGATGACCTTGCATTTGTCGCACATGGGTTTGACCGAAGTACGTACTTTCATAATGATTCTCCTTAAACCTGTTTTAGTCTCCGAACGTCGGTTTCCCGCGCTCGCATTGTTACCCGCTTTAAGTCTTGTTTCTGTATGTGATGCGCCCCTTGGTTATATCATACGGGGACATTTCCAGCTTGACCGTATCACCCTCAAGAATCTTGATGTAGTGCATACGGATCTTACCCGAAATGGTACACGTGACGATATGACCGTTGGCCAGTCTGACCTTGAACATTGCGTTTCTCAGGCACTCGATTACGACGCCTTCCGCTTCAATGTTGTCGTCCTTCGGCATACATCCTCCTATAATCCGAAATTTCTCAAAGCCTTGTGTAATTCCGTATCGGTCTTGACCCGATCCAGCACGTCGCTCTCGCCCACCGGCTTGACGTGTTTGACACGTTTGAGCTTTGGGTTGTCGAGCTTGCGGTGCTTTCCGTCGACCACCAACACGAAGTCCTCGTTGACCCGCGCGGTCACTACGTACACGCGCCCGGCGTCATGTCCCATGCGGCTGATCACAACCGCGTTTTTGCCCAGTTCCATACGCCCCTCACAACGTGAGTATTTCCGCGTCGCCGTCGGTGACGATGACCGTGTTTTCGTAATGCGCGGAAGGTTGCCCGTCGCGCGCCCGACACGTCCAACCGTCGAGGCTGTCGATCTCGATATGGTACTTGCCCATATTGACCATCGGCTCGATCGCCAAGCAGTACCCCGCTTTGAGCAGCGGCCCGCTGCCGGCTGCGCCGTAGTTGGGGATCGAGGGATCCTCGTGCATATTGCGCCCGATGCCGTGTCCGGTCATCTCGCGCACCACGCTGTAGCCGTGCGCTTCGACGTAGGCCTGTATCGCGTGGGACAGATCCCCTAAGCGGCGACCTGCGCGCACCTCTTTGATGCCTTCGAAGAAACTTTCGCGCGTGACGTCGATCAATCGCTGTTTTTCGGCCGAGATCTTACCGACCGGGAACGTTCTGGCGGCGTCGCCGTGGTAGCCCTCGACGATCGCGCCGACGTCTACCGACAGAATCTCGCCCTCTTTCAGTACCCTAAGCGACGGGATTCCGTGTACGACAACCTCATCGATCGACATACAGCTTGCGGCCGGGAAACCGTGATAGTTCTTGAACGAAGGCTTTGCGCCGGCGGCCACAATGAACTCTTCCAAAATGGCGTTCAGCTCCATGGTGGTGACGCCCGGACGAACGTACTGTTCGATCATACGGAGCGCGTCGCCTACCACTTTGTTGGCCTTGCGCATCTTTTCGAGTTCGGCAGGCTTTCTTACGGCGATCATCCCAGTACCTTGACGATGTCGCCGAACACATCGGCGATCGACTGCATACCGTCCACCGTTTTGAGTATTCCCTTTTCGGAGTAATACGCAATCAGCGGTTCGGTCTGCGCTTTATATACTTCCAGTCTCGACTGCACGGTCGCGGGCTTGTCGTCGTCGCGCTGGATGAGCGTTTCGCCGCACTTGTCGCATTTGTCGTCGGTCTTGGTCGTAACGTGGTAGCTTTCCCCGCACTTGGGGCAAACCCGACGGCCGGTGATACGCGCCTCGAGTGCGCTGAGGTCAACGTCGATGTTGATCACCGTGTCGAGTGTGGAAATTTTCGCAAGCTGTTCGGCTTGGAACAGGTTGCGCGGGAATCCGTCGAGCAAATACCCGTTCGCGCAGTCGGCTTGGGCGAGTCGGTCGGCAACCATTTCGCAGGTCACTTCGTCGGGCACCAACTGGCCTTTGTCGATGTAGCCCTTGGCTTTCAAGCCGATCGGCGTGCCTTCCTTGATGTTTTTGCGGAAGATGTCGCCCGTCGAGATGTGCGGAATGTTGTACTTGACCGCGATCTGCGAGGCTTGTGTTCCCTTACCCGCACCCGGTGCGCCGAGTAACAGTATTTTCATACTACCTCCCTTACTTTTTTGAAAAAAAGTAAGCAAAAAACTTTAAGCTATATTCTTTCTTTTCGTCTCACGCTCTGCCGCTTCCGATTGCTTCGCTTTCGCTCGCAATGACGTGTACACGGTTTGCGGTGTCGCTCCCTGCGGCGGCAAGCGGCCGCCCGCCGGCGCAATTCGTTTCCGCCGTTTCAGATCGCTTCGCTTTCGCTCGCAATGACAGGGTTGCTATCGACGGCAGAGAGTGGTGCGGTAAGCCGCAACAGGTGCGCGGTCGGCTTAGGCGCGTACTTCCTCGTACTGACTTAAGTCGACCGTGCACACGTAGCGGCTTAACGTGCCGCTATATGCCGTCAAACGCAATCTTTCTTACTTCAAGAATCCCTTATACTGCTTCATCATCAACAACGACTCAAGCTGCTTATCGAACTCGAGCGCGACGGAGACGACGATCAGCATACCGGTTGCGCTGAAGGCGTTGATCAAGGACGCATTTTCGAGTACTAAGGCAAAGATGACCGAAGGCACGATTGCGATGATCGCCAGGAACAGCGCGCCGAAGAACGTCAAGCGCTTGCTGATTTTGGACAAGTGGTCGGCGGTCGGCTTACCGGGGCGAATGCCGGGGATAAAGCCGCCGTACTGTTGGATATTGCGCGCAACCTCTTCGGGGTTGAACTGGATCTGCGCATAGAAGTAGCTGAATGCGAAGATCAACAGACCGACGACGACCGAATAGATCGGCGTTCCCGTTCCCATCCAACGCATCCACCAACCGTAGAATGCGGTGTTCGGCCAGAACATCGACATAATGAGCTGCGGGAACGTCCAAATTGCCGTTGCAAAGATGATCGGCAACACGCCCGCGGCGTTGACCTTAATAGGGATATTGGTCGACTGCCCGCCGTACATCTTGCGGCCTTTGACCTGCTTGGCGTACTGAATGGGCACGCGGCGTTCGGCCAGGTCGACGAACACGATGAACGCGAACACGAACACGACCATGAGAAGGAAACCGATCAGTTCCCAAATCTTGACGCCCGTCGCGTCGGAAGGGATCTGCATGATGATGCTGAGGATCGCTTGTCCGGCGCTGGCCAAAATACCGACGAAGATCAAAAGCGAAATGCCGTTGCCGACGCCGTAATCGGTGATGCGCTCGCCCAGCCACATGGTGAACATCGAGCCGGCAACCAACATGACCGCTACGAAAATACCGATCAGCCACACCGGCGTATTGCCGCCGAAGAATGCGTTGGAAATGCCGTTCGATTGCGCGCAACTGACGACAATGCCGGTTGCTTGCGCGACCGCCAGCACGAGCGTCAGATAGCGGGTCACGTTTGTGATCTTTTTCCGGCCCTCATCGCCCTGCTTGGACCACTGCTCCAACTTCGGGATCGCAATGGTAAGGAGCTGGACGATAATGGACGCATTGATATACGGAGAGATACCGATAGCGAGGAATGCGCCGTTTTGCAACGCGCCGCCCGTGATCGCCGACAGCAGGCCGAGGAATGTATCGTTCTGCTGCGAGTCTCCGTACCAACTTGCGCTGATGCCCGGAACAGGAAGCCAGCACCCCAACCGATAAATCAGCAGAAGCCCCAGCGTAATAAGAATTTTCGTTCTTACTTCTTTGTTCTTGAAGGCATTGACCAATGTCTGAAACATTTACAGTACCTCGGTGGTTCCGCCCGCTTTGCCGATTTTTTCGGCCGCGGATTTTGTGAATTTGCTTGCTTTGACCGTCAACTTCTTGGTCAGCTCGCCGTCGCCCAAAACTTTCAAACCGTACGGCTCGATCTTGGACAGAATGCCTTTTTCGAGACATGCCTCGGCAGTCACGACCGCGCCGTCGTCAAACGCATTGAGCGCGTCGACGTTGACCGTCGAATAAACCTTTTTCCATGCGTTGTCGAAACCGGTCTTGGGCAATCTGCGCGCGAGGGGCATTTGACCGCCCTCGAATCCGACGCGAACGCCGCCGCCGCTTCTCGCCCACTGGCCTTTGTGGCCTTTACCGGAAGTTTTGCCCAGTCCCGAACCGATGCCGCGCCCCAATCTCTTGGGAGCGGTACGCGCGCCGGGTGCCGGCGATAATTCGTCTATTCTCATATTATTGTTATCCTCCATTCTCTAATTGGGGAAATCCCGATTTTGGGAAAGCAGACGCGCGGCAGACAAGGAAGGTGGTGCGTTTTCGACGGGGAGTGTACTTTTTCGTACATGGCCCGCGAAAACGCGCCGCCTGACGCAGTATCCCGCGATGTATGCTTTTCCAAAACTAGAGTTCTTCGACCGTTACCAAGTGTTTCACCACAAATATCATGCCGCGAATGGCGGGCGTGTCGTTGTGGACCTTGCACGAGCGGATCTTCTTTAATCCCAAAGCCTCGACGGTACGCTTTTGCTTTTCCAAGCAGCCGATGGTGCTCTTTACCAGCGTGACCTTGAGCTGTTTGCCCTGGGTCTTAACTTTCTTCTCAGCCATATCGCACCTACCCTATAATTTCTTCGACGGTCTTGCCGCGCAAAGCCGCCACCTGTTCGGGGCTGCGCAGGGACTTCAGTCCTTCGAGCGCCGCTTTGACCGTGTTGATGGGGTTGCGGGAGCCGTAACTCTTGGTGGTGATGTTCTTCACGCCGGCCAACTCGACGACCGCGCGGACGCTGCCGCCGGCGATAACGCCGGTACCCTCGGGAGCGGGGCGCATCAGCACCTTGCTCTTGCCGAACACGCCTTCGGTCTCGTGCGGAATGGAGAACTCGGTCAGAGGTACGCGGATCATGTTCTTGCGCGCCAGTCCTTCGGCCTTTTTGATCGCCTCGGGAACTTCGGCCGCTTTCGCCATAGCGATACCTACGCCGCCGTTGCCGTCGCCGACGACCACGAGCGCCGAAAAGCGCATATTGCGGCCGCCCTTGACAACCTTAGTGATGCGGTTGACGGCGACTAACTTACTTTTAATGCCGTCATCCGGCTTTAATTCTTCACGTTCACGTTTAGCCATACTTCCTCCTAGAACTTAAGTCCCGCTTCGCGGGCCGCATCGGCGAGCGCTTGCACACGCCCGGTGTACAGATAGCCGCCGCGGTCGAACACGACCTCCGAAATGCCGGCCTTGAGCGCCTTTTGCGCGACGTCCGCGCCGACGACTTTGGCGGCCTCGGTCTTGGTCTTGCCTTTGACGTCGACGCCCTTGGCCATGGTCGAGCTGGAAACCAGCGTCACGCCCTTGACGTCGTCGATGATCTGCACGTAAATGTGAGAAGTGCTTCTGTAAACGTCCATTCTCGGCCGATCTGCCGTGCCGGAAATGGTGGAGCGGATGCGCGCATGACGCTTGCGTCTGATTTCGTTTTTGTTTTCTTTCTTAATCATACTATCCTCTCCTACTTACCTGCGGTCTTGCCCTCTTTATGAATGAGGACTTCGTCGCTGTAATGCAACCCGTAGTTGTGATACGGCTCGACCGGACGCTTGGCGCGAATGTTGGCGGCCGTTTGTCCGACCAACTCTTTGTCGATACCGGTCACGGTCACCGTCGTCGCGTCCGGGCAGGCCAGCGTGATACCGGCGGGCGCCGTGCATTCGACGGGGTGCGAGAACCCGATGTTCATCGTCAGCTTGTTACCGGCAACCGACGCCTTGTAACCGACGCCGACGATGATCAGCGTCTTGGTGAACGGCTCGACAACGCCTTTGACCATGTTGGCAATAAGCTGTCTGTACAGGCCGTGCTTGGCTTTGGTGTCTTTCAGGTCGTCCGCGCGCGTTACGCTCAGAACGTTTCCGTTCAATTCGACGTTGATCTTCTTATCGTCGATCTTGCGCGACAGCTCGCCTTTGGGGCCTTTGACCGTCACTACGCTGTCTTTGAACGCAACGTTGACGCCCGCGGGCACGTCTATATGCAATCTTCCTATTCTCGACATATCCGACCTCCTACCATACGTACGCCAGCACTTCGCCGCCGACGTTGAGGGAACGCGCCTTTTTATCGGTCATCACGCCCTTCGAGGTGGAAATGATGGCGATGCCTAAGCCGCCCAAAACCTTGGGGAGATCCTGCGCCGCGCAGTAAACGCGCAAGCCGGGCTTGGAAATACGCTTTAAATTGGTGATGACGCGTTCGTACTTAGCGCCGTACTTAAGCGCGATGACGATCACCGAATGCCCGTCAACCTCTTTGATCTCCGCGCTCTTGATGAAACCTTCTTCGACGAGAATATCGGCGATCGCTTTTTTCATCTTCGATGTAGGAACGGTCACCGTATCGTGACGCGCGGTCAGCGCGTTTCTGATTCTTGTCAATAAATCTGCAATGGGATCTGTAACTACCATACGTCCTCCTTACCAGCTCGACTTCTTCACGCCCGGGATCTCGCCTTTGTAGGCAAGCTCGCGGAAGCAAATTCTGCAAATACCGTACTTGCGCAGAACCGAATGCGGTCTGCCGCAAATGCTGCAACGCGTATACGCGCGCGTCGAGTACTTGGCAGGACGCTGCTGCTTGTTGATCATTGCTTTCTTAGCCATTGATTTTTCTCCTTATACCCTGTCAGTTTTTGAAAGGCATTCCAAACTTAACAAGAAGTGCCTTGGCCTCGTCGTCGTTGGGCGCCGAGGTGACGACGCAGACGTCGAATCCTCTGACCTTTTCCACCGTTTCGTATGCGATCTCGGGGAAAATGATCTGCTCTTTAACGCCCATCGCGTAGTTGCCTCTGCCGTCGAACGATTTTCCCGAAATACCGCGGAAGTCGCGCACGCGCGGCAACGCGATCGAAATCAGACGGTCGAGGAACTCGTACATGCGGTCGCCGCGCAGCGTGACCTTAACGCCGATCACCTGTCCCTCGCGCAACTTGAAGTTTGCGACCGATTTCTTGGCGCGGGTAACGATCGCTTTCTGTCCGGCGATCGCTTCCAGTTCGGCTTGCGCAAGTTGCACCGACTTGGCGTTGTCCTTGATGTCGCCGAGGCGCATATTGAGAATGATCTTTTCCAGCTTGGGAACCTGATGCACGTTGGTGTATCCCTTTTCCTTGATCAAAGCGGGAACGATCTCGTTCACATACTTGGCCTTTAATCTGTATCTGCCGTTCGTATCGGTTGCAGCTGCTTTAGCAACCTGATTCTTCTTTTCAGCCATTGTCTCCTCCTAAGCCTTACGCCTGCTCGGTCGTTTCGGCCGGCGCTTCGGCTTGCGTTTTCGCTTTGGCCGGCGCTTTCTTGGTCGTTTTCTTGACGGGCTTCGCCTCTTCGGTCTCTGCCTTTGCCGTCTTTTTGGTCTTCTTTTCCTCCGGCTCCGCCTTTACGTCGTCTTTCTTCTCGTCCTTTTTCTTGGACTTAACAGGCTTGGCGTCGGCAGCTTTCTTGGCCTTTTTCTTGTCGATCTTGGCCGTGTTGTCGAGCGAGGCGCCGCACTTACAGCAAGTGCGCACGTGCTTGCCGTCTATATCGGCGTGGCGCACGCGGGTCGCCTTGTCGCAGGACGGGCAGATGACCTGTACGTTGGACACGTCGATCGCCGCCGGTTGCTTGAACTTGCCGCCGGGGACTTGCGCCGAACGCGGCTTTTTGTGTAAAGTGACAATATTGACGTTTTCCACTTTGACGCGGCCGGTTGCGGGAACGGTCTCGATGACCTTGCCTTTGGCTCCTTTATCCTTGCCCGCGATGACCAAAACGGTGTCGCCGGTTTTTACGTTTAACTTCATGCTCGTCCTCCCTTACAGCACTTCGGGTGCCAAGGATATAATCTTCATATAATCCTTATCGCGCAATTCGCGGGCGATCGGTCCAAAGATACGCGTTCCGCGCGGCTGTTTCTGCGAGTCGATAATGACTGCCGCGTTGTCGTCGAAACGGATATGCGAGCCGTCGGGACGGTTGATGCCCTGGTGCGTGCGAACGATAACGGCCATAACGACGTCGCCTTTTTTGACCGCGCCGCCCGGGTTGGCGCTCTTGACCGACGCGATGATGACGTCGCCGATGTTACCGCTTCTGCGGAACGAGCCGCCCAGCACGCGAATACACATTATTTCTTTGGCGCCGCTGTTGTCGGCGGCCTTCAAATATGACTGCGGTTGTATCATGTTTTACTCCTTATCGAAGGCGGTTTTAAGCCGAAACGCTTAACCTCTCCTCCGCTCTGTTATTTCGCTTTCTCGATGATTCTGCTCAAACGGAAGTGCTTATCCTTGGAAAGCGGACGGGTCTCGACGATCTCGACGGTATCGCCGATACCGCATTCATTGTTTTCGTCATGCACCTTGAGCTTTTTGGTCTTATTGATGGTCTTTTTATACAGCGGGTGCTTGGCCTTGTCCTTGATGGCGACCACAACGGTCTTGTCCATTTTGTCGGACACAACGACGCCTTCGCGTACCTTTCTGTTATTTCTCTCTTCAGCCATAACGGTCTCCTTTAAGCCTTCTTGGCGGCCTTCAGCTCGCGCTCGCGCAGAACGGTCTTGATGCGGGCGATCTCGCGCTTGACCTTAACCATTTGCATCGGGTTGTTCAACTGCCCGGTAGCATGCGAAAAACGGAGATTGAACAACTCTTGTTTGAGTTCGGTTAGCTTGGTGGTCAGTTCTTCGTCTTTCAGTTCATGAATCTTATTCATTGACTTCCTCCTTTACCTCAGGAGCGTCCGCAGACACGGTGTCGCCTTTCTTGACGATCTTGCAACGGACCGGCAGCTTGTGGGAAGCAAGGCGCAACGCCTCGCGGGCAACCTCTTCGTTGACGCCCGCCATTTCGAACATCACGCGACCGGGTTTGACCACGGCTGCCCAGTATTCGGGAGAACCTTTACCGGAACCCATGCGGGTTTCGGCCGGTTTCTTGGTAATCGGTTTGTGCGGGAAGATACAGATCCAAACCTGTCCGCCGCGCTTGATATAACGGGTCATAGCGATACGTGCGGCCTCGATCTGATTGGACGTGATCCAGCCCGGATCGAGCGCAACAAGGCCGTACTCGCCGTAGGTGACGACGTTGCCGCTGTTGGCTTTACCCTTCATTCTGCCGCGTTGGACGCGACGTCTTTTGACTCTTTTCGGCATTAACATTATTGTTGTCCTCCTTCGGTCTGCTTGACCTGGGGCAGAACTTCGCCCTTATAGACCCACACTTTGACGCCGATGATACCGAACGTCGTGTGCGCCTCGGCCAAGCCGTACTCGATGTCCGCGCGCAATGTTTGCAGAGGAATCGAGCCGTCGTGGTACTGTTCGCACCGCGCGATTTCGGCGCCGTCCAACCGACCCGAAACCATGATTTTGACACCCTTGGCGCCGCTGCGCATGACGCGTCCCATCGCCTGCTTCATCGTGCGGCGGAACGACGCGCGTTTTTCGAGCTGCGCTGCGATCGATTCGGCGACCAGCGTCGCGTCCATATCGGGGCGCTTGACCTCGTGGATATTGATGCTCATCGTCTTTAAGCCGATGTTCTTGGTCAACTCTTTCTTGAGCTGCTCGATACCGGCGCCCTTCTGCCCGATGATCATGCCGGGCTTGGAGGTGTAGATGTTGATGATCACGCGGCCCTGCGCACGCTCGATGGCGATGCGGGAGATGCCGAACGCGTAGTACTTCTTTTTGATAAATGCGCGGATCCGGTAGTCCTCGTTGAGCATCTTGCCGAAATCCTTTTTGCCTGCGTACCAGGTCGCATTCCAATCCTTGATGATGCCGACGCGGAGACCGTTCGGATTAACTTTCTGACCCATTTATCTGACCTCCTTCATCGTGTCGAGGATTACGGTAATGTGGCTGGTGCGCTTGTTGATGCGGTAGCCGCGTCCTTTGGAGACGGGTTGCATACGCTTCAGGATCGGGCCGCCGTCGGCGAAGATCTCCGCGACGTACAGATCGGCGCGCGCCAAGTCCTGGTTATGCTCGGCGTTGGCCGTAGCCGACCGAATCAACTTCGCAACGACTTCGCTGGCTGCCTTGGGCGTAGCTTCGAGCATGGCGATGGCTTCGTTGACCGATTTGCCGCGAACGGTATCGATAACGACGCGCACCTTGCTCGGCGCAATACGGACATATTTGACCTTAGCGGTAGGACGCGGATCTTTTGCGGCCTTGCGCGCTTCGGTTTTCTCTTTCATTCTCTTAGCCATATCCTAACTCCTATTTCCCTTTGGTCGTCTTTTCGCCCGCGTGTCCCTTAAAGGTGCGCGTAGGGGCAAACTCGCCCAACTTGTGTCCGACCATTTCCTCGGTGCAATATACGGGAACGTGCTTGCGTCCGTCGTGTACGGCAATGGTCTGTCCGACAAACTCGGGGTATATCGTCGACGCCCGCGACCAGGTTTTGATGACCTTCTTGTCGTTGGTGTCCATCTGCGCTTTGACTCTCTGGTAAAGCCTTTCTTCGACGTAAGGCTGTTTCTTTAAGCTTCTCGACATATCCTATATACCTCTAATTGATACGCTTGACAATGAACTTGTCGCTGTTCTTGTTCTTCTTGCGGGTCTTGTAACCGAGCGTCGGCTTGCCCCAAGGCGTGACCGGGGACGGCCGGCCGACCGGAGACTTGCCCTCGCCGCCGCCGTGCGGGTGATCGCACGGGTTCATGACGACGCCGCGGACGGTCGGACGAATGCCCATATGGCGTTTGCGTCCCGCTTTACCGACCGATACAAGCTCGTGGTCGAGGTTGCCGACCTGGCCGATCGTCGCTTTGCAAGCGACCGGCACCATACGCATTTCGCCCGACGGCAGTCTAAGCGTTGCGTACTTGCCTTCTCTTGCCATCAGCTGTGCCGCCGCGCCCGCGCTTCTGACCATCTGGCCGCCGCGACCGGGCTGGAACTCGATGTTGTGTACCATAGTACCGACGGGAATGGCCGAAAGCGGCAACGCGTTGCCCGCTTTGATGTCGGCGCCTTCGCCCGAGATGACCGTGTCGCCCTTCTGAAGCCCGAGCGGCGCGAGAATGTATCTCTTTTCGCCGTCCACATAGTGTAGCAGTGCGATATTGGCGGTGCGGTTGGGATCGTATTCGATCTCGGCGACCTTGGCGGGAATGCCGTCCTTGTTACGCTTGAAGTCGATGATACGGTATTTGTTACGATTGCCGCCGCCGATGTGACGGACGGTAATGCGGCCTTTGTTGTTTCTGCCGCCCTTGTTGTTCTTGGATTCGAGCAACGAGCGCTCGGGCTGGGTGGTCGTGATCTCGTCGAACGTGCTGACCGTTTTGAACCGCGTACCCGGCGTCATCGGTTTAAATCTTTTAATAGCCATAACCTCTCCTTTTACGCCAGGCTCTCGAAGAACTCGATTGCCTTGCTGTCCTTTTCGAGCTGCACGTAGGCTTTTTTATACCGCGCGGTGTAACCCTCGCTTCTGCCCTGGCGCTTATATTTGCCTCTTACGTTGACCGTGTTGACCTTGGCCACCTTGACGCCGAAGATCTCTTCGACCGCTTTTTTGATGTCGGTCTTGTCGGCGCGGCGGTCGACGACGAACGTATACTTCTTATGCGGAATGCCGTCGGTCGATTTTTCGGTGATAACCGGTCTGATGATTACGTCGTAGGAATTCATGCTTTGTAAGCCTCCTCGATCTTGGTGATTGCCGCTTTGGTCGCCAACAATTTGGTGTTTGCCACAACGTCGTATACGTTGATCTGGCTGCTCGGCAAGGTTTTGACGTTCTCGAGATTGTTCGCGGCGCGCACGACGTCGGCGTCGGCGTCGGTCACGACCAACAATACGCGCTTGTCGAGTTTAAGAGCCGCAAGCACTTTGGCCATTTCCTTGGTCTTGGGCGCCGGCAGCTTGATTTCGTCGACGACAACCAACTGTTCGGCGCGCACTTTTTCGGAAAGCGCCGAGATCAGAGCGTTGCGACGCGCTTGCTTATTGACTTTTTGCGAGAAGTCGCGGGGCTTCGGCGCGAACACGACGCCGCCCTTGATCCACTGGGGCGCACGGATCGAGCCTTGACGCGCCCGGCCGGTGCCCTTTTGCCGCCACGGCTTGATGCCGCCGCCGCGCACTTCGGTACGGGTGAGCGTGCATTTGGTGCCTTGGCGCGCGTTGTTCCGCTGCGCGGTCACAGCCTGATGAATGAGCGACTCGTTGTACTCGACGCCGAATACGCTGTCGTCGAGGTTGAGCGTTCCCGCTTCCTCGCCCGTTTGCTTGTATATCTTTATGCTAGGCATATTCGTTCCTCCGCTTAGTGTTTTTTAACGGTCTCTTTGACCGTTACCAGTCCGCCCTTCGGTCCGGGGACCGCGCCGCGGATGAGCAGTACGCCGCGTTCTTTATCGACCTTGACCACCTTCAAATTCTGAATGGTGACGTTCTCGTGACCGTATTGGCCGGCCATGTGCAAGCCCTTGATGACCTTGCTGGGCGTCGAGTTGGCGCCGGTCGAGCCGAGCGAGCGGTGAACCGGACCGGTACCGTGGGTCATCTTCAAACGGCGCTGATTCCAACGCTTGATCACGCCGGTAAAGCCGCGGCCGCGGGTGACGCCCGACACGTCCACCATGTCGCCGTCGCTGAAGATGTCGCAAGTGATGTCCTTGCCCACTTCGTACTTGTCGCAGTCGCCGAACTTGAACTCGCGCACAACGCGTTTGGGCGCTACGCCCGCCTTTTTGAACTCGCCCATGCGGGGCTTCGTCGTTCTGCTTTCTTTGATATCGTCGAACGCTACGCAAACGGCGGCATAGCCGTCACGCTCGTTCGTCTTTTTACGGATGACCGTATTCGGCCCGGCTTCGACGACGGTCACCGGCACCATCAGGCCGGTCTCGTCGAAAATCTGCGTCATACCGAGCTTTCTTCCTATTATTGCTTTATCCATTAGATTTACCTCCGTAGACGCTTAAAGTTTGATCTGAATATCAACGCCCGCGGGAAGGTCGAGTTTCATCAGCGAATCGACGGTTTTTGCCGAAGGGTTGTAAATGTCTATCAGCCGCTTGTGGGTCTTGGTCTCAAACTGCTCGCGGCTGTCCTTATATTTGTGTACCGCGCGTAAGATTGTCACCACTTCCCTGTCCGTGGGCAGCGGAATCGGTCCGCTGACCTTGGTGCCCGTACGCTTAGCCGTCTCGACGATGCGCGCCGCAGACTGGTCGATCAGGTCGTGGTCATAGGCCTTCAGCTTGATTCTGATCTTTTGACTTGCCATGTTACCGTTTTACCTCCATTTGCTTTTCGATAGCGACGACCGCCTCGGGCGTATCAACATTTTGGGCAAAAATGTCGGGACTCAAAAACGTTTTTAAGTCCGCCCTCTCTTTGCGGCTTGTCCAACCTTGTCGGACAGTTCCCTGATCGGTGTCTTGCTACCCGCCCCGCATCGCATGTGCGGAACTCGGTCGGCAGAAGTTCTCTTTAGAACAGCAAAATTTATCCCAAAGTAACCTTCCGCGTCATCCCTAACGCCCTTCGCCGCCCTTTTCGCAACCCGTTTCGAAACGTCTTTCTCCACGGCTTTGTACCCATAGGCGGGAAAAAAGGCCATACTCCACAGTATAGCCTTATCATTATAGGACAATCTCTCCCGTTTGTCAAGCGAATTGCCGTCGATTCCCGAAAATTTTTTGTCGAAATGACCATTCGAATCGCATACGCATCTTTTATCGTCATGGCGAACTTGAAGCGCAAGCAATCTCTTTCTTCTGTCTCTAATCCTTATATATAATTCCTCTATCCTTATATATATATCATCATCTTTGCCCGCGCAGACTGGCATTGCGGTTGACGGCAAAGGCGGCCAGCATATAGAACAGATAGACGGCGACAAAGATGCCGATAAGCACCAAGCCGTTGATATAAATGATATTGGCCGCAAAGCTCATCATTTGCATCAGCGCGGCGCAGATTAGGACGGTCGGCACGCTCAGGCATATGGGCAGCAGGAACGGCAGAATAAAGAAGGTGAAAATCTCTTGAAACAGCGCCGCATTTTGTCCGGCCGCACCCAATCCCAACTGAAACAGTGTGCGGTAGCGCTTGCGGTTTTCGGCAATATCGCTCAGGCTTTTGAGCGCCAGGACAGCCATGGATACAAACACGAATACGATCGCAATATACACGGCGGCGACGATCCACACCGCCGAATTGGCAATGCTGCGCGCCCACATTGCGCGGCGCACGCTATAGACGGTGTGCATATACGTAAGGCCGTTCGGATAGCTGTGCGGCTCGAGCAATTCGTCGTACAACGCCATGCCGTCGAATGTCTCGCTTGCAAACTGCCAACAGTAAAAGTCGGCAAACGCCGGTCGGCCTTCGAGCGCCGCATCGGGCACAACGGTCACGAGAAACTCGTCGACCGCGCTACCCAGCCCTACATCCTCTTCATACACGCCGCGACAGCGCAACGTCTGCCCACCTAAGTCAAGCTGCACGTCTTTAAATCGCTCGATGTTATTACCGTAACCGGTATACATGTCGAGTACGAGATAGCCGTCCGTTTCCACCGGATCGCGCCCCAGCATCGTCCGCAAGCGGTTGTAGTCGCTCAATCGGATCAGCCGATCGGCATCCTGCGCCTCGGGGCCGTATCGCGCATAAGCGCTGTGTTCGTATATCGTACTGTCGTCGCTCTCGTACAATTCGACCGTTGTCCGCGCGCCTATGTCGCCGGCATAGCGGACAAACGCTTCTTCGGCTTGCTCGAGTCCGATCGCGGGCGGATCGTCGCGCCGCCAACAAGCCGCCGCCGAGAACGGATAACTTTTTTGAATATGCGCTTCCTCGCTGGCCTTTAAGGTAAACGAAAAGTTGGAGGCAATCACGGCGCAGGTCATCAGCACGGCCAGCACCCCGAACAGCACCGCATTGGTGTTGAGTTTGGCCGTCAACTGCCGCAAAACAAAGGTATTTGTGCCTTTTGCCTTAAATCGGCGGCTTTTGAGCAGCAACCCGGTCACGCTTTTGGCAAGCGCGATCGAGAAGAGGAATACGGCGGCGATCAGCGCGACAATATCGAGCAATGTAATATAGGACGCCAACATCATGTCATCGCCGTTGCGCATCCATCGGATGATCGGTAAAAATCCGACTATGCAAGCGATCACGACGCCCAAAGACAGTGCGGCGATCACACCCCACAACACCGGCCGCGCGCGCCGCTTGTCGACATAGCGCGACGAATGCAAAAGGTCGTAGATCTTGACGCGTTTTAAGTACATTGCCGATCCGACCGACGAGACGGCGAACATCATGAGAACAATGCCGGCCGTCAGCGCAAACGCCCGCCAGGAATAGCCGGTCAACCCGGCGTCCAGCTCCATGATCTTGCGCACAAACAGCATGAACGCCTGGAACAAGCCCAATCCCAGCACGATGCCGACACACAGCGATATGAGGCCGATGCACAGCGTTTCCAGTCCGAACAGCTTGAGCACGTCGCCGCGGCTCAGGCCCAGCGTCATGTACGTACCGAACTCGCGCTTGCGCAGTTTGAGCATATACGAACCGGCATAGCTGATGACGAACGCGACGATGAGCGACACGACGGCGGTCGCAAAGCCCAACCCCACCTGCAACGCGCCGGTGTCGCGCACCCGCGCCAAAACAATGTCGGAGAACAGAACGTTGTTGACGGAGAACATCAACGCGACGGTAACGGCAACCGTCACGAAATAAATCAAATAACTGCCCATTTGCCGTTTGACGTTGCGAACGGCGAGCTTACCTAACATCCCCGCCTCCGAGCGCCGTCGTTACCGAAACGATGTCGGCGTACAGGTCGCTGCGACTGCGATCGCCGCGTAAAATTTCGTCGAAAATCTTTCCGTCTTTTAAAAACAAAACGCGTTTGGCGTAACTTGCGACGGTCGCGTCGTGCGTCACCATCAACACCGTGCTTTCCAAGCCCTGATTCATGTACGCGAACGTCTCCATCAGCAGCTTGCTGTTTTTGGAATCGAGCGCGCCCGTCGGCTCGTCGGCCAAGATCAGCACCGGATCGGTAATGATCGCCCGCGCGCAAGCCGCACGCTGCCGCTGTCCGCCCGAAAGCTCATAGGGGAATTTGTTCAACTGATCGGCAACGTCGAGCGCGTTGGCCGCACGCTTGACTTCGCGGTCGATCGCGTCGGGCGGAAGCCGCCGCAGGTTAAGCGGCAACGCAATGTTCTCACCCACGGTCAGCGTGTCGAGCAAATTGTAGTCCTGAAAGACAAATCCCAGTTTGTCGCGCCGAAACGCTGCCAACTGCTTTTCGTTGAATGTCGCCGTGTCCTGTCCGTCGATGCGCACGCTGCCCGCCGACACCGTGTCGATGGTCGATATAATGTTCAATAGCGTCGATTTACCCGACCCCGACGCGCCCATGACGGCGATGAACTCGCCGGCGGAGACGGTAAAACTGATCCCGTCGAGCGCTTTTGTCACCACGCTGCCGCCGCCGTAGTATTTGACGACGTTCTGCACGTTTAAAATTTCTTGCATACGTACCTCCTTTTCGATACGTACAGTATACAACAAGTCGTTCGCATTTGCGCTAACCGTACATTACAGCCGGCTTACATTTCGGTAATATCAGATACCCCCCCCGCAGCCGAACGGTGGTTCCTTTGCCGACCGTCGATTCGACGACGAGTTGCATGTTTAAGTGTTTACACAGTCGATCGACGATATACAGCCCCATCCCTGTGCTGCGTCCGCGCTTGCGCCCGTTCGAGCCGGTAAACCCGCGCTCGGTCACGCGCGGCAGATCCTCGGTCGGAATGCCGATCCCGGAATCGGCGACGGCAATCTCGCCCGGGACAACCGTCACCGCAATACGACCGCCGGCCGGCGTGTACTGCGCGCAGTTCATCAAAAGCTGCCGCAGGATAAAGCACAGCCATTTCGCGTCGGTGTACGCCGTCGATTCGCCCTCGACCGTCAGCGTCAGCCGCGAGGCGATCAGCACGTTTTTGACGCCCGCGACTGCCTCGCGCACCACTTGGCCGACGTCGGTCGGACGGATCAGCAAATCACGATCGGCGGCAAAGCTGCGCGCATAAAACAGCACTTCTTCGGTCAGATTGTCGGCGCGCTCCAACTCGCGCCGCAGTTTTCCCGCGTCGCAACCGTTGTCGACGACCAGCGACATGGCGGTCAGCGGCGTTTTCAGTTCGTGCGTCCATTGCTCGATAAACGTGCGGTAGTCGTCCTGCTCTTTATCGGCGTCGGCAACCAGCGTGAGCGCCGCGCGCGAGACCGCTTTCATCGCGTCGTAATAGATACGCTCCTCGCTGTCCGGCGGTTTGGGCAACACTTCGCCCAAAAGTTCTTTGCGATCCAACCCGTCGGCGATCGCTTGCAACCGCTTGACGCGTCTGCGCTTATAAAAATAGCCGACCGAAAAGGCGACGGCGCCCACAACGGCCGCCGCCAGCGCCGCCCACGCCACCGCATATCCGGGCGCGCCCGTCACGTACAAAAAGCCGGCCAACACGGCGTCGGTTATGCAAAATACGCAAATGCCCAACAGACGTGTGTACACATATCGCCAAAAATTCATAAGGCGTACCCGTAGCCGCGCACCGTTTTGACGAACCCGCCCGCCCCAATGCTTTTCAGTTTGGCGCGCAGTCGGTTGATATTGACGTTGAGCGTGTTGTCGTCGATATACATGCCGTCCTCCCACAGAGCGGCGATCACCTCGTCGCGGCCGACCTCGCTTTTGCGCATGATCAGTTCGAGAATTTTGCTTTCGTTGCGCGTCAGTTCGATGCTGTTGCCTTGATAGGTCAGTTTCAGTCCGCTCAACCGCAGCCCGCGCGATTCGATCGCGCCGTCGGCCTTTAGCAGTCTGCCGATCCGCGCGAGCAGCACCGCCGAATTGTAGGGTTTGGCGATATAATCGTCGCCGCCCACGCCGAATCCCATCAGCTCGTCCTCGGGATTTTTACGCGCCGACAAAAAGATGACCGGCACTTTGGATTTCAAACGCAATTTGCGCACCCGCTCGAAACCGTCGGTTTCCGGTAGCCCGACGTCCATCAACACGAGATCGCATTCCCCTTCGCCAACCGGCTCGTAACCGTTTGCCGCCAGCAATGTTGTCAATTCTTCGTAGATAGCGGCGTCGTCCTCGACGACCAATATTTTTTTCATACGCGCATCTCCCGTTTTTCGTCTCTTTTTATTGTGCCACAAGCTGCGCGCTTCGGTCAAGTATAGCGAGATTATAATCACATTAAAAAATAAAAAATCGCGGCGATCGTCGCACCGCCGCGATTCTATTTACCTATATATTATGCTTGCGCCGTCGGCAACCAAATCGAAAACGCCCGTTTAACCTCGTCCTCTTTGCCGGTCAGCACCTGTCCGTTGCCGATGTTGAACGCTTTGAGCGTGTAGCCCGTCCACCAACTTTCCGTGATCACGGTATAGGGCGCGGTCACCGTGTCGGGGCGGCTTGTTTGCTTTTCGCCGTCGCGCACCCACCGATCGGGACGGTAGTTCCAGCCCGACGCGATTACCAGCACCGCGCCTACCGGCAACTCGACCTGCGTAAAACGCTTGGTGGCAAAGAACTTGGGCGACAGCGACGCATTGTCGGTAATCAGCGTCGAATGATTGATGTCGTCGTTAGACGCCCAAAAACCTTGCGACAGTTCGCAGTCGAGTTTTTTGTAGCCCTTGGCCGCAAAATAGGCGTCGTCGATCGCCACAGGCGTTTTGGGAATATACACGGTGAACGCCTCGCGCACGGCTTGCGCCTGTCCCTCGATGTTCGGTCGCCCTACCTTGGCGATATTGAACGCCCGATACGTGTAGCCGCTCCACCATTCGAGCGTCACTTCGACAAGCCGCATCGTGGTTTCGGCGGGTCGGGCAGTCTGTACGACGTTTTTCGTCCACGCTTCGGGTCGGTACGTCCAACCCGCTTGCAAGACAATCAGCGATCCGACGGGCAGCGTGTCGACGGTGAAGCGTTCGGTCGCATAGAACTTATGCGACAGGTTGGCGTCGGCGGTTATGATTTTATCGACGTTGTTTTTGTCCGTGGCGTTATAAAAGCCTTGCGTCAAGGTGTATTCGAGCACGTCGTAATCGGCCGCATCGAAACCGAACACCGTTTCTACATCGAACTGCGAATCGGTGACAGAAAACGGCGTGCGAACGGCGTTCTTCGCGCTCTCGATAGCGAGCGACTTATAATAGCCGTCCACGCCTACCGGCGCAAACGAAACGCCGTCATTCGGCAGTCCGATAAGCGTTTCCATAAGCGTCAGCCCCGCGATATACCGTCCCAAGTCGTAGGTAAGATGATAGCCGTCGCGCGTCAGCGTGTCGCCGACAAACGACGTGCGCGCATTTTGCACCGCAGTGCCGTTCGGCACGATCGCCGCAAAGTCCCCGCACGGCACAATGCGCTCGTTGACCGCCGAAACGATGCTGCGGTACATGGTCGTCTGGTCGCGGTCGTATTTGCCGAAATCGGCGTGCGTACTGTTCTGCTGATACGCCCAAGTCATATGCCACGCCAATTTTGCGTGTGCCGTTTCGGGCAACTTGTTTTGCACGTATTCGATCAACGTTTCCAGGCCGCCGTATGTGTCGGCAAGGCCGCTGCTGCCGCTTGCCTGTTGCAACGTTACGAAATCCCAGTCGCGTTCGGCGATCGCATCGCCCATTTTGTACGATTGGGTCGTACTCCAAGTGCCGTTACTGTTGACACGATACTCGTAGGCCGCCCGGTCGTCGGCGGCATTGCTTACATGCGTATCGAGCGAGCAGCCGCCGATGTACAGCGTGCCGAGATATACGTTTGGAATGCCCGCCGCCGTCGCAATATCCCAAACGTATTGCATCATGTCATCGGAAAAACTGTTGCCGATCGCCAAGATCTGCAACACGCCGTCGTCGTCCCAACGGTAGATCGGTTCCTCTTCGACGGACACCGTATATTGTTTTGCAAGGTTCGTTCCCGTCAACTTCACGGTGATCGTATACTCTCCCGCAATATCTTTTCGATAGGCCGACGCATCGCACGCGTATTCGCCGCTTGCGGCCGTGCGCGTCGAACCGTCGCTCATCGTGACCGTGACGACAAGCCCGGCTGCGCTAAACGCTTCGCCGAACGCAAACTGCGTCTTCATGCCGCTGAGCGTAAGCGCGGTCGGCGTTGCCGGATCCTCGGGCGGCTCGTCCTCCTCTCCCGTCGGCGGCAGACCGGGATCCGGCGGCGTAACGATCCCGCCCGGCGGCTCGATGCCCGGATCCGACGGGGTTACCGGCGCCGTGCATCCGATCAGCAAAACCGCGATCAACAATAAAGCTACCCCCCCCCACGCGATCGGGTTCTTTCTTTTCGTCATATTGCATTTTCCTCCTTGCATTTGTTTGACAATACGTCTATACGTTCAGTATAATACAAACAGATGCTCGAATCAATGGAATAATGAAACCGAAAATTCGAAAAAACAAACTTTGCCCGATACCGTCCTAAACAAAACACCGGATGCGACGTATCGGCGGGAGGCGAATTATGGGTGTTATCGAAGCGCATTTCTCCGTTTATGCGGACGAAACGGACACGCTGCACTTTTTGGCTGTGCCGCAAAACAAGCGGCTGTTTTATTATGCGACGTCGGCCGGTCGGGAAACGCTCAAGCGCGATTATCTGTTCGAGCGCGAAAACATCAACGTTTATATGCTCAACTATATCGTGCGCGGCCGCGCCGCCATCACCGTCCGCGGCCGCAAAACCGAATTATCCGACGGCGATCTGACATTTTTGCACCTGTCCGAACGATCGCGGCTCGAGGCGATCGACGACCGCACCGAAATCGTCTACTTTCACATTCTGGGCGGACAGACCGAAGAACTGTATAACGACTATCTCGAAAAGGGCGACTTCGTTATGCGCGGCGTACCCCGCGACCTGATCGAACAAGCCTTCCGGGCGTTCGCCGCCCAGTCGAAAGACGAAAACGATTTTTACCAACAGTCGTGTATCCTGTATCGGCTTTTGACCGAAATCTTACGGCTTCGGGACAAAGAGCGCTCGCGCAAATATCCCAAACTGATCGACCGCATTATGTGCCATATTATGTACGCCTGCCCGCCGCCTTCTCCGTCGGAAGTGGCCGAACATTTCGGATTCAGCGCCATTTATTTGGAACGGCAATTTAAAAAGTACGTCGGCGAATCGTTGCGGTCGTTTATCTGTAAACACAAATACGCCTTTGCTTGCCGATTTTTGACCGACACCGATCTGTCGGTCGAAGAGATCGCGCAAAAAATAGGATACAGCGACGCGAAAGGCTTGATAGCCCTATTTAAAAGCATGGGCACGCTTACGCCGCTCGCCTACCGCAAGCAAACAAAAAAATAAATGCCGCTATGTCCGCAACAATATATTTAAGCACACGGTCAGCGAACGAAGTTGACGACGCCGGACGCGCGTTCTTTGACGGGCGAAGTCTTGTCGGCGTAACCGATTGCCGCGCAGCCGTACACTTTGTTACCGGCGGGAACACCCAGTTCGTCCAAAAGCGCGCGCACGGGCGGCAGTTCGCTCGTGCCGTTGCCCAGTTGGTTGATCCAACACGTGCCAAGCCCGAGACTTGTCGCCGCAATAAAAATATTCTCTAATGCGCAAGCCGCGTCCTCGCGCGGGAACAACGCCTCGTCCGAACAGGACACAATGATCAGCGCGGGCGCGTTGTAATAAAAGTTATACGTGCCGTCGGCCGAACGGGAACGAATGCGCTCGACGTCGCTTTCGGCCATCGTCTTTTTGACGGCCGCATTGAGCGCAAGCAGTTTTTCGCGGTTGGTGACCACGGTGAAATGCCAAGCTTGCTTGTTCATCGCGCTCGGCGCATAGGCCGCCGCCTTCAGCACATTCATCAAATCGCTTTCCGAAACCTTTTTCTCGCTGTCGTAACTGCGCACACTACGCCGCTCCAACAGCACTTTCATAACAGCGTTCATGTCTCTATCTCCGTGAAATATGATATGTAGTAACCGGTATATGTGCCGTCAATGGCAGCCGCCGCACGTCTTACAGTTCCCACTACAATTCCCGCCGCACTTGTTGACGTTGACGTAACACTTGCCGGCATACACTTGCTGTAACGGCTTGCCGCATTTCGGACACGGCGGATATTTGCCGTCGGACTTAATCAATTCCTCGCCGACATATCCGCACGCCTCACATTTCAATTCAATCAAAGCCATAATAAAAAACCTTCTTTTCGTTTCGGGCGTAGACTGCGCCGTATTCTTGCGATTTGCGGGCGTAGACGGCGGTAGAGAGCGGCAACAGTTGGCAAGGCGGCGAGGGCGCGTAGTTCGATCTACGTAACCGAGCCGACTTGCCAAGCGTAGCCGCTATATGCCGCCGTATACGCCCGCAAATCAAAACATTCGTTTTCGGAACATAACAATCACCACCGGAATAATGATCGCCACAATGCCGGCAATGATCACCCAAAACGCCCAGGGGTATTCTTGCAAGGGGACGGGGACGTTCATGCCCCACAGCGAGGCGATGACGGTGGGGATCGTCAAGCAAATGGTCAAGGCGGTCAACAACTTCATGACGATATTTTGGTTGTTGGAAATGACCGACGCGAACGCATCCATCGTACCCGACATAATATCGCGGTAAATGGTCGCCATTTCGATAGCCTGCTTGTTCTCGATGATAACGTCGTCGATGATCTCGTTGTCGTCGTCGTAGTGCTTCAGCCCCGAAAGCTGTTTCATTCGCTCGATGACGATCTGATTGGAATTGAGCGACGTCGAAAAATATACGAGCGCCTTTTCGAGGTCGAGCAGCTGTATCAATTCCTTGTTCTTCATGGCGCGGTGCAACTTGACCTGCACCCGCGACGACGTTTTGTCGATCTGCTTCAAGAAATGCAAAAACTTGATCGCATTGACGTACAGAATCTGATAGATAAACCGCGTGCGCTTGTTGACGTCGAAATTGCGCACCCGCCCGCGGATAAAGTCGGACAGCACCGTCGTTTCGCGTAAACATACGGTGACAAAATAATTTTCGTTGTACACCATGGCAAGCGGCAGCGTCGAATAGGTGTACCAGTCCTGGTCGCTGCCTTCGGTCAGCGTCGGAATGTCGACGATGATCATCGTGTTGCCGTCCTCGGAATCGATGTGCGCGCGTTCCTCTTCGTCGAGCGCGGCCTTTAACATCTCCTCGGAAATGCCGGTCGCGGCCGAAACCTCTTCAAGCTCCTTGTCGGACGGGTTTTCGAGATTGATCCACACGCCGGGCGTGAACGTCTCGACTTCGCACAGTTCGCGCGAGCCGGCGCGCATCCGATAAATGTTGATCATGTTTAGCTCCTCCTATGAAAAAATCGGTACTCTGTCCGCACCGATTTTCTTTGGGAGCCGGAAAAAACCGAACTTACCGACGGAAAAAGGCACGGCGCAAATGCTTACTTCGTCCCGGGTCTTCCATACGTCGCGCCTCCTTTTTCATAAATTACTCTACTGTATATTGTATCACGGTTCGACCGCTTTTGCAACTGTTTTTTTCGATTTTTTGCGGCCGCTTCGCGCTTAGCGGATTTCTTTCATCAGGTAGTGCGCGGCGGTCGCGCCCTCGCCTGCGGCCGTCACCACTTGCCGATAGGCCTTATGAATGACGTCGCCGACCGCGTACACGCCGGCGGCCGACGTGCGCATCGTCACCGGATCAACGGTAATAAAGCCGCGCTCGTCGAGCGCAACGGCGTCTTTAAACGGCGCGGAAAACGGCGTAAAGCCGCGCGCAACGAACACGCCCGACACAGCCAGCTCGCGCTCGCCCGCCGCCGCACGCACCGTCACAGACGAGAGCGGCGACCCGACTAAGCGCACGATTTCGGCGTTCTCGATGACTTCGACATTCGACAGCGTGGCGAGGTCGGATTCGAGCGCGGTCTCGCTGACGACGTACACCTTGTTACACAGCCCCGACAGATAGCGCGCGTCGTGGATCGCCTTGACCGTGCCGCCCGCGACGGCGACGTCGGCACCCTTGTAAAAACGCCCGTCGCACGTCGAGCAGTAGCTGACGCCGTCGCCGGTCAATTCCTGTTCGCGCGCAATGCCCAGTCGCGCGGCCGCCGCGCCCGTTGCCAACACGACGCCGCGGGCGGCAAACTCGCCGACGTCGGTATACACGACTTTTTCCGCACCGGAAAAATCGACGCGCACGACGTCGGCCGTTACGATCTCCGCGCCCAAGCCCTTGACTTGCTCGGTCATACTTTGGGCAAGCTCCGGCCCGGTCACCTGCGCAAAGCCCGGATAGTTCTCGAGTTGCGAAATGATATTAAGCTGTCCGCCGGGCAGGTCGCGTTCGAGTACGCAAACCTTTTTGCCCGCGCGGGCTAAGTAGACGGCAGCGGTCAGTCCGCCTGCCCCGCCGCCGATAACAATACAATCATACTGCTGCATATATTAGCCTCTTTTTTCTTTCAGTATACCACAGGTGCACGGACAATGTCAAACCGTCAGACGTCCCTGGTTGTCGTCGACAACGCGCAGAATGTTGACCTCGCGGCCGTCGTCGGCCGACAGATAGACGAAGTAATCGAGACCCTTATACGAGCCGGCCACTTCGTAGCAAAGCACTTCGGCGCTGCCGTCCGGCACGACGCACAGGCGCACCGACGAGACCGACAGACGCGGCGAAACCAAACTCTTGGCAGCCGCGGCGCTCATGCGCGGCTTATAATCGCGGTCGTGGTGGTTGGTGCAATAGCCCATCGCCTCCAGTCCCATGATCGTGCCGTCGTCGAGCGCGACTTTGACCTTGACGAGATCGGTATACAGAATCGCGTCGCCCGATACCGGCGCCAGGTTGACATAAGCGACGCCCGCATCGGCGTTGTACCAAACCGGCACCAAATCGTGATAGCCCAGGCGTTCGGCGTAGTCGATCGCCAAACGCTCCGATTCTTTTTCGGACAGATGCACCGCGCCCGGCGTCTTGGCGACCAGTAAGTTGAGGATCATGCCGCCCTGCACCGACATCGACGCATAGACGGACGCCTGCCCCAACATGCCTTCCATTTCATACGCCTCGGGCAAACTGCTCATGCCCAAAACATGCACGTTTTCGAGCGAGAACAGCTCGGCAAACTTCAGTTTCGCCTCGTCCTCGGTGATCGCGCCCAACTGTTCCAAGCCGTGATAGCATTTGTCTTTGCGCGCGTCGGAGAACGGCCCGTCGTATATCAGTTCCGGATATTCGACCGAGTTGTCCTGCTTTTCTCCGCCGGCGGTAAAGCCCAGTTCGATCCCGTCGCTTACGCGGCGCCCGTTCGCTACGTCGTCGAGTATATCTTCGACGGCGCTGTTGAGCATACGCACGCTGATATACACGTTTTCGGCGCTCATGGTAAAGTCGTCGGTGCTGCGTCCCGAAACGGCCGTGCGGATCATGCTCGACGCGTAATCGGAAATTTTATTCAATAGGCCGATCGGCTCGCCCGTAACAGGTAGCTTGGACAGCGCGTTGCAAGACGCTTCCGCGCCGCGCTTTAGGTCGCAGGCGTACATCACCGTATCGGTTTTGCCGCCGGCGACCATCAGTTTGGCCGAAACGTTTTCCATATCGTTGAGGTTGTCCCTCAGTTCCCACAGTTGCGCAACGTAACCGTCCTCGATGCGCTGCGCCGCGGCGGTGTTGCGGTCGGCCGCGAACACGAACCCCACTGTCAGCGCGCTTACCAACACGGCAAACCCCGCGCACACGCCGCCCAGCAGCACCCAAAAACTTTTTCTTTCTTTTTGATCTTGTTTCATCATAGTCTCCGATTTTATATAGTATTGTTTGGTTATTGTCTATTCGTAGAGATTGCTTCGCTGTAGCGGGAGTGTACTTAACCGTACACGACCAAGCCGAAACGCAAGCCTGACGACGTATTGCGACGCTTATACTCCTTTTAGCCGCGGGCGAAATTGTGCTTCCCTATCTTCAGTTCCACCTTCAGCGACCAGATCCACTTGCTGGTGGCGGTCGCCGGGTTGTAGTAGTACAGGCAACCGTTGGTCGGGTCGGTGCCGTTTAAGGCGTCGCGTGCGGCATTGTAGGCGTTTTGGTTGGGACTGAGGTTGATCTGCCCGTCGGCCACGGCGGTAAACGCAAGCGGCTGATAAATGACGCCGGCGATCGTGTTGGGGAACTTCGCACTGCGCACGCGGTTTAATACCACGGCGGCAACGGCGACCTGCCCGGCATACGGCTCGCCCCGCGCCTCGGCGTACACGCACCGCGCCAGTAGATTGAGGTCGCTCGACGACAGCGAGCCGGTCGACGAGCCGCCGCCCAACGTGATCCCCAACGCTTTTTCGGTGCGACTGCCGACAATGCCGTCGACGACAAGCCCGTAATCACGCTGAAAACTCTTGACGGCCGCCAATGTCTTAGGCCCCCAAATGCCGTCGACGCGAATCTTATAATAGCCGAGATCGGCCAGGCGCGTCTGTACGGCGCGGATGTTGTCGGGTGTGTCGCCTTTGACGATGTTTTTTGCATCGGCAGACGTCGGCACGGCGATCAGCGCGCTTAAACCCACCATAACGGCCAACAGCGCAGCCAAAATACATTTCTTTTTCAAAAAAATACCCTCCTTATCTGTAAGAAGGGTATTCGTCGATGCGTTTCAAGAAAAATACTTGTCCCAAATTTCCTTGATCTTCGACCGGTAGCGAATGCCGCCCGTGCCGTTCGCCTCGAGATAGCACAGCGGCGGATAGATGACGCACCACCAGTTGTCGCCCTTGCCCGCGCCCAGTTCGAGGATCAACGCATCATAGTAGCCGCTTTCGACCACGATGCCCTCGTAACTGCGCGTCGGGAAATACTCGTTGTTCAGCCGCGCATGCGACGTGTATCCGAATCCCGCTTTACTTAGCACCTCGTCGGCGATCTTCTCGATCGTTTTCAGCCGCTTTTCGATGCCGTCGTAAGCCGATTGAAAATCGTTTACGTCGCTCAGTTCGGATTCAAGATAGGCGCACACCGCGTCGCGCACTTGGAGTTTGACGGCCTGGTCTCGGGCGTCGTTACTCTCTGCGCGAATGTGAATGCGGATCAGACTATACCCTTCGTCAAGGTTAGTATGTACGCACCCCGTACAAATTATGAGCGCCGACAACAATATACACAACAAACATACCACTCTTTTCATACAAACAAGTATTGCCCGCCGTACAATGTTTATACCTGCATATATGAAATTATTTGTTTACCCATTCTCCCCGCCGCCCAAAACACGCCTCATAATCATTATACAAAACCAGCCGCGCGGTCTCTGCGGTTGGTTGCATTTTGCGCCAGTCTTTTGTGAAAAAGAACGAAAAATATTATTCACGCTTTTTTGCGACACAAAAGGTTGATTTTCTTTTGCAAAAGAGAGTAAAACGGAATACCGGCCTTTTGCTTTCTAAAGGGAACGGTTATCTTTTAGCAAAAGGACTACAAATAATACTCACGCTTTTTGCCGCCAAAAAGCGTGGCAAAAACCGTACAAGAGGGGACACACTTCAGACTGTGTTCCCCCTCTTGTAAATCACCCCCTCGCAACTGCCAAAGACTAAGTCTTTGGAATCCTCTTTATAGGTCATAATTGATATTATCTATTTGTCACCCCGAGCGGTTCGCAAGGGTCTAGCGTAGCGAATTATTTTAATTATACGCCTGCGGCTGGATTTCTCCACTTCGGTCGAAATGACAAAAAATGTGTTCACGCATTTATGACAATTTGTCACCCCGAGCGGTTCGCAAGGGTCTAGCGCAGCGAATCCATTATTCAAAAAAGAAAAGCGCGAAAGACGCAAAGAAAGAGAGACGCCGAAAACAGCGTCTCCCTTTTTGTATTGCCGCGGCAATCTCTTGCGGTCATGACCGTTCCTTTGGGCGGAGATTGCCTCGCCTTCGCTCGCCATGACACTCCCTTTATATCATCGCGGGCGCGCGCAATCGACCGCGGCTGTCTCTTGCGCATACTGTGCCGAATCTCCGTTTCCTTAAGATTTTGACACAACTATCATAACGGAATAGTATTTTATTCCCGCAGGTCATGTTCTTCTTTTATCGTATCTTCGTCATCTTGCAATATGGCTAGTATGTCGTCCAGTGTCTTTTGCATTTTGCGTATCGTGTTGCGAATGCTCGCCCGCCGCTCGGTCACTTGCAATTCGTAAGGCTCCCACCGCTCGCATGTTCCGGCTCTTTTCAATCGCGCTCTATCCGCCCGCGACATCGCCAGCGTCTCCGGGTGATAACAATCCCCCATGCCGGCCGTTCTATGAAAACGCCCGCACACCTTTTTAAAGTAAAACTTATAATACCGGCATTCTTCGCATGGCTTGTT
>JAAVYI010000049.1 GCA_022791055.1 Clostridia bacterium | reverse complement strand
TGTCTCATTCTATTGTACTATGAAAAAGGGGATTTGTCAATGGATTGCCCTTTAACACGCCACACATTTTTCTGCGTTTTGTTTTGCTTATTCCATTCATTTGCCTTTTTTTATCCTTTTGTGTATAATTTGGTGGGATATAGCCTCTTTACGCGTCGGAGGATACCATAGTTGTGTGCGATTGGTTATAAATCGGAAAGGGAATGGCAGAATAAACGAAATCTTGATCCCCTGTATGAATCTTAACTATTCGCAAAAGACAAGTTGTTTTAATTCTCCTATCCCTCACAGGCATACTTCTAGCCCTATACGGCTATATGCGTATAATTTCGCAAAAGTAATATTTGCGGGGGAATTGGGCATGCAAAAAGGACTACCAAGCGGCAGTCCTTTTGTGGTTGAGGGGTTGGTTAATTGTCGTAAATTTTATTACGGTGGCCGACTTCTAAGACTAACACCGTGACGATATTGTCTTGTATTTTAGCAATGATTCGATAGTCACCGACGCGGTAACGCCATTCACCGCTACGGTTGGCGGTTAGGCCTTTGCCTCTTTGACGCGGATCTTCGCAATCGACTAGGTTTTTTTCAATCCACGCGATAATCGTCTTTTTTGTATATGGGTCAAGTTTCTTTAGTTGTTGCAATGCTTTGGCCGTATAATTCACCAAATACTTATTCAAGGCCTAACTCCTTTTTTACTTCTTCATGCGTATAAGTAACAGGATTCTTTTTGTACTCGGCATAGGCCTCTTCAAAAACTTGCAAATCGTATTCGTCCTCGATCTGTTCTAATATGGCGCGGCGAATGCACTCGGAAACTGTCATGCCGTACGACGCGGCATAGGTTTTGATTGCGGCTAATTCGCTATCGTTTAATCTGATTGATACGCTCATGTTTTTAACCTCCGTTGTTTATCTGTAATACATTGTACTACATAATATGCGAAATGTCAAGAGGTTATTGCAATAATTTGAGTAAAGCGGCGCGTTTGTCGGGCGGGGCTTTCTTCCAAAGACGGAGCAGTTCGGCCTCGTCGGGAGTTGTGGGGGCGGCGCTGTTTATGGTATTGTGGCTGTTGACGGTGTTATTATTGCCGGAGATTGCGCCGGCCGATAGAAAAAAGGACTGCCGCAGGGGGTAGTCTTTTATAGGTTAATTATAATTCGCACGATGCCCAACATTTTGCTTTGCATGTTTTACAAAAAGTATGTAAACCATTTTTATCTTTGTTTTAAAAATGAAATAAACTTTGTAATCACCGACTAGCGTAAATCGCATCTTTTTTCGAGATAGTAATGGCGCTTGGCATTCGCTAAAAGCTGTCGGCATCGCGCAAATATCATCAATCGTTTTATTTAGTTCGGTTTCGAAATTGCGTTTTGCTTGTTCATTCTTCAGCGAGTCTTTAAGATACTTCCGTATTTGTAATATATCTTTCGTTGCGCTCTCGGCAAAATCAAAATCGTAAATATTATCACTCATAATCTTTCAATAGTGAATCCATAAAAGTGCGGCCGTTTACACATTGGCCATTTTCAACTTCTTGTAAACGGTCAAGCAAAATAGGTTGATCTTGCAATTCTTCCAATAAAGCGGCATTCGCTAATACTAATTTACCGTTATTCGTTTGTACGTAAACAATATCGTTGTCATTCGTTACCGATTGCATATAATGCTTTATATTTTTTTCGAAATTGATTGCATTCGTCATTGCCATATCTATATACCTCCATGTAAATAGTATATCACGGAAACGGGGGGAAAGTCAATAGTTAATTTTAATGAATATTGATGTTGCCGGAATTATGAAAGTTATCGAAACTGTTATTGTATTTTGCGCCGGACTCGTCTTCGAGACCTAACAGGTAGTCGGACGTTACGTCAAAAAATGATGCAATAATATAAATATTCTCGGCTGTAGGTTGTACTTTTCCTGTCGACCAATCAGATATACTCATTGCTGAAACGCCGATTGCTTGCGCTAAAGCTCTTTTAGAAAGACTATTTTCGTTTAACAATTCTGTCAAACGGGTAGCAAATATATTCTTCATACGTACATTGTAAGATATTTTTTACAAAAAGTACTTGACGTAAGACAAATCTTACGCTATAATTTGTTGCAAGATATGTCTTACAGCTATTGTAAGAACACAAAACCATGGAGGAAGTTAGCGAAAGATGCAAAGGAAAGAAGTAAAATGCCGCGATTGTGGGAAAGCGTATACGGTGGAAACGAAATGGCAGAAAAAAGACAGACTATGCGAAGAATGCGCACGGAAAAGCATACTGACGCCGGAGCGGGTGGCACAGCATGTCAACGAAAGCCTGTATCTTTGTAAAACGAAAGGGGATGTATTGGAAGATATATGTTTTTTCTTAGACTATGCGTTGACGCAGGACATGGAAGTGCAACACAACGTCGCGGAGGCAATATTCAAGAATCTGTTTGCGACAAATTTCTTTTCTCGGCGGAAAGTTCGTCGAAACAATAGAAAAAGGAAGTCGTGTTCATAAACTCGTATTACGGGAAAGTGGACAGCGACGGACTGTATAGTGAAACGTCGACGGTCAGTTGCTGGGTGCCGGCGGCCGTGGCAGATATACTGCGCACGGGCATGAAGCTCGACGGACTGTTGGACATCATGGGCGAGATCATTATGTTGCGGGAGTTCATGGTAAACGGCAAAACGTACATCGTCAGCGACAAAGGACAAGCCGAACTCAAGCCGGAAGAGCCGCTACCGTTCTCAGAGCCGGAAATGGGCAAAAAGGGCAGTATCAATCGGGTATAACCGATAAACGGTTGTACATAGATGTGGGAAACTTCCGTCCCGCTTTACACGCAACGGTTGACCCAGCGACCGCAAACGGGGGCGACGGCTTTCGCCAACTTCCCGTCGCGCTACGACCTGAAAGGGTCGTAGCTATATGCCCGATCGCAGTAGAGACGTATGCAAAATCTCAATCGACATACGTGCGGGCACACAAAAAGGAGGGGTATAATGCCTATTTTCACACCCAAAGAACGTCGGGAACATGCCAATGCCGTGGGGTATCGCGACGCGCCAGTCAAAGCCGACAGTAAGTACACGGAAGAAGAGCAACGCGCGTACAATCGCGGTGTGGCCGACACGCTGAACGACCAAGCGATGCGGCACGTGCTCGGTAAGAATTCGCCGTTAAGCGATGCGGAGAAAGCGCAGATCAAGGCGGAAAACAAAGCGATGCGCAAGGCTACGCCGATCGAGCGCGCCAAGATCAAGGCCGAACGGCAGGCAAGAGTGGCGGCAAAAAAGATGCCGGCAAAATCGGGCGGTCGTAAAAAGTGAGGGGACTATGACACATATACAAAGAACATGCAAAACCCGGCGCGGCATGATCGTGCTTGCCGTGGCGGTATTGGCGCTGCTTATGGGCGCGGTGGTGTTGCCGCGAACGGGTGCAAAAGCGGCTTTCGAAGGTGGAGTCGGGGGCGGTAGCACCTCGAAAACGATCTACGACCAATTCAGGTAACGCCGGACAACGGTACGCCGTTTACCGTTTCTGTACACTGCACATTGACGGAAATTACATTCAATTTGAGCATTACCTATTCGGCAACCGTATCGGCAGACTTGAGTGGATATAAAGACTATCGCGCGTTTAAACTGTCGAATAGTTCTTTTTCGGTTTCGTCTATGGACGGT
>JAAVYI010000021.1 GCA_022791055.1 Clostridia bacterium | reverse complement strand
TTTAGACGGCAATAGCTCCAAATATGCAAAATTAAAATGCCCTAACTGTAAAAAGAAGGATTGGTGCAAAACACATAATGGTTGAGTAAATTTCAATTTATCTTTGTAAATAACGTGTAGTTAAAAGCTCTCGAACAAATTGTTCGAGAGCTTTTGTCTTCACTTGAAAGTGCAACTCTAAAAAATTTAGTTTTTTATCCCTATGGGAAGTGCGCTTTTCCGTCGCTGTCTTTATATGATAGCGGTCTTACAGGTCGATTTTCCGTAAGTCTTTTCCGGTAAGGCCGACGGTGTAGCAAATTCGTTTGTCGAACAGACGGCTGACGATACGGTCGCCGTAGCGGGCGGACAGCGCGTCCATGTTGAGATTGGTGGTGACGAGCGTATGACGGCCGGCGTTGTTGCGCTCGTTGACGACCAAGTATAGATATTCGAGCGTGACGTTTTTCAAAATGCTTTCCGTGCCTAAGTCGTCGATGATGAGAAGGTCGCATTCCAAAAAGGGCGTTAAAATCGACAGCTTGGAATCGTTGAACGTGGTGTGATAGGCGAGCATTTTGTTGACGAACGAGAACGCCGAAACCGCGACCACCGAATAGCCCTTTTTGCGCACGGCGTCGGCCACGCACCCGGCCAAAAAGGTTTTGCCCACGCCGGTCGACCCCATGAGTACGAAGTTGCGCTTATTCGACGCGGGGAACTTGTCGCACATCGCTTTTAAAATGCGCGCCGTTTTTTCGGTCTGCGTCCCCGCAACGGCGGCGGTGTCCAGTTCGTCGAACGTGTACTTCGGCAGTTCGACCGTGTCGGCGCTTTTGATACTCAAATCGACCGCGCAGCGGCAGGGCTTGCCGTCGCATAGGCCGGTGTCGCCGCACGTTTTACAGCGGGGCGGGGGTACGAAGTCGGTTTCACTTAGACCCAAACGGTCGAGCGCGTTTTTGCGTTCGGCCTTTGCTTTGTCGAGGTCGGCCTTTTTGATCTTGCCGCGGGCAAGGTCGATCGCCGCGCCCCGCACCGCTTTTTCGGCGGCATAAAAAGCCGGATCGGAGAGCGCGCGCTCATACACGGCGCGGCCGCGGTCGAGGTCGGCCGCCCGATTTTTGCGCACCGTCTCGATAGCGGAAGAGACGTCCATATCAAATATCCTCCTCGGTCAAGCGGTTGAAGATCTCGTTCAGTTCGTCGGACGAATACGTCTGGCTGACGGTCGGCGCCTTGTCGGGGATCGCCGACGGGTCGGTCACGCCGCCCGCGTGCCAGCCGGACAGAATTTTATTCATGTACGCCGTCGGGTTTTCTTTGCCGGCGGCGGCTTCTGCCGCGCGTTTTAGCAGCGGCGTGCCCATCTTCCATTCCTGCGTCCAGGTGCGGTAGCATTCGCGGTCGTAATCGCCGACGGGGCGATCGCAACCGGCGGTCGCAAGCAGTTCGGAAATGCGCACGTCGTTGGCGACATAGGCGGAAAACGCGTCTCCCGAAACCAGGCCTTTGGCGTAAAAGCGCGACACGGCGTTGTTCATCGCCTCGAGCGTGCGCTTGCCGCTGCGGTAGCAATAGTCGGCGATCGCCTCGAGCGTGGCGCTGTCGTAGCCGAGCGACAGCCAGCGCGACGTGTACACTTCGATGGTGTAGTCGAGCCGCTCGAGCGAAATGCCCAACCGCTTGACGACGGTGCGCGTCAGCTCGTACATAGCGTCGAGCTTGGCGATATGCTCGTCGATCTGCTCCTTGGTCTTTAAATGCTGCTCGTTGTATTTTTCGAGTACGGCGTCGAGCCTGGCGATGCCGCCGTGCTTGACCCGCCGCGCCGTCTCCAATACGGTGTTGAGGTCGAAGCCGTAGGTCTTGATCCACTTGAGATACAGCCGCCGATCCTCGGCGTCCGGTTTGCGCGTCGTTTTGAGCGCTTTCAAAATTTCGGCGAGGTCGGCCGTGTAGTTGTCGTACTCGTTCAAGGCCTCGACTACTTTATCATATGTAGTGTTGCCCTCGAACGCTAGGTTGCGCGCGACCGCCGCTATGTAGTTGACCGATGTCTTTTCGCCGTGGAGACGCAAACAGTAGGAAATGATCGCCAGCATGGCCTCCGGCTCGACGTGCAAGTTTTCCATCAAGTCGTAATAGCGGGCGTACTCGCTCTGCGAGATCATGCGCGACTTGATCATCGACCCCAACTGCGCGGTGAACGACTCGTATTTGCCTTTGGGGATCTTGCGCACCACTTCGGTGACAGGGCGCACGGGCAGATACTCCGCGCCCGACCCGTCGGGGGCAAGCCGCACGACGCCGTTGTCCTCCCAGTAGCGGAACGCCTCGAGTACGGTCGCCTCGTCGAGGTCGAGCCGCTTGGCGATCCGCGCGAGCGAGTTGTCGGCGTCAAGGTTGTGCGAGGCCAGGCTCAAGCCGTACAGATAGACTTTGACATAGCTTTCGGGCGCGTAAGGCATGTACTCGAGAATGAACAGGTTGTCGACCTGGATTTTGAGATTGAGCGCTTCGACGCTCGACAGCTTTGCAAACATGGTGTATCCTTTCTCAAATCGCTTGAATTTCGTCGGTTTTTGGGCTATAATACTATCATACCATGTACGCGCGAAAAATTCAAGTCAATCGACCGAAAAAACGCAAAGGAAATATTCCGCTATGAAAATTTTGCACACATCCGACTGGCACCTCGGCAAACGCCTGTGCGACAAGCCGCGCCTCGACGAGCAGGCGGCCGTACTCGACGAGATCGCCCGCATCGCCGACGACGAGTGCGTCGACGTTGTCATTGTCGCCGGCGACGTGTTCGACACCTACAACCCGTCGGCCGAGGCCGAAAGCCTCTTTTACCGCGCCGCCGTGCGCTTGGCGAGCGGGCGTATTTTGGTCGCGGTCGCCGGCAACCACGACGACGCCGACCGCCTGTGCGCGCCGCACCCCTTGGCCGCAGTCAATCGGATCTATTTGGGCGACGATTTTTCCGCTGTGCGGGAAAACGATCTTACGGGCGGCAAAGGGTTTTTGCGCTATGAGAAGAACGGCGAGCGGCTCAACCTCGCGCTACTGTCCTATCCGTCGGAGACGCGCGAGCGCGAGCGATTCGACAGCTACACCGAGCTGGTACGCGCGCAGTTCGCCCGTGCGGCCGAAGGATTCGGCGAGGGGTTCAATATGGCGGTTGCGCACCTGTTTATGGCGGGCGGCGAGCAGAACGGCACCGACGAGCGTATGTTAGGCGCGGCGGTCCTGGTGCCGACCGACGTCGTACCCGCCTGCGATTACTGCGCGCTTGGCCACGTGCATAAGCCGACGGCGGTATCGAAAGCGCGCAACATTGTTTACAGCGGGTCGATCCTCAACTACCATTTCGACGAGACGGGACATAAAAGCGTCGCAATTATCGATACGGCCGACAAAAGTTGGCGGCGGGTCGAACTTTCGGCCGGCAAACCGCTTTTGAAGTTGAACGCGAGTTCGGCGGCTGAGGCGCTCGCCGCGCTGGAAAACGCGGGCGACGCGTTCGTGCGGCTGTTGTACGACGGAGCGCCGCTGACGGCGGCGGAGACGGCGGCATTGCGTGCCGTGCCGTCGTTTTGCGATATTCAGATGACGGCGCACGCCGAGAGCGCGCCGGTGGTCGGCCGCGTACACCTCGAGCCGGCCGAACTGTTCCGCCAGTTCTACCGCGACAAAAAGGGCGGCGATCCGCCCGAAGAACTGGCCGCGCTGTTTTTGTCCTTTTTCACGGAGGGGAACGCATGACGCCCGAATATCTCGAAATCGAAAATCTCAACTCGTTCACCGATACGCAGGTCGTCGACTTTACCGCGCTTGCGGCCGATCGGCTGTTCTGTATTTGCGGGGACACCGGCGCGGGCAAGACGACGGTACTCGATGCGGTCATCATCGCGCTGTACGGGATCAAAAAGGAAACGACCGACGCCCGCAGCGGCAAGGACGACTTTATCAACCTGTCGGCCGACCGCGCCCGCGTGTCGTTCTCGTTCCGTATGCGCGACGGCAAAGGCTACCGCGTCGAGCGGAGCTATCCCCGAAACGGCGCCGGCAAGGTCTATTTGTACGAGGACGGTCAGCTTGCCGCGCAAGGGGCGGACGCGGTCAACGCGGCGATCGAATCGATCGTGGGCTTAACGCGCGACGAGTTCACGCAGGTTATCATTTTACAGCAAGGCGCGTTTTCGCGGTTTCTTTCGGCCAAGCCGGGCGAGCGTACCGATACGGTCAGTAAGCTGTTCAAGCTGTCAAAGTTCGATCTGCACGGCAAAGTCAATAAAACGGTGATCGAACTGGACAAGCAGCTTGCCGAACTGAAAGGACGCCTCGATCCGCTCGAGACAGTCACCGAAAAGACGGTCGCCGAGCAAAAACGGCAGTTGAAAGCCTATCGCAAACAGGCGGAGACTTTACAAGAGGACGAAGTGCGGGCGGCGGCGCAGCTGCTGACCGTGCAAGAGGGCAAACGTAAATTCGACGCATACACGGCGGCCGAGGCCGAGCGCAAGCGTTTGGAAGTTGTCGCCCAAACAGCGGTCGCGGCATACCGCGCCGCACTCGAAATTTCACCCGAAACGCTTGAAGAAAACGCCCGCCGCGCCGAAGAACAGGCGCGCGAGATCGCAACAAAGCGCGAAGCGTTTTTGCGGCAAAAGGCGGCGGCCGAGACGGCGGCGAAACTGACGGCCGAACGCGAGGCGCTGCGGGAGCAGTATCGCAAGATCGAGAAAGCGGAAAAGGATTTGACCGATCGACGCGACGCGGCGGCGACGACGTTCGAGGTGACGAAAGTTCAGGCGCAAGAGGCATTGATTCGCGCTAAGGCGGCGGCCGAAGCGTGCAAGTTGCCCGTCGACGATTTTGCGGCGTTGGGGCAGACGGCGGCGGCCGAGGCGGCGCGACTGCAAGCGGCGGCCGCGACGTTCGACGCGGAGACCGAAAAGCAAGCGGCCGCCAAAGCGCGGCTCGAAATACTGACGGCCGAAATCGAGCAGACCGAAGCAATGGTAAAAGCCGCGCTTACACATGCCGACGCGTGCAAGCATACGTATGAGAACGAGCGGCGCGCACAGGCGACGGCCGCCGTGCTCGAGGGGTTGCACGAAGGCGACGCTTGTCCGGTGTGCGGCGGCGTGGTGCATTTACGCGCCGTAACGTCGGACGTCGAAACGGCAAAACAGGCGTGGGAAAAGGCCGAAAAAGTCGCGCAAGGCGTACAAATGCGGTACGCCGAAATAGCGGCCGAATTGGCGACTGTGAAAAAAGAGGCGACTGCCGTCGTCGTTCGCCCGGCCGATTTTGCGCCGTTCGTTGCGTTGGCGGCAGCCGCGTCTGCGGCCGACAAGGCGGATAAAGCGTGCGCGGCGGCTGAAAAAGCGTTTGCCGATCTCGACGGGAAATGCCGTTTATCGGCGCAGGAGAAAGAAAATTTACTCGCGGTCGGGCGGGAAAAGTCGGCGCATATCGACCGCTATCGCGTCGAGGCCGGCGCGTGCGCCGAAAAGAACGGCGCGCAGTTGGCCGCGGAAGAGGCGGCGCTCGTACGCGCCGAACGGGACGCGCAGACGGCGGCAGTCGAGGCGCGGGAGAAGGCCAAGGCGGCGGGCGAGACGGTCAAGCGCTTGCAAGCCGAAAAGGCCAAAGCCGAGGGCGAGTACGCTGCGGCCGTGCGTACAGTCGTCGAAGCGCCCGAAGTGACGGTAGAGGCGGTTTCTGCGGCCGAACTGGCGTTATCCAAGGTGCGCGAGGCGCGCGAGACGCTGCTTAAAACGCAGACCGAAGCCGAAACGCGGTGCCGCGACGACGAAAGCAAACTGGCGGAAAAGAAAGTTTTGACAAGCGAAAAGCGGGCGCTCGACTTGCGGCGCGACACGGCCGAAACGCTGGCTAAACTGATGAAAGACAAAGCGCTCGTCAAGTTCGTCGCCGAAGAATATATCCGCGCGTTTACCGCGGCCGCGTCGGTGCGGCTCAATGCGCTGTCGGGCGGCAAGTACACGCTTTCCTACGAGGACGGCACGTTTTCGATCGGCGACTTTTTGAACGGAAACAGCAAGCGCCGCGTCGTCACGCTGTCGGGCGGCGAGACGTTCTTGGCGTCACTGAGCATGGCGGCCGCCATTTCCGACATGTTGGCCGAAAGCGTCAGTTACGGCTTTTTTTTCCTCGACGAGGGGTTCGGCACGCTCGACGAAAGCAAGCTCGACAGCGTGTACGAGGCGCTCATTACCCTTTCGGCCGATACGATGGTCGGCGTCGTCACCCACAGTCGGCAGTTGATCGAGCGCATTCCCGCCCGCATCACCGTGCTGGCTGCCGACGGTACGCACGGCAGTCGGATCGTATAATTGAAAAAGTGGGGCGAGACGGTAGACAAACGGCCGCCGATTCGGTATAATTATGCGGTAGAGGGTTTAACATGGAAGTTTTCAGCCAACACGATAAAGACGACGCGCGCGGACAGCGAAAAAAGCTGCTGCTCATTTGGTTCGGCATTTTGGCCGCATACCTGATCGCCGTCGGCACGATGATCGGCGTCAATATCTATCAGGTCGTCGTCTATGCCGACCGCGGCAACCAGGTGTTGTTTACCGTTCTGTCGATTCTGTTTTCGGCGCTGTTCGGCGGCTTTACGCTGTTTTTCTTCAGCCTCAAATTCCGCTTGACCGCCAAATACTGCCGTATGCTCAGGGACATCGAGCGCGGCTTGAAAGACACCACCGAAGGGACGTTTTTGCGCTACGACGACGCAATCGCGCTAAAGGACGGCGTGTATTTTTACGCCATGGAACTCGACTGTAAGCCGCTACGCCGCGACGACATTACGCTACGCAAGGTGCTGATCGAGCATACGATCGAAAAGCCGCAGTTCAACGAGGGCGACAAGATCCGATTTACCACGCACGCCAATATTTTGGTGGAATATGAAATTTTGAAAAAAGCCGCGCCCGCGGACACAGGAGAACAAGCATGAGAGCAATCGTAACCGTCATCGGCAAGGACAGCGTCGGCATCATCGCGCGCGTAGCCGACTGCTTGAGCGAACACGGCGTCAACGTCGAGGACATTTCGCAGACCGTCTTGCAAGACTATTTCGTCATGATTATGTTGGCCGATCTAAAGAAAGCGACCTGTTCCGTTAAAGAACTATCCGACAAACTCGATACTTTAGGTAAAAAGATCGGCGTGCAGGCGAAGATACAGCATGAGGATATTTTTAACGCCATGCACAGAATCTGATTTTCGGTAGCGTTTCTGCCGGATACACTTTTTCGGCCGTTACGCCCGAATGCCCATCGTACTTTTCGTGCGCCGAAAAGTACCAAAAGGCGCCGGTGACACTTTCGACTGTGTCCCCGGACCCCCGCAACGACAAGGGGATCCTTGACCCCGTGTTGCGTAAAGTGTGACCCGTTTCGTCTTTTAGGCGCATATGCGGAACAATAACGAAAACCCGGAAACCATAAGGACACGATATGTTATTCAGTAAGAACGAAATACTCGAAACGGTCAAGATGATCGAAAATCAAAACCTCGACGTGCGCACCATTACCATGGCGCTGTCGCTGTTCGACTGTATCGATTCGTCGGCCGAAAAAACGGCGCAAAAGGTATACGACAAGGTGACGCGCCGCGCCGAACGGTTGGTCAAAGTCGGCGAGGAGATCTCGGCCAAGTACGGCGTGCCGATCGTCAACAAGCGCATTTCGGTAACGCCGGTGTCGCTGATAGGCGCATCGAACGGCGGATTCGTACAGATCGCGCAAGCGCTCGACCGCGCGGCCAAAGCGATCGGCGTCGATTTTATCGGCGGCTATACCGCGCTGGTGCAAAAGGGCATGACCGCCTACGAGCGCGACTTTTTGGAGACCATTCCCGAGGCGATCGCCTCGACCGATAAGCTGTGCTGTTCGGTCAACGTCGCGTCGACCAAAGCGGGCATTAACCTCGAGGCCGTGCGCATCGTCGGCGAAAAGATCGTCGAACTTGCGCACTTGACGAAAGACGCCGGCAACTTCGGTTGCGCCAAAGTGGTCGCGTTCGCCAACGCCGTCGAGGACAATCCGTTTATGGCGGGCGCGTTCAACGGCACGGGCGAGGGCGATGCGGTCATCAACGTCGGCGTCTCCGGGCCGGGCGTGGTCAAAAGCGCGCTCGAGGCCTATCGGGGCGCGCCGATCGACGAACTGGCCGAAGTCATTAAAAAGACGGCGTTCAAGATCACGCGGCTCGGGCAGTTGGTCGCCAAAGAGGCGGCGGCGGCTTTGAACGCCGAATTCGGCATTGTCGATCTGTCGCTGGCGCCTACGCCCGCGGTCGGCGACAGCGTGGCGCACATTCTCGAAGAAATGGGGCTTGAGCAGGTCGGCGCGGTCGGGACGACCGCATGTCTTGCCATCCTCAACGACGCTGTCAAAAAGGGCGGCGTGATGGCCTCCGGGTCGGTCGGCGGGCTGTCGGGTGCGTTCATTCCCGTTTCCGAGGACGCGGGCATGATCGACGCGGTGCGAAAAGGCAGCCTGTGTATCGAAAAGCTCGAGGCGATGACCGCCGTCTGTAGCGTCGGTCTCGATATGATCGCCGTCCCGGGCGACACCCCGGCCAGCACGATCGCCGCCTTGATCGCAGACGAGTGCGCTATCGGCGTCGTCAACAATAAAACGACCGCCGTGCGCGTCATTCCCGCCATCGGCAAATCGGTCGGCGACGAGATCAACTTCGGCGGCCTTTGGGGCACTGCGCCCGTCATGCGCATTTCGCCGCTGTCCGCCGCCAAATTCATCGAGCGGGGTGGGCGGGTGCCGGCGCCGATACACAGCAACAAAAATTAGTGCGACGGCGCGCGGCTACGGTAAATCGTAAACGATGAAACGAAAAAATATATGATAAAGGAGATAGAATCATGAAAAGAAACGAAGTCGATCCCAAGTACATTTGGCACACCGAGGACATTTTTGCGAGCGATGCCGATTGGGAAAAAGAGCTGAACGCCACGTCGGCCGAAGTCGAAACGTTGGCCGCCTATCAGGGCAAGTTGGGCGACCGCGCGACGTGCCTCGAGGCGCTGAACGCGTTTGCCGAGATCAACAAGCATCTCGAAAAGCTGTACTGCTATACCGCGCTCAAGAACGACGAGGACCAGGGCGACTCGCACTATTCGGGACTGAAAGACCGCGCGACTTCGCTGTTGGTGGCCGTCAACACCGCGCTCGCGTATCTCGAGCCGGAACTGTCCGCGCTCGAGGACAAAGTACTCGACGCCTATATCGCCGACCCGGCGTTTTCCGATTTCAGCTACATGCTGTCGGAGATCAAGCGCGTCAAAGCGCACATTCTTTCCGACAAAGAGGAGCGTCTACTTTCGATGGCGGCCGAGCCTTTGGGCGCAGTCTCCAACGCGTTCCGCAAGATCGATTCGGTCGACGTGCCGTTCGGCAAGATCAAGGACGAGAACGGAAAGTCCGCGCAACTGACGCACGGCAGCTACAGCTATTTCCTGTCGGTCAAGGACGCGCGCGTCCGCCGCGACGCGTTCAAAGGCGTGTACAAAGCGTATGGATCGCTGATCAACACGCTGTCGGCGCTTTATTCGGGCAACGTCAAGCGCAGCAATTTCTACGCCAAGGCGCGCGGATACGAGTCGGCGATCGCAGGCGCCTTGTATGCCGACAACGTGCCGACCGAAGTCTATTCCAACTTGATCGAGTCTGTGCATAAAGGTCTGCCGGCGGTACACGATTACGTTTCGTATCGCAAACAGATGTTGGGCGGCGAGCAGCACATGTACGACATGTATGTGCCGATCACAGAGAGCGGCGAACTCAAGTGCAACTTCGAAGAGTCGTTCGACATGGTACTCGAGGGACTCAAGCCGCTCGGGGCGGAGTACCGCGAACTGCTGCTCAGAGCCAAGAACGAGGGTTGGATCGACGTATGCGAGACCGAGGGCAAGCGCAGCGGCGCCTACATGATGGGCGTGTACGGCGTACACCCGTATGTATTATTGAACCACACGCTGACGACGCACGCCGTATTCACCATTGCGCACGAATTAGGACACGCCATGCACACCTATTATTCGCAAAAGAATCAGCCGTACATGAAGAGCGATTACGCGATCTTCGTCGCAGAGGTCGCCTCGACGGTCAACGAAGTGCTGCTACTCAAGCACATGATCGCCAACGCCGAAGGCGAGTTCAAAAAATATTTGCTTTCGTACTATCTCGATATGTTCCGCACGACGATCTATCGGCAGACGATGTTTGCCGAGTTCGAGGCCGCGGCGCATCAAATGGATATGGAAGGCAAACCCTTGACGCCCGACAGCTTGAGCGAACTGTACTACGGACTTAACAAAACGTACTACGGCAAGGGCGTGACGCACGACAAAGAGATCCGCTACGAGTGGGCGCGCATTCCGCATTTTTATACGCCGTTCTATGTCTATAAGTACGCGACCGGCTTGACCGCCGCCGTCGACATCGCGCGCGGCATCCTCAAAGGCGACCGCCTCGATATGTATAAAAACTTCCTGTCGGCCGGCGGGTGCATGTCGCCGTATGAGGTGTTGAAACTGGCCGGGGTCGACCTTAAAAAGTCGGAGCCGTTCGAGGCGGCGGCCGCCGAATTTGCCGAGACGCTCGCGCAGCTGAAGGCGCTGTAATTCATGGCCAAAAAGTTTGTCGCAAGTTTACTCGCGCTGCTTTCGGTACTGTCGCTTACCGCGTGCGGCGCAAGCGTCAGCCTGTATACCGGCTCGACGTCGAGCGAGTACGTGCATATGCTGGAGATCAGCGTTCCCGAACGATTGTACAACGAACTGGAAAAGACGGCCGCGCTCAAACCCAACTCTTATAAACGCTGGAGGTTGGACGAATGGTTGGCGACGTTCTGCGACCTGGTCACGTTCGGCGACGGGAGCAAATACGAGTACGAGGGCAACACCGTCGGCGGCGACTTCGTTGCGCAGATGACGCGCCGATTTCCCATATCCGACGCGGACGACGAAGAAGAGGACGACGAAGTTATTCAGACCGTCAAAAACTATTTCTACGCCTATGTCATCGAGGTCACGCAGCCCAACCCGTTCAACGGCTTGCGCACCGATTACGACGAGGCGGCCGCGGGGCAGAACGGCAGCTTGATGCAAATGCTCAAAAACGGGATCGGCTACTTTCACAACGTCGAAGGCGCGGGGCAGGTTTGGGTGGAAGTGTTGCCGCCGCTCGACAAGGCGTTCCCGCTTGTTAAAAATTACGACCCGGGCGACATGACGCTCAAATTATACTTGGGCGGCTCGTCGCGCATGGCGTCGACCGGAACCAAAGTCAAGATCGGCCGCAACACCTACTATCTGTGGGAGCGCAAGTTCGACGAGACCGACGAGACGATCACGCTCAAATATTACCGTCCCAACAGCTTGGGCTGGAATATTACCGCGCTGGTCGTCGCCGGTTTGACGGTGGCCGTCATCTTGCTTGTCACCCGCAAAAAGAAAAAGAAAGAGACGCTACTCGACCGCTATCCCTATGACCCGTCGAAACCGAACGGCGACAACCTTCCGGTCGACAATAGCTTCCGCTACTAACCGACGGCGTATAACGGCACGCTAAGACGCTACGTGCGGCGAAACGGCACTGTCATGTAGACTAAACTACGCCCAGGTCGCAATTACAAATTGCTCCCCGCTTTGGCTAAAAAATGTTCCCCGAACATTTTTTACGGCACTTAAGTGCCGCCGCGTCGCGCCCGCGCCGTTTCACCGCCTGTTGCGTCCTATCGCACCGCTCTCCGCCGTCGGACATTCCGTCCGTCTCCGCATGAAGAACGTACACTTTAAAAACTCCATTTAACATAAAGGAAACAAATTTTACCCGTATGACCAACAACCACATCCGAAACGTAGCAATTATCGCACACGTCGACCACGGCAAGACCACGCTGGTCGACCAAATGCTCAAGCAGGGCGGCGTGTTCCGCTTAGGCCAGCAGGTGGCCGAGCGCGTCATGGACTCGAATGCCTTAGAACGCGAGCGCGGCATCACGATCTTAGCCAAAAACACGTCCGTCAAGTACGGCAACTACAAGATCAACGTCGTCGACACCCCGGGCCATGCCGATTTCGGCGGCGAGGTCGAGCGTATCCTCAAAATGGTCAACGGCGTCGTGCTTTTGGTCGACGCCTACGAGGGGCCGATGCCGCAGACGCGATTCGTGTTGAGCAAGGCGCTCGAACTGGGACACAAGGTGATCATCGTTGTCAACAAGATCGACCGTCCCGACGCGCGGATCGGGGAAGTGTGCGACGAAGTACTCGAGCTTTTGATGGAGTTGGACGCGACCGACGAGCAGCTCGACAGCCCGTTTGTGTACTGTTCGGGACGCGACGGCACCGCCTCGACCGACGCGAACACGGCGGGCGAAGATTTGGTACCGCTGTTCGAGACGATCGTGCGGCATATTCCCGCGCCCGAGGGCGACGACGAAGGCCCGGCGCAAATGTTGGTTTCGGCGCTCGACTATTCCGAGTACGTGGGAACGATCGGCATCGGCCGGATCGAGCGCGGTATGCTCAAGCAAAATATGCCGGTCGTATTGACCAACTGGCACAAGGAAAAGCGCGTGCCGGCCAAGGTGACGAATATCTATCAGTTCGAGGGCTTGACCCGTATCGCCGTACAGTCGGCGGGCGTCGGCGATATTGTGTGCGTGTCGGGCGTCGAGGGCGTCGAGATCGGCGACACGCTGTGCGATCCGAACGCCGTCGAGGCGATCGCGTTCCCGCCGATCAGCCAGCCCAGCGTCGAAATGACCTTTTCGGTCAACGACAGTCCGTTTGCCGGCAAAGAGGGCAAGTTCGTCACGTCGCGGCATTTGCGCGCGCGGCTGTTTAAGGAGGCGGTACGCGACGTTTCGATCCGCATTACCGAGACCGACAGCGCCGACGCATTCCGCGTGTGCGGCCGCGGCGAAATGCACTTGTCGATCCTCATCGAGACGATGCGCCGCGAGGGCTACGAGTTTCAGGTGTCGATGCCGCGCGTCATGTACAAGGAAGAGGACGGCAAACTGCTCGAGCCGATCGACACGATGACGGCCGACGTGCCGGAAGAAAGCGTCGGCGTCGTTATGGAGAAAATGGGTGTAAGAAAAGGCGAACTGGTTTCGATGACGCCGATGGGCGCGCGTATGCGTTTAGTGTTTTCCGTGCCGGGGCGCGGCCTGTTCGGTTATAAATCGGAATTTTTGACCGACACCAAGGGCGAGGGCGTGATGAGTTCGGTGTTCGACCGCTACGACACCTACCGCGGCGAGATCGACCGCCGTCCGTGCGGTTCGCTGATCGCGCACGAGGCGGGCGACGCCGTGCCGTACGGCCTGTTCAACGCCCAGGAGCGCGGCCCGCTGTTCATCGGCGCGGGCGTCAAAGTGTACGAGGGTATGATCGTCGGCGAAAACCCCAAAGGCGGCGATATTGTCGTCAACGTCTGTAAGCGCAAGCAAATGACCAACATGCGCGCGGCCGGCAGCGACGACGCACTTCGTCTGATCCCGCCCAAAACGATGTCGCTCGAACAAGCGATCGAGTTTATCGCCGACGACGAACTGTTGGAAGTCACTCCCAAAAGTATCCGCATTCGCAAAAAAATTCTGTCGTCGTCGTTGCGGCTTAAGGCCGAGGCGAAGGAGAAAGGCAAAAAGTAACGCGGCGGCGTATACGGGCGCGTATAGACACTACGCTTGGCAAGTCGGCTCGGTCGAATAGATCAAACTACACTCCCTCGCCGACTTGCCAACTGTTGTGTCTCTCCACACCCGTCTCCGCCGCCGATAGCACCCCCGTTGCCCGTCTCCGCCGCCGTCAGTACACGGTTGTCCGTCTCCGCCATCGTAAGTAGCGGTTTGCATTTTTGCCGTCAATCGTCACAGGGTTATTATTGCACTCCGTGACGGCGTATGTTTCTGTTGTTTTCGGTAACGCACATTGCAGCACGGGTCAAGGGTATCACCCTTGTCGTTGCGGGGGTCCGGGGACACAGTCGAAAGTGTCACCGGCGCCTTTTGGTACTTTTCGGCGCACGAAAAGTACGATGGAAGCAAAAGACTTGACGGAATCGTCAACATATTATTAAGGCAAGCGCCGAAACGGAAAAGGCGAAAATACTTTTCGGTGTTTCTACCGAATCGGTAAGGAGAAAATGAATGCCTAAACAAAAAGAAGAATTCAATCCAAATCACCCCAATTTGAAGGCGCGGATTCGGCCGCACAACACGGAAGCCGAAGCGGCGGTTTTGGGGTGCGTCCTGCTCGACGAGGAGGCGTCCGTTCGCATTCTGTCCGAACTGAAAGAGGCGGACTTTTTCTCCAAAGCGCACAAAGTCATATTCGACGCGATGTGCAATATCTACGCACGTAACGTGCCGATCGATTTCGTCACGCTCATCGAAGAGTTGGAGTCGCAGGGGACGACCGAGGCGGCCGGCGGGGTGGAGTATATCACCCGCTTGACCGGCGTCGTGCCGTCGGCGGCCAACCATAAATACTACCTCGAAATCATCAAAAAGAATGCGACGCTCAGACGACTGATCGACGCGAGCGAAAAAATCATCGATTGCGCTTACACCGGCGACCCCGACAACGAGGCCGTCTCTTTGGCCGAGCGCGAGATCTACGCCATTGCCGAAAAAGGGGACAGCGGCAGTTTCGTCCCCATTGCGCGCGCGACCAGCGAGGTCATCGACAAGCTCGAACAACTGTGCCGCGACCCGAAAGCGACGCGCGGCATTACGACGGGCTTTGCGTCCTTGAACCGCCTGCTCAACGGCTTGCAGCGTTCCGACCTTATTCTGCTGGCGGCGCGCCCCGGCCAAGGCAAAACCAGTATCGGCATGAATATCATTCAGCACGCCGCGCTTTCCCGCGAACGCAAATCGCCGACCGGCAAAGTCGACCCGTATTCGTGCGCGGTGTTCTCGCTCGAAATGCCGTACACGCAGCTGGCTAAACGTATGATCTGTTCGGAAGCGCTCGTCGACATGACGCGCTGTAACGCCGGCGATCTGACCGCCGCCGAATGGAAACGGATCATGGACGCCAAGGCGCGCCTCGATAAAGCCAAAATTCACATTTACGACAGTTCCAACATGACCCCGATGGAAATCGTGTCGCGTTGCCGCCGCTTAAAGCGCGAGCAGGGTCTCGATCTCGTCATGATCGACTACTTGCAGTTGATGACGATGGGCGGCCGTGTCGAAAGCCGTCAGCAGGAAATTTCGACGATCACCCGTATGATGAAGATCGCCGCCCGCGAACTGGACGTGCCGATTCTGTTGCTGTCGCAGATGTCGCGCGCCATTGAACAGAGAAAGGGGCGGCCGCAGATGTCCGACTTGCGCGAATCGGGCGCGATCGAGCAGGACGCCGACATTATCATGTTTATTTACCGCGAACACGACAATAACGAGCCGAATATTACCGAAGAGGAGCGCAACAAGGTCGAACTGATCATCGCCAAGCACCGTAACGGCTCGCAAGGCACGATCAACTTGCGTTGGGAAGGCCCGTATGTCCGATTCGTCGACGTCGACCGCACGCACAGCGAAGAGAGCGCGCCCGCGCACGACGGCACGTTTACCGTCGATAACGCCGTTTCCGACGACTTCGACCCGACCGCGGCCGTCCCCCTCGACGACTACACGCCGCCGCCCGACGACGACGGCCACGATTTAAGCGAGCAGTCGGCGGAGGAGATATTGAAAGTGGATCCCAACGATACGTCGGACATCTTCTGACGGCGTATACGGGGGCATATAGACACTACGCTTGGCAAGTCGGCTTTAGTCGAGTAGAACGAACTACACTCCTAAGCCGACTTGCCAACTGTTGTGTCTCTCTACCCCCGTCTCCGCCGTCAGAGAGATGTCCGACCGTGACGCTTTCCGCCGTCGCAAGTGGCGCTACCCCGTCTCCGCCGTCAGAGAGATGTCCGACCGTGACGCTTTCCGCCGTCGCAAGTGGCGGTTGCCCCCGTCTCCGCCGTCAGAGAGATGTCCGACCGTGACGCTTTCCGCCGTCGCAAGTGGCGGTTGCCCCCGTCTCCGCCGTCAGAAAGATGTCCGACCGTGACGCTCTCCGCCGTCGTGAGAGGCGGGACTACGATTTGTTCCACTGCAAGAGATTGCTTCGCGTTGCTCGCAATGACACTGCATTACTGTCATTGCGAGCGAACGAAGTGCGCGCGGCAATCTTTTGCGGTCAAAACGAAACCGCATTCATTGCAACAACAAAATCAACATTCTATAAAGGAGTTTCTTTCGTATGGTCAAGGTAGAAAAAGTCAAGTTCGAAGGGTGGAATTGCATTCGGGTTTCGGGCGGGGGGACGGACGTATACGTCACCGTCGACATGGGACCGCGCATTATCGGTTTAACCCACAACGGCGGCAAAAATCACATGGCGGTGTTCGAGGACACCAAAGGCAAAGTGATCAAGTCCGACAAGTTCGTAGCCTACGGCGGCCACCGTATTTGGCACGCGCCCGAGGACAAAAACCGCACCTATTTCAGCGACAACAACCCTTGCGACGTCAAACTGTTCGGCGACGGTTGCAAGGTGACGGCGCCGATCGAGAAGGAGACGATGTTGCGCCGCGGCTTCGACGTCAAGATCAACGACGCGGGCGAAGTGACGCTGACGCACTTTATCGAAAACTGCGGCCTGTTCGACGTCGAGCTTTCGATCTGGGGCTTGTCGCAGTTTGCCGTGGGCGGGCTTTTGACCGCGCCGATCTCGACGCTCGACACCGGGCTTGTCGCCAACGCCAACATCAGCCTGTGGCCTTACGGCAAGATGAACGACCGCCGCGTCTACTGGGGCGAAAAGTTTGTCACCGTCAAGCCCGACACGCTCGAAACGCCGCCGTTTAAGTTCGGCATGAGCATCGACGAGGGATATGCCGCGTACTTTAACCATAATCAGCTGTTTGTCAAGCGCATGGAATACTATTTCGGCGCGGAGTACCCGAACTACAGTTGCAACTTCGAAAGCTATACGTGCAAGGACTTTATCGAGATCGAGGTGCTTTCGCCCATGCTGACCATCGAGCCGGGCGACACCGAAACGATCGCCGAACAGTGGAAACTGTACGACAACGTGACAATGCCCGAACGCAACGACGAAACGGCGATCGTAAAGGCGCTCGACGGCAAGACGCAGTGGTAGAAAACAACAGACAAAAAAGCGGTATTTTAACCGGATTGATCGGCGTGGCGCTCAACGTCATGCTGGGAGCGGCAAAGCTGGCGGTCGGACTGATCGCCGGCTCTGTTTCCATTGTGTCCGATGCGGCCAACAACCTATCGGACGCAGGATCGAGCGCAATGACCGTCGTATCGTTCGCTTTGGGCGGTCGCGGCGCCGATAAGGAACACCCCTACGGACACGGGCGGTACGAGTATATCGCCACGCTTTTGATCGGTGTCGTCATCATCGTCGTCGGCTTTCAACTGATCCTTTCGTCGATCGGCAAGATCATAACGCCGATGCGCGTCGAGTACGACGCGATCGCACTTGCGGTGTTGGGGGCGAGCATTGCCGTCAAGCTGTTCATGGGCGTGTTCTATCTCGTGCGCGGCAAGAAACTGGGATCGGATATGCTGCGCGCCGCGTCGTTCGACAGCTTTTCCGACGTCGCCGTCACAAGCGGGCTGCTCGTGGCCGTCGTCGTCAATCTGTTTGTCGCCTATCCGCTCGAGGGCATCGTCGGTCTTTTGATCTCGCTGTTTATCGTGTTCGGCGGGGTCAAACTGTTGCTGTCGACCGTCGGCCGCTTGCTGGGGCGCGGCGGCGACCCCGATACCGAAAAGCGGTTGCGGGCGATCATTTTGGGCGGCGACCTGGTCGTCGGCGTCCACGATCTACGCGTTCACGACTACGGCCCCAATCGCAAACTCGCGTCGGCGCACGCCGAATTCGAAGGCGACGTTTCGGTGCGCGAGGCGCACGCCGTACTCGACGCGCTCGAACACAAGGCTTACGAAGAGACCGGCGTCGAACTGGTGTTGCACTGCGACCCGATCGAAACCGGCGACGTCACGCTCAACCGCATTCGCCACGCGATCGAGGACGTTTTACGCGTGTACCCGAACGCCGGTATGCACGACCTCGACATTCACTATGCCGAACGCCGCGTCGACCTGCATATCTGTCTGCCCGCGCCGTTCAAGGCGCAAGCCGCGCACGTCCGCGAGCAGGTCGAAATTGCCGTGCAAAACATTTTGGAAGGATTTACATTACAAGCGGTCATCGATTTACAGTACGGGGAGATATAAATGCTATTCAATATTTTGGTGCTGGTTGCGTACTGTATCGGGCTTGCCGCCGCGGCGTACTTTACCCGCAAGCGCAGCCGCACGGTCAACGACTTTCTTTTGGCCGGCAGCGGCATGAGCGGGATCATGACGGCGTTTGCCTACGGAACGACGTATTTTTCGGCCGTCATCTTCATCGGCTACGCCGGTAAAAACGGCTACGACTTCGGGTTGGGTACGCTGTGGATCGGCCTCGGCAACGCCGTCATCGGCTCGCTGATCGCCTGGAAGGTGTTGGGCAAGCGCACGCGGCGGCTGACGCATCACTTTGCCGCGCGCACCATGCCCGAAATGTTTGAAAAGCGTTACGACTCGCGGCACATCAAGCTCGTAATGTCGCTGCTGATCTTTATCTTTTTGGTGCCGTATGCCGCCAGCGTTTACCAAGGGTTGGGCTACCTGTTCGAGTTGGTGTTCCGCATTCCGTTTTGGGCGGTGGTACTGATCATGGCGGGGCTTTGCGCGCTCTATCTGTTTTTCGGCGGCTACTTCGCCACCGTCGTGACCGACTTCTTCCAGGGCATTATCATGCTGATCGGCGTCGTCATTATGGTCGGCTTTGTCGTCAACTACGAAACGGTCAACGGCCTGATCGACGCATTTTCCAAACTCGCGGCCGACAAGCTCGGATTCTTTCCCGCCTTTACCAAGGACGGCGCGGCGTTCGGCTATACGCTGTTGATGCTGACGCTGCTGACCAGTTTCGGCGTTTGGGGACTGCCGCAGATCGTACATAAATTTCACACCGTCAAATCGGAAACCGGCATTCGCCAAGCCGCTTGGATCTCGTCCGGCTTTGCGCTCGTCATCGGCGTGGGCGCATACTTTGTCGGCGCGCTCGCCCGTTACATCGTCGACGCGCCGGGGCTGCTCGCGTCGGGCGGGGCGGACCGTATTATCCCCGAGGTGCTATTGAAAGCGTTGCCGGCCGGGCTTTTGGGGCTGATCGCCGTGCTCGTGCTGTCGGCCAGTATGTCGACGCTGTCGTCGCTGACGCTCTCATCCGCCGGCGCGGTCGCCGTCGATCTTTATAAGGGCTATATCAAAAAGGACGCGACCGATCGCCATGTCAATCTGCTGATGCGTATGCTGTGCGTTGCGTTTATCGCCGTCAGCGTGCTGATCGCCATATTCCAGCCCGCCGGCATCGTCAATCTGATGTCGCTCAGTTGGGGGACGCTGGCCGGGTGCTTTTTGGCGCCGTACCTGTTCGGCCTGTACTGGAAACGCGCGACCAAAGCGGGCGCGTATGCTTCGATCGTTTCGGGGCTGACCGTCACCGCGGTGCTGTATATTCTGTCCTTGACTTTGCCGGCGGCGGCCGCGTCGTTTTTCAGTCCGCCCGCGATCGGCGTGTACGCCATGGCGGTCGGCTGTATCGTGTTGCCGATCGTCTCGCTGTGTACCCGACCGCTTGCTGCCGAACCGCTCGACGCGCTGTTTACCGCTATGCGCACTGCGGAAACGGATGCGCCGACGCAATCTGCGGAAGATTAGAATACGATTAGAAAGGGTATAAATTTTGCTTTCGTGTTGACGAATCGATACCTGTATAGTATAATGTTGATATATGCGAACAAGAATTGCCGCCACCCGGCGGCTGTTTGTGTTGTATCGAAAAGGTAGGAGAAAGTAAAATGGGTAAGAAACCGGTGGTCGTGTCCGACAGACCCAAAAAGAAATCAGCCTGCTGTACCTGTCTTTTGACGGTGTGGGTCGTCATGCTGGTACTGCTTGCCGGCGGCACGGCCGTCGGGTGCTTTTTCTTGCATCGATTTACCAAAGAACACTATGACATGGGGCTGGGCGAATGCTTGGGCGTGGTCAACGGCCTGTACTGGGCTTCGGATAAAAAGATCGTTGACTACGGCTACACCGACGTCGACGCAGCCGCATTCGACGCGGAGATCAAGCACCAGTTATTCTTAAAAGACGATGCCGAACTGGATCTGACGCAAGCGGTCAAGATCCTCTTGCAAAAGGACGAGGGCGAAAAGGACGAAACGCTGTACAACGCCTTGCGCCGCGCGACTTCCGGGGCGGAAGAAACCGAATCGGGACAAGAGAACAACAAACTGCTCGACTTCGTCGCATCGCTGATGACGCGCGAAAATGTCGATTACGCGCGGCTGTCCGCCTATCAAAAAGATAAGCACGACGAGTATCTATTCAGCCTCAACGACAAGCAGTTGGCCGCGTTCGTCAACCGTGTACTTGCGGCGGCGACCGACGAAATACCGGAGGTCGCCGAAACGCTGGAAAAGGTAGGTATGCAAAATCTGTCCGACGCAGTGGCGGTGCGGCAGATCCGTTTTGCCAAACGCGACCGCGCCGTCCTCGACGAAAACGGCTTGCGCGGCGAAACCAAAACCGTCACCATGGCCGACATCACCGTACAGGTCAAGCTGTCCGACATTGCCAAAAGCGCGATGCGCAAGTATATCCCCAATTCCTTTTTGGCGGGACTGGCGCACTTCGGGCTAAAGACGCTTTTACCGAACAACCTGTATATGACCGCGAGTATCGGGCTGACCGACAACGTCGGGATCGAGCTGTCGCTCAACCGTATCACCGGCGAAAAGGTGGCCGGCACCTATAAGTTGATTAAGGGTATTACCGGCGAGGACTTCGAGGCAAAGCTCAACCAAATGGCGACCGAAAGCATTGCGCCGTCGGTCGAAAAGGTCGACGAGATCGCCGATTTCTCCAAGGTCGAGGACGGCACGCTCAAGTTCGACACCTACGGCGTACTGGCCAATATGGCGTCGAAGGACGAGGCGGGCGAGAATAAACTGACGGGGCAGGACGTGCTGTTCGCGTTCAGCCGCCTGGTGACGGCAGAGGCGGAGGCGGTCACGCCCGAACACGATTACCGCCACTGGTATGTGTTCAACGACGGCGACAAGAGCGGGCAAAAAGTGTACGTAGCCGACCCGGCCGACGTCACCGACCAAATGAAAAAGGTCGATTATCAACAGGCGTTTATCGACGAACTGAAAAATAAATACTGTCTCAAGACGACCAAACCGGACGGCGGCGAATATACGTTTGCCGAGATCGTTGCCGCATTCGGCGGCGAGGGCGCGCTGACCGATATGCTCGATCTGTCCCACTTGGGGGAGACGAGCGCGGGCAAGACCGAGGACGAGTTGCGCATTACGCTGACCGACAAGATGTTGGCGGCGATCGTGGCCGAGACGCTGAAAGCCGATTCGGCGGCGTTCGGCGACGTCAAGTTCGACGTCGAACAGGTCGCGCTTTTAAAACGCGTGATCGATGAAACGACGCACGACTTCGTCGACCTGCGCGCGGCCGTCGATTTCACCGCCATGCTGGGCGATATGGGCGGCATGAGTACGCTACTAAACGCCTTCCTGCCCGAAAAGATCGTCATCGGCGTGCAGGTCGACGTGACGACCGGCTTGCCCGACGGCGTCGTGCGGATCGCGCCGACGTTGACCTACAACAATATGTCGGCCGCAGAGACCGCCGAACTGCTTGCCGTGTTCGACAAGCTGGGCATCGAAGGGTTCAACACGCAGGACTTGACGGCGATGATCGCCGATTCGGTCAACGGAATGCTCGACTCGATGCGCGACTATCTGGTGCTGACGTTCGAGCCGTCGAAACTGGCCGAAGAGAAGAAAGACGGTAAACCCGGCTATGAGGACGTGGCCGACGACGCCGTCGACATTCTTTTGCCGTCGGTGTACGGCTTGCTGGAAAAAACGGTGTTCACCAAGGACGGCGAGACCGTAGCCGCCGCCGACATTAAAGCGGTGTTCGACAATATGTACAAGTTCGATTCGTCCAACGCGCAAGCGGCCGAACGGGTCGAGGCGTTGCAAGTTGGGCTTGACGAGGCGGCCGCGAACTACGACGCGCTGCTTAGGTCCTTACAGAATAATTACTACTTGAAAGCGCACCACGCCGACAACATTACCGACTTCGACACGTTGCTGACGACGCTGTCGACACTCGACGGGGAGTTCGACGCCGGTCGATTCGACGTAGACAAATTGCGGGCGGAAAGTCGACCGGTCGGCAGCTTGCGTCCCGTGCTGTCTGCGGCCGAACTGGCAAGACTGTTTGTCGAAAAGATGGACGGCGCGATCGGCGGCGATGACGGGCAATTTACCGTCGAGGGCGTCTCGATCGAGGCGGCAGACGGCTACGATGCGGCGCTAAAAGTACTTGTGCGTATCGACGTCGCGGCGCTCGCCGGCGTCAACGTCCATTTGATCCCGGTCAACCGCGTATATGCGACGTTGACTGTATACATTACCGACGACGCAGATAAGCTGATCATCGAGAATGAAACAACCGCCTATCCGACGACCTTTGCCGTCAACGATATGTCGGAGACAGAACAAAACAACTTGATGCGTATGCTCGGTATGTTCGGCGGCGAGATCGTCGACCCCGAGACGATTGCCAAGGACATGGGGCAAATGCTGTACGAACAGATGAACGCCATGCGCGAGAAGATGGGCGACGTCGAATTTGTCGCAGGCGTCGGCATACGCTTGCCCGACTTCTATCGGTTCTTAGCGCGCGCGGCCGAACTCGATCCCGGCGCGGGCTACGGCGAGACGGAGGCGGAAGTCGCCGAAAATCTGCGCCGCGCGGTGCAGGGCATGTACGCGGGCGAGTCGGCGTTCAACTATTCCGAAAGCGCATTGCTGTTCAACCCGATCGCTACGCAAGCAACGCCGAATGTCGAAAGCGGTAAGTACGTTTACACCGACAAGCAAATGGGATATTTGGTACAACAGGCGATCGCAAACGGCGATGCGGACACCAAAAAACTGGGGACGCTCAAGCAGTTGGTCGTCGTGCAAAAGGGCGCAAAGAACGCAGCCGAACAGGCGGCTTACGATATGTTGAACGGGTTTGACGGCAGCCTGAACGCGCACGCAGGTAAAGACTTGATCGCGCTCACTTTTGAAATGCCGATCGACGAGTTTGCCGATACGGCTGATGCTGGCATCGCGTCGGCGTTGTTGCCCGAAACGGTGTATGCGACGGTGTTGCTCGCCTACGACGGCACGCAGTATTCTTCGGTGTACTTCCGCTTTAACAATATGACCGAAGCGCAACAGACGATCTTGCGCAAGATCGCCGGCCTCGATACGTTCGACATAAGCAGTATCGGCAAAACGGCGCAGTGTACCGAATTGCTCGAGCAGTTCCGCGGCGCGGTGTACGGCAGTGCGGCGTCGGGCGGAATCGGACAGGTGGCTTGCGACTTGATCCCGGCCTAACAATGCAAAAAAACGCGTTCGAAAGATTTGCTTTTCGGGCGTGTTTTTTGGTATACTGGTAGTATGGTCTTAAAGAGTTTGCATTTGCGCGATTTCCGCAACTATACCGAACAAGAGGTCTCGTTTGCCGACGGGATGAATATCCTCATGGGCGACAACGCGCAAGGCAAGACCAACTTAGTCGACGCGGTCATGCTGGTCAGTCTCGGAAAGTGTCCGCGCGTCACCCGCGACCGCGAGCTGATCCGCTGGAACGCCGACCGCGCGCGGGTACAGGCCGAAGTTGTCAAACGCTACGGCGACGACGAGGTCGAGGCGGTCATCGATAAGACGGTCGGCAAATGCGTGTCGGTCAACCGTATGCCGCTGACAAGGCTGGGCGAGCTGATGGGCGTGGTGGCGACCGTCTTATTTTCGCCCGAACAGATGTCGATCGTAAAGGACGCGCCGGGGGAGCGGCGGCGGTTTATGGACATTGCGCTGTGCCAACTGTCTAAGCCGTACTTTTATCTATTAAATCGCTACAACCGCATATTAAGCCAAAGAAACAAGCTGATCAAGTCGGGCAACCATGCGGCGATCGAAGTGTGGGATATGCAGTTGGCGCACGAGGGCGCGCGCATTATCAAGACGCGGCGCGGCTTTATCGAGCGGCTGAGCGTCTATGCCGCGGCGGCGCACAGTCGGCTGTCGGGCGGCAAGGAGACGCTTTGTTTAAGCTACGAGGGCATTGCGGGGGATACGGCGGAGACGATCGAGGCTGCGTTTATCGAAGAGCTTGCCCGCACGCGCGAGAGCGATCTGCGACTGGGGTTCACCCACGCCGGGCCGCAGCGCGACGACATTCGCATTACGGTCGGCGACGCCGATTGCCGCACCTACGGTTCGCAGGGGCAGCAGCGCACGGCGGCCTTGAGCCTCAAGCTCGCCGAACTGGAACTGTATCGCGCCGAATCGGGCGAGGCGCCCGTGCTACTGTTAGACGACGTGTTAAGTGAACTCGACCCCGGTCGGCAACGGCAGCTATTGCAGTCGGTCGACGTGCAGACGATCGTCACATGTACGCACATTTCGAGCGAAATCAAAGACGCCCTTCGCGGCTACCGCGCCATGCGCGTGTCGGCCGGGCGCATTGCCGAAGTCGAGGACGTGTAGGCGGCAAGCAAAAACGCGTCGACCATGGCATTAGAGCTGTGACAAAATGTCTGAGAGAAAACGAGTGCGCACACACTTTGTCACCCTCGGAGCGTAAGTGGAGGGGCTAGCGTAGCGAATCAATCATTTTATACGCCTGCGTACATTCCTCGACTTCGCTCGGAATGACAAATGGTTTTACTGCTTTCCACGAGGCTTTGTCTTTAGCTCTATTGCGAGCGAGCATAGCGAGCGCGGCAATCTCAAGAAAAATGCGGAATACACTCGATAAAAAAGGAGAGATCCGATATGAAAGCGTTGCTGACATCGTTCATTGCCGCCTTGTACAGTATGCAAATTTTGTTTGGGATCGCGTTTGTATTGCTCTTGGCGGACAACCGTGCGGCGGCCGAATTTGCGATCGCCGCGGCAATACTCGGACTGGTGGCCGGAATGCTGGGACTTGTCAACATCGCTTTCGCCGTCTTGCAAATTTTTTTGCCGCAGCAGCCGGTGTTCGGCTCGATCATGGTCGCAAAACTGTGCTTGATCCCGTTCTTTATTATACATTTCGTTTTCTGTTTATTGATCGTTGCCGGGTTTCTCAATCCGTTTTTGGCGTGGTCGTTGCTGTTTGTCGTGCCGATGATGGTCGGCATTGCCTACGCCGTACTGTTCGTCACGTCCGCATACACGATCGGCTATATGATTTATCGGTTGCGCACAAAACAAACGACATTACAGGCGGAGATCGCCTATATCATCGCGCACCTCGTGTTTGTCGCCGATACCGTAGCGAGCGTGATGCTGTGTATGCGCGAACGCAAGCAGTCCGCGCAACCGTCGTTGCCGCCGCCGGCGGACGTGGAAATAGAATAATTTGTTGTTTACAAAAAAGGCAAATTTGTACAATACAATTATAGCGAAAATCCATTGACTTTTTGTTTGCATGGTAGTAAACTGTGTTCAATTACTTTTTGCACGGTGCGGCCCATGTAAGATGATCATTCATACAAATGCAAGTAGGAGGAAAATGCGCCCTGATATTTCGAGGGCGTACAGACTGCTACGCTCCGTAGGGAAGGGGCGTTTTACGTATGAATGTTATCAAAGAATCTTTTCGGTATGCCAAGCGGTACACGCCGGCGTGGGTCACGGTCATGCTGTTCGGGTTTATCAACATCGCGCTGGTAGCTTTATTGCCGCAAGCGCCGCAGTTGATGCTCGACAGGGTCATCAATCCCGCGCTCGGCAAAGAGCCTGTATACAATGCGGACAATCCGCTTTCGTTTGTTTTGAACAATGTCGCCGCCGACGACTATTTCACCATGTTTCTGCGCATTGCGGTGACATGTCTTGTGCTGATCTTTTTGCGATACTCCATCCATTACGTGCGTTGGAACGTTTCGCACGCATACGGGGTGCGCACCGAAAAGCGTATGCGCACGGCGATGTTCGACAAACTGCTCAGTCAAAATTCGGTGGTGCTCGACCGTTACACGTCGGGGGATCTCTTGAGTATTTGCAATTCCGATCCCGTCATTGTTAAGGATTTCTATTCGCAGAATCTGTCGCTGACGATCGACTTCTTTTTGGCGATCGGCGTCGCGGTGTTCTTTTTGGCGCGTATGCACTGGACGCTGATCTTATGCCCGCTCATATTAGCCGTGTTGACCTCGTTTGTCACCGTGCGCTATGTCCGCACGCTGCGCAAGCGCTACACCCGCATACGCGAGGCGGCGGCCGATATGAACACGATGATCAGCGAGAACATTAACGGCGTGCGTATCGTGCGCGCGTTTGCGACCGAATCGGTCGAACTCAACAAATTCGACCGCGTCAACGACGAGTACCGCGATACCTACGTCACCCACGCCAAAACGGTCTCCAAATATCAGGCAATCTTCAATCTTATGGGGCAGATCATCAATGTCACGTCGCTGGCGATCGGTACCTATCTCGCTGTGTCGGGGCATATGTCGACCGGGCAGTTCGCCACGTTTTTGTCCTACATCGGCATGATCAATCCCAACTTGATTAATATCATCAACTATTTGGGCGTCATTCAAAATACGATGATCTGCGGCGGCCGCATGTTTACGTTCGCGAACACCGCCAACGTCATCTCCGCGCCCGACGGCGCGCCGGCGCCCGAAGGTTGCCCCGACATCGAGTTGCACAATGTCAGCGTTTGCCTCGACGACCACGAGCAGATCCACGACGTCACGCTGTCGTTACCGTACGGCAAAAAGTTGGGCGTGATGGGGCGCACCGGCGCGGGTAAAAGCGTGCTGATCAAAACCCTGCCGCGGCTGTTCGAGACGACGGGCGGCGAGGTGCTGCTAAACGGCCGCTCGATCAAGAGTTACGACGTCGAAGAGGTGCGGCGGCTGTTTTCGATCGTCTTTCAAGACGTGTTTCTATTCTCCGACACCATCGAATCGAATATTGCGTTCTACGACCCGGACGTCGAGGACGATAAGATCCGCCGCGCGGCGGACTTAAGCGAGGCGGCGGGATTTATCGAAAAACTGCCCGACGGCTACGGAACGGTCGTCGGCGAGCGGGGACTGGGGCTGTCGGGCGGACAAAAGCAACGCATATCGATGGCGCGCGCACTGCTAAAAGATGCGCCCGTCCTGCTGCTCGACGACTGCACTTCGGCGCTCGACCTCGATACCGAGCGGCGCATTTTGGCCAACATCGAACAGGCCTATCCCGACCGCACGCTGGTCATCTCCTCGCACCGCGCGTCGAGCGTCGAACACTGCGACGAAATTCTTTTCCTCGAAAACGGCGTGATCGCCGAACGCGGTACGCACGCCGAACTGATGGAGAAAAAGGGACGCTATTACCAAACGTACACCGCGCAAGCGGCACAGAACAGGGAGGCGATCGGCTGATGGCGCGCAACCGTTATTTCGAGGACGAGGAGCTGACCTACCGTTTTAACGGGTCGTCGCTCAAAAAATCCTGGCAGTTTATCAAGCCGCACCGCAAAGTTTTGTTTGCATTCGCGGCGATCATGTTGGGCATGAGCTTTGTCGCGCTCGTGCCGCCGATGCTCAACCGCTATATCATCGACTACGTGATCACCAAAGAGGGCGTAGCCGGCATGACGTTCGTGCAAGCGGCGATTTTGTTTATCAGCGCATGGGGCGCGATCGGCATTACCGACGTCGTGTATACATTTTTCCGTACCTTTTTCATGTCCAAGACGGGACACACGATCGTGGGCGAACTGCGGCGCGACACCTTTATCAAGTTGCAACGCATGGCGTTCGATTACTACGACACGCGGCCGGCCGGTAAGATTTTGGTGCGCGTCACCAACTATCTCAACGAGTTGGCGGACATCTTTTCGTCGGCCGTCGTCAATCTGATCGTCGAGACGGCCAAAGTCGCGCTCATTCTGCTGTGGCTGTACATTCTCGACTGGCGGTTGGCGTTGGTCGTCACGGCGGCGATCGTCCCGATGGGCGTTTGCGTGTTCTTCTTGCGGAAAGTGCTGTCCAAGCGGCACCGCGCCGTACGCAACAAGATTTCCAACCGCACCGCATACGTTGCCGAAAACATACAGGGGACACCGGTGACCAAGGCGTACAACCGCCGCGCCCGCAACGTCGAAATTTACGGCGAGCTGAACGACAAGGCAAACCGCGGCTGGCTACGGGTCGTACATTTCAACGAACTGATGTTTCCCACGCTCGACGGCTTTTTCTATATCGGCTTGCTGGCGGTCTATGGGGTGGCGGTGTTTTTCGCCACGTCGGCGGCCGGCATGGGCGGGCTGACGATCGGCAAGCTGATCAGTTTTATCACCTATATGGGCATGTTTTCCGGACCGCTCAACAATATCGCCAACGTGACGCAGCAGCTGACCGCCGCGACGACCAACCTCGAGCGCGTGTTCGAGGTGGGGGAGACGCCGCCCTCGATCTGCGACGCGCCCGACGCGGTTACGCTGCCTACGGTTGACGGGCATGTCACGTTCGAGGACGTGACGTTCGCCTACGAAAAGGGCGTCAACATTCTCGAGCATTTCAATCTCGACGTGCCCGAGGGCAAAATGATCGCCTTGGTCGGGCCGACCGGCGCGGGCAAGAGTACGGTCGTCAATCTCTTGAGCCGCTTTTACGACGTGCAAAGCGGCCGCGTGCTGATCGACGGCTACGACGTGGCCAAAGTCAATTTGCATTCGTTGCGCACCCAGGTCGGCGTGATGATGCAGGACAGCTTTGTATTTTCCGGTACGATTTTGGAGAACATTCGTTATGCGCGCCCCGAGGCGACCGAAGCCGAATGTATTGCCGCGGCCAAAGCGGTACATGCCGACGAGTTTATCGCGCGCCTGCCCGCCGGATACAATACGCCGACGCGGGAGAACGGCGCGGGGCTGTCATCGGGCGAAAAACAGCTGTTGAGCTTTGCGCGCGTCATGCTGTGCGACCCGAAAATCTTGATACTCGACGAGGCGACGTCGAGCATCGACACCGAAACGGAAGAGAAAATTCAAAAGGCGCTCGACGTGGTACTACAGGGACGCACCAGCTTTGTCGTCGCGCACCGCCTGTCAACGATCCGCAAGGCCGACTGTATATTGTATATCGCCGACAAGGGCATCGCCGAGGCCGGCACGCACGCGCAACTGATGGAGCAAAAAGGGCGTTACTATCGGTTAGTGACAGGGGAACATTAAACTTTTAGAAAAAGTGTGCAAAATGGGTGTACGGGGGTTTGCGGGCTAAAGGGAACGGAAGTCTTTTAAGTAAAAGACCGATAAAATATCCTCACCTTTTGCCGCCAAAAGGGTTGCTATTCTTTTGTAAAAGAGAGCAAAACGAATCTCCGGCCTTTTGCCGCCAAAAGGCCTAGGCGAAAACCGTAAGAGAGGGGAACCCTTTCGACTGGGTTCCCCTCTCTTAACTCACCCCTCCTGTTTATATATGAAAACACAATTAAGCATTCAGGAACGCCTGAAAGACCTGCGTGTGGAAAAGGGACTGACTTTAGAGCAGCTGTCACAGCAGACAAAAATTCCGGCT
>JAAVYI010000020.1 GCA_022791055.1 Clostridia bacterium | reverse complement strand
GGTCTAGCGTAGCGAATCAATTATTTTATACGCCTGCGTACATTTCTCGACTGCGGTCGGAATGACAAAAGGACGGTAATCTTAGTAACCGACTATTTGTCACCTCGAGCGAAGTCGAGAGGTCTAGCGTAGCGAATCAAGTATTCTATGCGCCTGCGTACATTTCTCGACTGCGGTCGGAATGACAAAAGGCGGTAATCTTATTATCGCAACTTTGCACCGACTCTAAAAAAACCGAAAATTTTTTTACATTAGGTATTGCTTTTTTTGTAAATGTGTGGTATAATAGTATAATAAAGCCGTGGGTGAGACAATACGCTTTGTCGAGCGCACGCAACAAGGGGAGACGGTGATGGACGAATTTTATGAAAAATTGTTCGGTAAAAATTTGACGACGGAAGTGCCGACTGTCGATTTGCCGGCCGAGATCGCGCGCATGTCGCTATATGAGATCGCGGCGACTCTCTCGACCGCGGATGAGTTTGTCCGCTACGATACCGAAGAATAAAAAAGAGAACATAAAAACGCCGCAACGATCGGCGTTTTTATGTTTATAAAGGAGATAATTCGATTTTCGGGTTTTTAGTGTTCTAAAGGAAAGGATAGTCTTTTAGAAAAAGAATGCAAAACATGATTCACGCTTTTTGGCGGCAAAAGGATTTCCGGCCTTTTGACATCAAAAGGCCTCGGCGAAAACTGCAAGAGAGGGGAACCCTTTCGACTGGGTTCCCCTCTCTTAACTCACCCCTCCTGAACGACTTCCCTTGCGGGAAGCGAATCTGACGAGTTTGTAAAGTGCCGCTAAGAGGTCGACGAAACAAAAGCAATCTCTTTTCGCAAACAATAGCGACAACTTATATAACTTATAAAGAGGGAAAAGACTAGTTTTTGACGCCAAAAGGTAAGAATATTTTTTTCGGTCTTTTGCGAAAAGGCTTTCATTTCCTTTGCCCGCAAAACCCTCGTCCGCAGGATTTACGACAATTTTATTTCCAAGTCGGAAGAAAAAAGCTATTTGCTTTTTTTCTTGCGGCGTTTTTTGCCGAGACCTAATACCGACGCGAGCTGCTTGCCGACGCCGATATTGAGGGCGAGGAACACGACGATAAACACGGCGATGGCGAGCGACTGGTACTGCGGATTGACGCTGACGCCGAAGAAGTTGAGATTATAGCCGAATGTGTCGGTCAAATTGGCGATCAGCGGGGCGCATTCGGTCAGTTGCAGCGTGCCGCTCAAATATTCGGTCAAGCCCGCGATCGGGCCGGACATGAACCCGTAGCGCAGCAGAGCGCACGAGTACGTGCCGGGAATAAAGCCGCAAATGCCTTGCACCCAATCGGGCAACATGCCGAGCGGCATATACGCGCCGATGAGAAAGCCGACTGCGGTCGAGAACACGGCGACGATACTCGCCATCGTTCCCTCCGACTTGACGAACGAGCATAAAAACACCGTCATCAGCGTGGAAGATATGGTCGAGAACAGCAGCACCGTCAGCACCGTCATAAAGTTGGCGAACGTCAGCGCGAACTCGCCCATGCAAGCAAGGTAGATCAAGCAGATAATCAGGAACGCCAGGCAGACCATGATCGTGACGATAAAGTTGAAAAAGAAATAGCTTGTTACGAGAATGTTGCGCAAAATGGGGGACGAGGCGAAATCGCGGTTGACGCCGTTCTGTTTATCCTCGACGAACACCGAATTGGTTTGCAAGGAGACCGTGATCGCCGACAGCGCCAGGATACCGCTGATCATCCAACAGTCGACCAGCGTGCTGACCCGTTTCCAAAAACCGCCGTCACACATAAGCACGTTTACGGTGTCTTGCAGTTCGGGCTTATCGACGCCGATTTGCGCCAGCGCGCTTTTGACGCTGGTCAGTTCCAAGTCGCGCAGAAAGAAAATATAGACGACAAAGATGATGACGGGGACGAGCAGGGTGTACATCAGGCGAATTTTGTTTTTGAAAAATACCAGCAAGTGCCGCCGCGTCAACTGAAAAAAGATGTCGACGTTGCGCGTTTTTGCTTTTGTCTGTTGCGTCATTGCTCGCCTCCGTTGCTGTCGATGATATTCTGCCCGGTGACCCGCAAAAACACGTCGTCCATGTCGCCTTTAATGATCTCGATGTCGGTCAGATACGCGTCGAATTTTCGGATGAGCGCCTTGGCTTGCGCCGTGTCGGCAATGACGATCTTATAAGCGCCGTGTTCGTCGTCGTAGGTAAAAGCGACGTTATCGGCCGTGAAAGCGTCCTCTAAGGCCTGTTCGCGGGCGCGGTAACAAAGTATACTGTCATGCGAATAGCGGTTTTTCAGCTCGATCGGCGTGCCGTGTGCGATGATGCGCCCCTTGTCCATGATGACGACGTCGGTCGCCTTTTCGGCCTCTTCGAGGTAGTGCGTCGTCAAAAAGACCGTCATGCCCGTTTCCTGCCGAATGCGGTCGATCAGCGCCCAAACAACCAGCCGCGTCTTGGGGTCGAGGCCGGTCGTCGGCTCGTCGAGGATCAGTAGCTTGGGGCGGTGCACCATGGCGCGCGCAATATCGACGCGCCGCATCTGTCCGCCGCTCAAATTCTTGACTTGTCGGTTTAAGATCGGCTCGAGTTCGAGCAGCCGCACGATGTCGGCGATCGCTTGCCGCTTTTCCTCGCGCGTCATCGAGTAAAAGGACGTGCGCACTTCGAGATTCTCTTTGACGGTCAGCTGCGTGTCGAGCACGCTCGATTGAAAGACAATGCCGATCTCGCGCTTAATCGGCATGGTATCGCCGTCGATGTCGTAGCCGCCGACGGTGATCTTGCCGGCGTCTTTACCCAAAATCGAACAGATGATATTGATCGTCGTGCTTTTGCCCGCGCCGTTGATGCCCAAAAAGGCAAACAGCGAACCTTTTTCGACGGTAAACGAAATGTCGTCGACCGCCTTGACGGCGCCGTATGCCTTCGACAAATGTTCGATTTCCAGTGCGTAGTTGTTTTCCAAAAGGTGTACCTCTTTTCGGTTACTCGTTTTGTTCGTCCGTTTCGTCCTCGGTTGCCGCCGCTTCGAGCTGTGCGGTCGCGGCGGGCGCTTGCTCTTCCTCGAGCGCGGGCGTTTGCGCGTTGCGTTTGGCGCGACCCCAGGTCGGCTTGGACATTGTGCCGATGCACAGCGTTACCGCATATAGTATCAGAAAAAGCGGGAACAAGAATACGGCGGACAACAGCTCGCGCCGCTTTTTCGCGCCCAGCTTTTTATAGTCGGCCAGCACCAAAAACAGCGCTTGCAGATAGCCGAAGAACAGGAACAGGCCGACGACGATACTGCCGCCGATGATGACGGTATTCCACAGCGACGCATGGTAATACGCGGCCGGTTGCAGCGTCAGCGGCAGCCACCCGTAGGCGGCAAAGCCGAGGAACAGGAAATGATAGATATAGTACAGCGGGATCCAGATCGACAGCAGCGTTGTCAGAAAAACAAAGCTGTATGTCAGACAGATCTCCAAACAGCTGAAATCGCCGGTCTTGAAAAATCGCCCGATCAGTTTGGCAAACTTGGGCTTTAACAGCGAGACGCTGCCGCTGGCGATGCGCTTGTTGCGGTTGAGCGTGTCGGTAAACGACGACGGCATGTCTTCGTATACGACGGCGTCCTCGATAAAATGCCCCTTGTAGCCGTCGTTCAAGCGGTTGATGAAGTACTCGGCGTCCTCGGAAATGGTCAGACAGTCGTAGCCGCCGGTGGCTTTTAACATGCGTATGCTCATCATCGCGCCGCTGCCGTTGACGTGGGCGGCGAGGTTCATGCGCTCGCGCACGCGGCTGCCGTAGCGCGAATCGAAGGTGTAGAACAGCGCGCAGGCCTTGGTGTAAAAGTTCTGCGTCGCGTTGATTGCGCCCTCATACGGCCGCGCGAAGTCGACGCCCGATTGGAACGCGTCGTTCATCAGCGAAGAGAATTCGTCGTTTAAATGGTTGTCGGCGTCGACGCGGATGAGCATGTCGTAGTCGATGCCGCAGTCGTTGACAATGTAGTTGATGCCGTAGCGTAAAGGGTACGCCGCCATGTGGTGCGCGGGGTCGGGGTCGTTGTGTACGAGTACGGTCGCCCCGGCTTTTTCGGCGAGTTCGGCGGTGCGGTCGGTGCAGTTGTCGGCGACAACGTACACGTCAAACTTGTCGCGCGGGTAGTTCTGTTTTTCGAGGATCGATTTGACGGTATCGAAAATAACGGCATCTTCGTTGTGCGCCGGGATCAGATAGGCAATTCTGCCTTTGACCTCGCTCTGTTTCCACGTCCGTTTTTTGATAAACGCAAAGATGACGTAGAGTAGCTGTAACAGCACCGGGATCGCTATGACGATCAAGACGACATAATTGACGATGCTGAGTACGCGGTAAAGAATTTCATACCACACTGGCTATTTCTCCTCAAAGGTTTACTGCCGTAGTTCTTACATAGTGTAAGTGTTTTTTTGTAAGAATATCACCGCAAAAAGTATACAAATATCATTATACAAGAATATGCGCATTTGTCAAGTAACCAAAGGGAATGCGGCATTAAAATCACATTAGAAACCGCCCAAGCATATATAAGTAGTCGAGAGGTGAAAAAATCATGACGGTTGCGGTTATATTCGGCGGCAAAAGCAGCGAACACAAGGTGAGCATCGCCACGGGCATACAGGTGCTCCATCTGATCAAGGGCTACAAGGTGATCCCCGTGTATATCGGCGAGGACGGCGTTTGGCGCGCCGACCGCCGCTATACCGACATCGAATCGGTGACGTGCGGCAAGTTCGGCAAGCGCGTGCATTTGCTGCCGGCCGACAACCGCCTGTTTAACGGTCGCAATAAAGCGATCGCCGCGCTCGACGCCGCCGTCAACTGCTGCCACGGCATGACGGGCGAGGACGGCGTGTTGCAAGGCGTGTTCCGCATGAGCGGCATTCCGCTCACCTGTAGCGACGTGCTGGCGTCGGCTGTCGGCATGGATAAAATCGTCATGAAAAAGCTGTTTGCGGCCGACGGTCTGCCGGTCGTGCCGTTCGCCGGCCTCGACCGCGTGACGTATGAAAACAACGTGTTCGAGTTCATCCGTTCGGTGCAAGAGCGGTTCGCGTTCCCGATGATCGTAAAGCCGGCCAACCTCGGTTCGAGCATCGGCATCAACGTCGCCAAAAACGTCACCGATCTCGTAGACGCGCTGCGCGTGGCGTTCGAGTGGGACAATCGCGTCATCGTCGAACAGGCGCTCGAGGACTTTACCGAACTCAACTGCGCGGCGCTGGGGCGCGGCTCGGAAGTCGAAGTGACCGAACTCGAGCAGCCGGTCGGCTGGCGCGAATTTTTGAAATACGAGGACAAATATTGCCCGGGCAAAGGCAAAAACCCCAAACGCCTGATGCCCGCGCCCGTTTCCGACGAGGTGCGCGCACGCGTGCAAGAACTGACCAAACGCGCCTTTTGCGCCGTCGGCGCGTCGGGTGTGGCGCGCGTCGACTTCATGAAAAAAGGCGACGACTTATATGTCAATGAGATCAACACCGTGCCCGGCTCGCTCGCCAACTACCTGTTCACCGACCGCCGCCCCGAAAAGCTGATAGAGCGCCTGATCGAACTGGCGATCGCCGACCACCGCGACCGCGACCGCCTCAAATACGCCTTTCAAACACCGGTCATAAAAGGGAAAGCCTAAGCGCGCAATCGTGCCGCAAAGAAATCGCGTAAGCAAAACCCCGTTGCATCTCGGCAACGGGGTTTTTAAGATAGGATTTATTGTTTGGTTTTTTGGGCAAGCGCGTCGATACAGGCGAGATAGGCTTTCTCGACGGCGCTTAAGGTTTTGGCCTGGTACTTTTTATACTCGTCTTTGGCTTTGTCGATCGCTTGCTCGTGGCTGACGGATCCCGCGCCTTGCAGCAAGCGTTCGCCGCCCATGGTCAGTATTCTGTCGAGGTGCGCCGACCAGTCGGCCATGGTCATCGGCTGTTCGCGTTCGGCTTGGCGTTCGGCGAAATCGAGGTATCCGGATACGATTTGCCCGAGCGCGCGCAGCTCCTTTTCGTTGAGGTAGTTTTTGGCGACGACGGCGTCGCGTAAATGCGGCTTGTCGCCCGCGAACGACGTCAACCCCATAAACTGCTTTTCCGCGTCCGCCCGCGTATAAATGACTTCGGCCGCCGTTTGTCCGTGGACGGCGTAATGAATTTTGTTTTGCACTTTTTTGAAAAACGCTATGGAAATTTCGGCTTTCGGGTCGTAATCGATACTGGTCGCGTAAATGTCCAACACTTGCCGATAAAAGACTTTTTCCGACGCGCGAATATCCCGAATGCGCTCTAACAGTTCTTGAAAATACCCGCCGCCGCCGAGGTTTTTGAGACGCTCGTCATCCATAGAGAAACCTTTGCGGATATACTCGTTGAGCCGCTTGGTCGCCCATTGCCGAAACTGGGTGCCGCGCAACGATTTGACGCGGTAGCCGACCGATATGATGACGTCGAGATTGTAATAGTCGATTTCTCGTTCGACTTGGCGATTGCCTTCCGTTTGAACTGTTGCAAATTTTGCAACAGTTGCCGCATATTCAAGTTCGCCCTCGTCGAATACGTTTTTGATGTGCCGCGAAACCGTCGATTTGTCCCGGTCGAAGAGGGCAGACATCTGTTCGAGGGAAAGCCAAACCGTTTCGTCTTGGAAACGAACGTCGACGGCGATCCGCTCGTCCGCTGTCTTAAAAAGGACGAACTGTTGGCGTTCGGGTAAGTTCTTGCCCATAGTGGATTACAGCCGCGCGGCGATCGCGTCCAAGAACGTTTCGCTGTCGACGCCGTTGGCTTTGCCGCTAAACAGCGAAACCAAATCTTTGGTCATCGTGCCGGCCTCGATCGTATCGATCGTGGCCTTTTCCAGTTTGTCGGCAAACGCCGTGAGGTCGGGGAGACTGTCCAGTTCGCCGCGCTTACGCAGCGCGCCCGTCCAGGCGAAAATGGTCGCAACCGGGTTGGTCGAGGTCTTTTCGCCTTGCAAATGGCGGTAGTAGTGCCGCGTCACGGTGCCGTGCGCCGCCTCGTATTCGTACTTGCCGTCGGGCGACACCAGTACGCTGGTCATCATGGCAAGCGAGCCGTAGGCGGTGGCCACCATGTCGCTCATGACGTCGCCGTCGTAGTTTTTAAGCGCCCAAATAAAGCCGCCGTTGCTGCGCACGATCCGCGCGACCGAATCGTCGATCAGCGTGTAGTCGTAGCGTATGCCGATTTTTTCAAACTTTTCTTTGTATTCGGCCTCGTATATTTCGGCGAAAACGTCCTTGAAACGGTGGTCGTAGGTCTTGGAAATGGTGTCCTTGGTGGCAAACCAAACGTCTTGCCGCGTGTCGAGCGCGTAGTTGAAACAGCTGCGCGCAAAGCTACCGATCGACGCGTCGGTATTGTGTATGCCCTGTATGATGCCCGGGCCGCTAAAGTCGGCGATGACTTTCTCGTCCGTTTTTCCGTCGGGGTACGTGACCGAAATTTTGGCCTGCGCTTTGCCCTCGACTTTGATCTCGGCGTTGCGGTACACATCGCCGTAGGCGTGGCGGGCAATGGTGATCGGTTTGGTCCAGGTCGGTATGTACGGCGTGATGCCTTTGACTAGGATCGGCGCGCGGAAAACGGTGCCGTCGAGCGCGGCGCGAATGGTGCCGTTGGGCGACAGCCACATTTTGGTCAGTTTGTATTCTACGACGCGCTGCGCGTTGGGGGTGATCGTTGCGCACTTGACGCCCACGCCCAGCCGCCGCACCGCCTCGGCCGCGTCGGTCGTCACTTTGTCGGCCGTCTGCTCGCGGTTGGGCAGCCCCAAATCGTAAAATTCGGTCTTTAACTCGACGTGCGGGCAAATCAGTTTTTCTTTGATTGCGTCCCAAAGAATGCGGGTCATTTCGTCGCCTTGCATTTCGACGAGCGGCGTTTTCATGCGGATTTTCACTGGATGTAGTCTCCTTACAATGTTTGCATTCAGTATACCATATTCCGACGCGGCCTGTCAATCGACTCGACCGTCTATCGAATCCGATGCTAAACACCGCAGGAAACCTGTGGTATTTAGGGGCGGCGGCCGAAAAAAGGTATAGGAAACTTGGACCATTTATGCGAAAAAAGGTACAGGAAAGGTTGACCTTTTACGGCTAAACACCGCAGGAAACCTGTGGTATTTAGGGGCGGCGGCGAAAAAGGTACAGGAAACTTGGACCATTTATGCGGAAAAAGGTACAGGAATCATTGACCTTTTTTCAAAATATCGAAATAGTCCATGAAAGCTGGACTGTTTCGCGGGCGTAATGGTGCAAATATGTATAATGTTTTCGGAAACAGTTTCCGCTGCCGAATAAAAATATAAAAAAACTAGAAACAAAATCGCAATGTGGACATACAGTTGCCCGCTTTCGTGTGGTATGATAAGGGCGTAACATGATTTGCGCGGGATGCCTGACGGTCTCGGCAGATTGGGCGAAATTATTATGACGGAGGTACAAAACGAAATGATGAAATTTTGGATTATGATGATTGTGCGCATACAAAGATGGTTGACACGCGCCGAAGAACAGCTCGACGCGAAGATGACGAATATCGCGCTCGACCCCGCGGGCGACACGCTTGCCCAGGCCGAAAAGATCAACGCGCTCTCCGACCGCAAACGGCGGCTGGTCAATTTGGCGGTACTCTATCACCGTTTGGAATGTGCGCTTTCCGCCGACGCATGGGCGAGGGTCGAGACTTGCGCGGCAGGCGAGACATTGGCGGAAGCGGCGGCGCGCGAGGGGGTGTCGCGCACAACGGTGTTTCGACGGCATCGCATGGCGTTCAAAAAGGCGCAAGCGGTGTTGGACAAACTGGGATTCGATGCCGACCGTATGCGCGACGAGTACGGCTCGATCGGCCTTTGCAAGCGCCTCTACAACGCTTGTGTCGTCCGCGAACGCGAGCAAGCCGCGCCGCCGGTGATGTGTCGGAAGGACTTAGGCGAAACAGAGGGCTACGCGGCCGTTTGAAACGCCCTTGCGGTTTGAAAGTAACAGTTATAGCGACCCCGACCTTTTGTCATTTCGAGCGCAGTCGAGAAATCTAGCCGAAGGCGTATAATTAAAGTAATTCGCTTGCGCTAGACCCTCGGCTCCGCTCGGGGTGACAAACTAGCGGGTGACATAAATCCTCGCCTACAGACTGCGCGGGGTGCGGGGCTTAGCGGACGGGCGGAAAATGAGCAGCACGATGAGTACGGCCGGCACGCACAGGGCGATGATCAGCACGGCGCGGGCGGCGGCCGGCATGGTGCTTTCGGTATCGATCGGCTCGGTTGCGGGCGGGGTGACGCGCTCGCCGGTGTTGGGGGTGACGGCTTGCGCGTTGACCTGTGCGCCGTACACGTAACCGGTGACGACGGTCGTGCCGTCCGAATAGCGGATATAGTACCAAAGCGAACCGACCTGCGGAATGAGCGCCGACCCGTCGGCCTCGCCGTACACGTCCGCCGTTTTGCCGTGCGGAAGAACGCCGACCACGTTATCGGCGGTGTGGTCGGGGGACGATCGGATATTGACGGGGTTGAGGTCGTTGGCGGCGGTCAGCGTGCGCGTGCAGTGCGGGTACACAGGCTGATAGTCGACGGCTTGGGCGTCGGCGGAGCGGATAAACCCGTTGACGTCCAACCAACTGACGGCGGTATAGCCGTCGCGGTCGTCGCCTAAGGCGATGACGTAATAGGTGGCCGGCAGGGTGCAGATCGGCGCGTACCCGTCGGCCGTCGCACTGTACAGGACGGTATCGGCGGGCAGCACGAGATAGCGCGGCGAAGCGGCGGCCGCGATCAGAAACAGGCAAAGCAGGGTTTTCATAGTACCATTGTAACGGGTTTGCGCTGTCGAAGCGCGGGGAGTTTTGGCGTATGGACACGGATAAACGGGAGTCGCAACTGATTGCCCGTATTTTGGCGATCGAACAACAGATCAAGGCGCGCCACGCCTGCGAAAAACTGACGCGCTATAACCAAAGCAAAGTACACGAAAAACAGATCGTATTTCATAAGTGCCTTAAACGCAACCGCTGGGTGTTCGGCGGCAACCGCACCGGCAAAACCGAATGCGGCGCGGTCGAAACGGTGTGGCGGGCGCGCGGGGTACACCCGTACCGCGAAAACCGTCCCGACACGCGCGGCTGGGTGGTGTCGGTCTCGCGCGAAGTGCAGCGCGAGGTCGCACAAGCCAAAATTCTCGACTACCTCGACCCGGCCTGGATCGTCGACATTACCATGGAGTCGGGGCGGGCTACCAACCCGCGCGGCGGCGTGATCGATACCGTGTCGATCCGAAACGTGTTCGGCGGCGTGTCGACGATCGGCTTTAAAACCTACGAAATGGGGCGCGACAAGTTTCAGGGCGCGTCGCTCGACTATGTGTGGTTCGACGAGGAGCCGCCCGAGGACGTGTACGACGAATGCCGTATGCGCGTCGTCGACCGCGTGGGCGACCTGTACGGCACGATGACCCCGCTCAAAGGCTTGACCTTCGTCTACCGCAAAATCTTTCTCAACGAGGACGACGACCCCGAAATCTGGCACGAAACAATGGAGTGGCGCGACAACCCGTTTCTCGACCCCGACGAGATCGAACGCTTGAGCCGCACCCTCGAACAAGACGTACTGTCCGCGCGTCGGTTCGGCAAATTCTCGTCGAGCGAGGGGCTTGTGTACCCCGAGTTCGACCCGAGTATCCACGTCGTCGAGCCGTTCGACATTCCGTTCGGCTGGCAGGACAAGCTGAGCATCGACCCCGGTCTTAACAATCCGCTGTCCTGCCACTGGTACGCCGTCGACGGCGACGGGACAATATTCGTCGTCGCCGAACACTACGAGGCCGGCCGCGACGCAAGCTACCATATCGACGCGATCAAGCGCATTTCCGCCGCGCTCGGGTGGCACACCGACAGCCGCGGCCGTATCGAGGCGCTGATCGACGCCGCCGCCACGCAGCGCACGCTGGCCGCAGAAAAGAGCGTCGCGCAACTGTTTTTCGAGGGCGGGATCGCCGTCAATCCGCACGTCGACAAACAGCTGTTCGCCGGGATCAACCGCGTCAAAGCGCAGTTGAAAGGCGACGACGGCCGCCCCAAACTGTACATCTTTTCGTGCTGTAAAAATCTGATCCGCGAACTCAAGTCGTATTTTTGGAACGGCGACGTACCCAAAAAGAAAGACGATCACGCGCTCGACGAACTCCGCTATTATATCATGAGCCGCCCGCAACCCTACGCGCCGCCCGCCGCCGCCCGTTCGGAACTGAAACGGTTTAAGGATAGGCTGATTAGGAAGACGGGCTATCGTTTACGCCGTTCTGCGCCCTAGGCTCGTCGAATGGATATTTGACCTTTTGTCATTTCGACCGAAGCGGAGAAATCCAGCCGTAGGCGTATAATTAAAACAATTCGCTTACGCTAGACCCCTCGACTCTGCTCGGGGTGACAAAATGACGATATGCACAAAATCAACCGTTGTGCGCGGCAATCTCATACAGCATTTCGATACGTGCTGATAAAATCAATAAGGAGGAGGTCGAATATGTGGACGTAATCGATTCGATCCGCGACCGTGCGGCGGGCACGGTGACGCGGGAAACCGTCGAGGAGTATACGATCGTCGACGGGGAAGAACAGTTGACCCGCCGCAAGGTGACGACCAAACAGACGCCGCCCGACATGGCCGCCGCCAAACTTTTATTGACGCTCGAAAAGCCGCGCACGCTGACCGAGGCCGAACTGCTCGCCGAAAAACGCAGGTTGCTGGAAGAATTGCAAGCCATGCAAGGGACAAGCGGCGACGTATAGCGGCACGAGGTAAAACAAAAGAGGGGTCGCTTTCGTACTGTGTTACGGAATTACTTTCTTCTTGACCGATTCGCTTCCCGTAGGGCGCGACGCGGCGGCACCGTGTGCCGCAAAAAATGTCCGGGGAACATTTTTTAGCCAAAGCGGCGCAGCAGCTATGCTGCAAGCTGGTTGTCGTTGCGGGGAGAGAGTTAAGGGAGAGGGACACAGTCGAAAGCCTGCCAGGTCGCAATCATAGATTGCTCCCCGCTTTGGCTACGAAATGCCCACCGGGCATTTCGCTTAACGCGTCGCGCCCTCTCCCTTACAGTTTTCGCTTAAGATTTTTTGATGTCAAAAGGCCGGAGAATCGTTTTGCACTCTTTCACGAAAGAGTTTTAACACGCATAAAGGAGTAAACCATGGAAATCATGACAACCAAGTACAAACAAAAGTGCGAACTGGGCGCGTGCCGCAATACGGCCGCCTATACCGTGCGTTTCGATCGCGCCGGCATTCGCAGCCGCTTGCACCTGTGCGGCAAGTGTTTGAAAGAACTGTCGCGCGTCACGGCCGCGGCCGTCGAGCAGGTCGAAAAGGAGGGAACGTGTATAACGACGAACGGTTTGCCGAACTGAAGAAAGACTACGAGACGCGGGCGGCGGCGCGGTCGAATCTGGAAACGCAGTGGCGGCTGAACTTGAAGTTTGCCGCAGGCGATCAGTTCTGTATCCAAACGCCCGGCGGGATCGGCACGGTCGAGCCTGTGCGCGACTGGGAAGAGCGGCAGGTGTTCAACCACGTGTCCGCCATCGTCGAGACGCGGCTTGCCAAACTGGCGCGGGTGCGGCCGGCGATGTGCGTGCGCCCGGCGTCGGGTGACGGCGACGACCTGATGACCGCGCGCGCCTCGACCAAGATTTTGGCCGCCGCATCCAACGCGCTCGACATGTCGCATGTTTTGAGCCGCGGCACGCTGTGGGCGGAACTGTGCGGCGCCGCTTTTTATAAAGTCGGTTGGGACGATACGGGCGACGGCGACGTCGCGGTTGAGACGGTCTCGCCGTTTGAGATCTATCCCGAGGATCTCGCCGCCGCCGACATGTCCGACCAAAACAGCCTGATCCACGCCCGCGCCGTACCCGTCGAGCGTATCTACGCGACCTACGGCGTCGAGGTGGCGGCCGAATCTTTGCGCGGCGTCGACGGCGTGCCGCTCGAGGGGTGCGCGCTGGTCATCGAGCGCTACACGCGGCCGACGGGGGACGGCTGCGGCGCGCTGACGGTCGGCGCGAACGGTAAAATTCTCTACGACGACGCATTGCCGTACCGCTGCGATCCCGGGTTTACCGTCGGTCTGCCGTTCGTCAAACAGGACTGTATCGCCCGACCCGACTGCTTTTTCGGGGTCAGCCCGGTCGAGCGCGTCATTCCCATTCAGCGCGCCTACAACGCCGTCAAAAACCGCAAGCACGAGCTGATCAACCGCATCGCCGCCGGCATCGTCGCGGTCGAGGACGGCAGCGTCGACGTCGACGAACTCGAGCAGGAAGGCCTGCCGCCCGGCAAAGTCGTCGTGTACCGCCAGGGCAGCGCGCCGCCGCGCATTCTCGAGGCCGGCCACGTGCCGAGCGACTTTTCGGCCGAGGAAGACCGTCTGTTGAACGAGTTTATTTCGGTGTCGGGCGTGTCCGAAATCATGCGCTCGTCGTCGATCCCGTCGGCGCTCACCTCGGGCGTAGCCTTGCAGCTGCTGATCGAGCAGGACGACACAAGACTGTCGCTGACCGCCGAAAACGTGCGACTGGCCGCGCGCACCGTCGCCGCGCAAATATTGCGGCTGTATAAGCAGTTCGCGCTGAACACCCGTTTGATGCGCGTGGTCGGCCGCGAGGGCGACGTCGAACTGTTACACTTTTCGGCAAGCGACATCGGCTGCGACGACGTCGTTTGCGACACCGAAAACGAGCTGACGCAAAGTCCCGCCACCAAACAGAACATGCTGTTCGAGCTGTTGCGCGCAGGCCTCTTTTACGGCGCCGACGGCCGACTGGACGAGTCGACCCGCAACAAGATCCTCGACGTCATGGGCTACGGCGGTTGGGAGCAAGTAGCTGATGAGCGCACATTGCACTGTAACCGCGCCGAACGTGAGAACGAGGGCGCGCCCGACGTCAAGGAGTACGACGACCACGACGCGCACATCGCCGTACATACGCGGTTTTTACTTTCGCGCGAGTTCGCCGCCCGCCCCGATGCGGAAACGCGCGAAAAGCAGCTTGTCGCGCACATTCGCCGCCACAAGCAGTTCAAGCAGCTCGAAAGGCCGACGGGGGAAACGCTGTGAAACGAAGAAAACAAACGCCGCCCGCAGTCGCACCGCAGCCCGCTTCCGCCGCACCGCAGCCGTCGGCTGTTACCGTCGCCCCGATCGCGCCGCCGCGCTTACCCAAAGGCCGCGCCGCCACGTCCGCCCGCCGCGCCCGCACGCTCGCCGAAGCCGCCGAACTAACCAGAAATATGCTTAGGTAAATGCCCGCAAGAGATTGCTTCGTCGCTCGTCCCTCGCTTCCTCGCAATGACAGGTGAAAATCCGCGATTACACTGTCACGATTGACGGCAGAGAGTGGTGCGAAGAAAGGCAACAGTCGGCGGGGCGGCGAGGGCGCGTAGTTTGATCTACGTAACCGAGCCGCACCGTCGAACGTAGCCTTTATGTGTGCCGCTATATGCCGTCGAAACCAACATTTCTAAAGGAGATTAAAAACTATGGTAACTTTAACTAACGCCGAAAACGCACTCAAAAGCGTCTACCTCGACGCCGTCACCGAACTGCTGAACACCAAGGCCAACCCCTTGCTCGCGCGTATCGAACAGACGAGCAGCGACGTGTGGGGCAAGGAGATCCGCAAAGCCGTCAGCTGGGGGATCAACGGCGGCATCGGCGCGGGCGACGAGGACGGCGACCTGCCCGCCGCGCACGGGACGGACTACTATCAGTTCGTCACCACGCTCAAAAACCTGTACGGCCAGATCGAGATTTCCGACAAGGCGATCCGCGCATCGGCCGACGGGCGCGGCGCGTTCACCGACCTGCTGTCTGCCGAACTCAACAATCTGTTGCAAGCCTCGCGCTTCAATTTGGGGCGTATGCTGTACGGCGACGGCACGGGCGCGCTGACGACGGTCGCGTCCAACACCGCCAAAACCGCCTACACGGTCGCCAAAACCAACAACTTGATCGAGGGGCTTGTCGTCGACCTGTACACATCGGCCGGCGTCCCGACCAAAACGGGTCTGCGTATCAAGAGTATCGACCGCGACAAAAAAGAGATCTCGTTTTATACCGACCCGGGCGAAATTGCCGCCGGCAGTATTCTGTTCGTGCAGGGCAGTAAGGACAAGGAGATCACGGGACTGGGCGCGGTGTTCGAGGCCGACACGCTGTACGGGGTCAGCCGCACGCTCGACTTCATGAAACCCAAAACGCAAGATAATGCCGGCCTGATCGACGAGATCATGATCCAGCGCATGATCGACCGCCTCGACACCGAGGCCAACTCGACCGTCGACTATATCGCGGTGTCGAACGACGTCAAACTCGCTTACCAGCAGTATATGTTACAGTACAAGCGCAACGTCGACGTCATGGAACTCGACGGCGGCTATAAAACGCTGTCCTATAACGGCATACCGCTCGTATACGATCGCTTTGTCGAGGACGGCACGATGTATCTGCTGAACACGTCGGCCTTCAAATTGCACCGCCTGTGCGACTGGAAATACCTCGAGACCGAAAACGGCAAGATCCTGCGCCAAACCCAGGGCAAGCCGACCTATACCGCCACGCTCGTCAAGTACTGCGATCTCATTTGCGACCGTCCGAACGGGCAGGGGAAGATTAGCGGGATCACGGCTGAATAGTGCGGCGGCGTATAGCACACCGTAGGCCGACTACGTGGGCGCGTGCGACTTAGTTACGTAGATCGAACTACGCGCCTAAGTCGCCCGCGCCCCTGTTGTCGCCCTACGGCGCACTCTCCGCCGCCTTACCTTGTCCGACCCGTCATTGCACGAGCGACTGCGGCAATCTCTTTCTGTACCCGAAACAATCCTTATATTTAAAAGGAGAACACATGATCGAAGGCGACATTTACTACATCGAAAGCCGACTGCAGGCGATCGACCCCGATTACTTTTTGGTGCGACGCGGGGCGAAGATCGAAGTGCATAATCGCGGACAGCGCGGCGGCACCTACGCGCTGACGGTGCCGTTCGACACGCTCGACGCCCGCACCGTCGAATGGGTGCGCCGCACACGCGCCGAACGCGCCGCCGACTTTTTACGCGAACAGGCGCGGGAGAACGCGGCCGCCGAACGCGCGCGGCTGTCGCGCCTGACCGCTAAATCCGCCCATGCGGTCGAACGCGCGCTATCGGCGTTGTGAGGCAAAAGCACCGCCCGATGTGCCATGACAATTTACTCGTAGGGCGGGCGCTTGCTCCCGCCGTAACGTAACGGAAACCGTAGGGAGGCAGCAAGCGGCCCCCTACGGTTTGTCCCCACCAAAAAACCACAACAAGGAGGAAACCGACATGACGATAACCGATATTGCGACCGAGGCCGCAAAGCTCGTCGAAAACGGCGATGCGACGCTGCTGGGTCAGTGCGCCCGCCGCGCCGTCGACGAGGTGGCGGCCGAATATTTCCCGCTCGTTCGCACCGAAATGCGGATACCGAAAAACGGCGCGATCGATTTCGGCGACTTTACGTTTTTGCCGCGCCGCATATACGCGGTGACCTGCCGCGGTAAAGCGGTCGCCTATACCTATACGGCCGACGGACTGACCGTATCGGAGACGCGGCCGGTACGCGTGACGTATGCCTATCTGCCGCCCGTAGGCGACGAGGCGATTGTTTCGCCGAGTGTGCCGCTGCGGACGCTCGCCTACGGCACGGCCGCCGAATACTGTCTCTTAAGCGGGCTGTACGACGACGCCGCGCTGTGGGACAAGCGATTCCGCGACAGCCTCGTCCGCTTAAACCGCCGCGGCCGCCGTCTGCCGCAAAGGCGGTGGCTGTGAACGCCTATCTCCGTTTGCCCGCCCGCACGACGGCGCGCATTGCAATCCCCAACTTTGCGGCGGGACTGGAAACGCGCTTCGACGAGACCGTTTTGAACCCGACCGCCGCCGCCGAACTGTACAACTTCGACATCTCGTCGGGCGCCTTGACCGACGGTTGGGGACTGGGTACTGCGCGGCTGGACGGCGTGAAAGAAAGTTGGTACTACCTGCGCGGCGACGAGAAAATTTTGATGTACCGCACCGCCGACGGCGTATATGCTTTGCGCGGCGGCGTCACGCAGAAACTGCCGCTGACCTTCACCGCGCCGATCTCCGCCGTCAACTACCGCCTGTACGGCGAGGACGTCATTATCCTCTGTTCGGCCGCCGACGATATGGCGGTGTGGAACGGGACGGACGCGCCGTACACCGTCGAAGGCTCGCCGCGCGTCACCAGTATGGCGCTGCACTACGAGCGGCTGTTCGTCACCGTCAAAGAGGGGACGGCCGTCTACTTTTCCGACGACCTCGACCCGACCAACTGGGCGATGGATCTGTCGGCCGGCGGATTTATCGAACTGGCCGACGGACTGGGACGGCTCAACCGCATTGTCAGCTACTTAAACTACCTGTACATCTTCCGCGACTACGGCATTTCGCGCATGGTCGCCTATGCCGACCAGACCGAATTTTCGGTGTCCAACCTGTTCGTCTCGAGCGGCCGCATTTATGCCGATACCGTTGCGGTGTGCGGCGACCGCGTGCTGTTTTTGGCCGACGACGGTCTGTACGCGTTCGACGGGCTGTCCACCGTCAAGATTTTAAAAGGCCTCGACGGGCTGTTCGACGGCGGCAAACCGACGGCCGACTACTGGGCGGGCGCGTACCGATTGAGCTGTCGCATACGCGGCAACGGCGTTGTCGGCTGCGAAAGCGGCGACTTTACCAACAACGGACTGATCGTCTACCGCCCGGGCGACGGCGTTGTCAGCATTTCGCGCGGGGTAGACATTGCCGCTTTTTCAGAGGACGAATGTCTTTCGGGCGGCAAATTGTACCGTTTGGAGAAAAACGGCCTGAGCGCGACCGGCCCGCTGCCGCGGCGTTGGCGCGTGCCGATGACCGACTGCGGCAAACCGGGCGCCGTCAAGCAGGTGCGGGACTTGAGTTTCGAGTCGGACGGCGACGTCACCGTCACCGTGTGTTCCGAACGCGGGCAAGTCGTGCGCACCTTTTCCGGCCCCGGCGTCAAGCACATGCGCCCGCAGCTTTCCGGAAGAAAGATCGGCCTGTTGATCGAGGCGAACGATAGCTGTTATATTACACGGCCGAATTTAGTTATACGCAGCGGCGGCGTATAGCTTTTCGGCCAAACGCGACGCGGCGCTACGCGACGAACTTCGTCGCGTAGCGCCATATCGCAATCGGCCGAAAAATCTAAAGGAGTATCATGGATTACGGAAAACTGGCCTATATGAAGGCCGAGGAACTGGAAGCGCGGCTGACTACGCCGTCGCCGTCAACTGCCGTGTCGGCAGGGTTTACGCCCGACGCGTCGGCCAAGGGGTTGGCGCTGACGTCGGTGCGCCTGTCGGGCAGTGCGGTCGTGCTGTGTAAAGTCGTCTTTTTCTGCGAGGCGGACACGACCGCAAGCGTCGCGCTCAAGTTCGACGGCAAGACGGCGGCCGACGCCGAGATTGCGTTGACGGCGGGCGAACCGAAAACCGAATTGCTGATGGGTTGCGTGCAATATACGGGCGAGGCCGAACTGACGCTCGACTGTAGCGACGGACGCATTCTCGTCAAGCGCGTCGAGATCGGGCTGTTGGGCGCGTCGGCGGCCGTCACGCGCGAAACTTCCGACTTCCGATTCGCCCGCGGGGACGCGTTCGCCGCGGCCGCGCTCGCCTCGTCGCAGACGATCACCGCGTACCCGATCGATCGTGCGATCGGCGCGGGCAAAGCGGTCTGCCGCGGCCTCGGTTTCGACCTGTGCGCCACCGCCGACGGCTACGCGCTGCTTTATACCGACGCGGTCGGCAATCTGTGGCTGCGGCAACTGAACACGGCGCTCGACACGGTGGCATGTTCGCGCATCGGCGACGCGATCGACAGCCCGACGGTGTGTTTTACCGACGGCCGATTGACGGCGGCGGGCGTGGTCGGCGGCAAGGCGTATGTGTTCGGCGCGGCGGCGGGCGCGACCCGCTTTTTGCTCGACTTTCCCGACGCGGTCGACAGCGTGTATTTTGTCAAGAACGCGCCGCGGCCGATCCTGGCGGTTACGTCGGGCGGCAAGGTATTTTTAAAGTCGGTCGCCGACCGCGCGCTTGGGACGTTCGCCGTCGCCGTGCGGCCGACGCTATTCGCCGTGAGCGACTGGGAGGACGAATATTCATGCAACTGAACGCAACGTTTATCGTAAACGGCACGACCGTTTCAACCGCTGTGACCTTTTTCGACCGCTACAGCGACTGTATCAAGCTGGTCGGCTCGTTCGGCAGTATCGTACTGCCGGCGGCCGTGACCGACGCCTGTTTCGACCCGCGCGAAGAAGTATTCGCCGAGCGCACGGCAACGCTCGACAACGTGACGGGCGAGGTGACGGCGTTCGCGCTGACCGACGGCGAAACCGAGGCCGCGAGCGTTTCGATCGAGCCGCTGCGCGTGGCGGGGCGGATCGTCGTCACCGTGCGCATCGCGCCGGACATGTCTTGTGAGCGGGTGCAACCGACGTACCCCGACAATCGGCTGCTCGCTTGGCTGTTGGGGTGCCGCGACCGCCCGACGTTTTCGATCGGTCTGGGCCACGACCGCCGCCGTTTCGATCGACCGATTTGCCGCACGGCCGCAGAGCTTTTGACCGCGCCCGCGACGGTGACGACGGACGGCGGCGCGATCAAGATCGAGGCGCGCTTTTCGGACGGCGCGTTCGACGACGAACTGCTGCTGTTGGCCGACGGCGAACCGGTGCTGCGCGGCCCGACGGGGCAGCTTTATCTTGCGTCGCACCGTCTATCCAATCGCCCCGTCACCGGCCGCTACTGCGAGATCGACAGCTACAACGTCACCGGGTTTTCCGGCTTGCGCTACAACAATCGGGTAGTGACCGGGCAACTGGTTTTTCGAGACGGCGCGCTGTCCGCGCCCGAACGTCTGCCGCTCAAACTGCCGACGGGGACGCTGTTTGCCTGCGGCGACTATTTGGGTATCGTCGCCCGCGACGAGATCACCGTGTTACAGGCCGGCCGCGCCCTACAGTTGTACCGCAATATTGCGGTAAGCGAGGCCGAGGCCGACTGTACCGCCGACGGCGCCGTCGTCGTGTGCGACGACTTGCTGATGACGGTGTACCTGCCCGACGGCGTGCGCCGCTACACGTTCGAAAAGCCCGACAAGTTGGTTGTCACGGGGTCGGCCGATGCGTTGCATATCGGCGCTTTGTACGGCACGACGCTCAAGCGCTACCGCAGCGCCGCCGACATGTTGGCGCTACTCGAAACCGTGGCCGACGTGACGTTTTTGGGCCGCGCGAACGGGCGGCTCGTGTACGGCAACGAATCGCAGGCGTTCGCCGAAACGCTCGACGGGACCGACGAGGCGATGACGGCGACGGCCAAAGACGCGCTGTGGCAGTGCGGCGGCGTGGCGCAGTCGGGCGACGGCTTTCTGTACGCCATGGGCAAAGCCTACGATTTAAGTAGCGGCGTGTTCTTGACCGGGTTCGACGGGTGCATGGGCGACGTGTTGCTGCGCGGCGGCGAGATTTGGACGCGCGACTGCTCGGCCGCCGGATTCGCCGCGCGCGGGAGCTTGCCGCCGGGAACGACGGCGATCGGCCGCATAGGCGACATGCTCGTCGGATTCGACGCGAAAGGCGTTTGGACGGCCGCCTTCGAAGCCGGCAAAGCCGCCGTATACAGCGAGGCATTCTCGACCGGCGGAAAAGCGACCTTTTCCTACACGGCGGGGGAAGATATAAACGAGGAGGGTGGGGTGTGCCGCTACGGCTTCACCCTCGCCTCCGGCGGCGTATAGCGCACCGCATAACGGCTACGCTTGACAAGTCGGCTCAGTCGAGTAGGCCGAACTACACTCCTTCGCCGACTTGCCAACTGTTGCCGTTCTTCGGCGCACTCTCCGCCGCCGGCGCTTGTACGGACGCGACAAGGACGAAGTTATCGAAAAACGACCTTTTGTCATTCCGAGCGCGGGAAAAGACAATCAAACAATAGGAGACAAATCATGTGGCAACAAATTTTCGATATGGCGATCAATAACGGGCTTTGGGCGGTGCTGTTTCTGTGTATGTTGGTGTATACGCTTAAAGACGCGAATAAGCGCGAGCAGAAATACCGCGCGACGATCGACGGCCTTTTGGGGCGGTTGGAAGTCGTCGAGCAGATCCGCGAGGACACGGCGGCGATCCGTGGGGATACGGCCGCGCTCGTTGAGGCGGCGGAGGTGCGGCCGTGACGTTCGAGCCTTCTGTCGTGTCTTTGGGCGAGGGGCGGCTGTCGAGCGCGGCCGTTATGGGCGGCGAATTGCGGGCGGTGCTGTCGACCGGCGGGCGCTTGATCCTCAAACGCTACGACTTAAGTACCCGCGCCGTGCGGCCGGGCAAAACGCTCAGCTATGCGTTCGACTGCGCCGAGTGCGACGGCGGCCTGGTCGAGCGGCGGGGGCAACTGTACTATGTCCCGCTGTCGTAACGCGCCGCGCGCCCTGTCGGTCGAGGAACTCAGACGCCGCGTACTGGCCGCGCGCCGCCGCCGTTATTACGAGACGGCGGCAAAGTTTGGCCGAAACAAAAAAGGAGTTGGATCAATGGAATTTATCGATTATATCAAGAGCCTGTTCGGCTCGAACAAGAACAATAAGAAGCTGGACGACGTGAAATCGCAGATTGCCGAGATGCAAAAGCCGACGGCGATGCCCGACCGCCCGACATTGCCCGATGCGCCGACATACGATCGGATCGAGTACGACGCGCCCACCGACGAACAGCTTGCCGCCGCGGCCGAGGCGGAACTGGCCGCATATAAGCAAGCGGGGTTAGATGCCGTCGAGAACGAGCACGCGGCGACGCGCGCCGAACTGGAGACCCAAAAACAGGCGGCCGCGCAAAAAACGCAAGCGCAGCAAAAAGCGATCGACCTTGCCTACGACCGCGCCGACAAACAGACGTCCGACGACGCCCTAAAGCGCGGCGTGGCACGCTCGAGCATTGCCGTCAACCGCATGGCCGACCTGGCCGCCGCGCGCGCCGACGAGCAGGCGGCCGTTTCGAAAGCGCACGCCGACGCGGTGGCCGCCCTCGACGGACAGATCGGCGGGCTGGAGACGAAACGGCAGCAGGCGCTCGACGCGTTCAATATCTCGCTTGCCGCCAAGCTGACCGAGCGGATCAACGCGCTCAAAAGCGACCGCGCGTCCAAGCAATTAGAGGCGACTAAGTACAACAACAGTCTGACCGAAAAGGAAGCGGACGCCGCCCGCGACAAACTGAAGCAGGAAAGCGCATTGTATTCCGAACAGCTCAAGCAGATCGAGAAGGAACACGAACTGGAGAAAAAGTACGGCACGCAGTCCGAACAGCGTTACAAAGCCGCCTATGCCTTGCTGCGCGACGCCCTTTCCAACATGTCCCCGTCCGAAGCCCGCGACGCCGTGCGCAACGACGAATTTTTCACCGACAATCTGTCGCAGTACTGGTACTATAAGTTGTACAACGAATTCGCCCGCTGACGGCGTATACGGCGGCGTATACGGGCTACGTGTGCGACGAAAGCTCGGTCGAGTAGGACAAACTACACTCCCTCGCTTTCGTCGCACCTGTTGCCTGACAGGTCGCAATCGCAGATTGCTCCCCGCTTTGGCTAAAAAATGTTCCACGAACATTTTTTACGGCACTTTAAGTGCCGCCGCGTCGCGCTACCCTCGTCTACGCCGTCAGGGCGTTGTTGGGGGGGGAAAGACGCTCGCTTTGCTTGTCTTGCGCGTTTCTATGCCCTCATATCCGTCATTGCGAGCGGAAGCGAAACAATCTCTTACGAAACCGTAAAGGAGTTTATCATGAATCTGAAAGAAAAATGCAAGAATAAAGGGTTTTGGATCAGCCTGGTTGCGGCGGTCGTTATGGTGTTGCAAGCGTGCGGGCTGAAGATCGACGTGCCGGTCGTCAACGAGATCGTTTCGGCCGTCATGGGCGTGCTGGTCGTATTGGGCATCGTGTCCGACGCAGACCGCGGCCGCGGCTATCTCGACCCTGCGTCGTCCGACGCGCCGCAAAACGATGACGAACCGCAATAAACGAAATAAGCGTCCCGATTGTATGCGGAGACGCTTATTTTGCTATTTGCGTTTGAATAGGTCGGCGATGATGTCCAACGCCAAATAGGGCGTTTATCGTCACGGTCGAACTTTTTTCGAGAATTTCCGGTAAATGCCTCATTATCTATTGATTTTTAAGCCATAATATAGTATAATAAAATCGGAATTGTGTCTGCCGATCTCGGCGCGCAATATCCGCAATTTTCGACTGTAAACGGGACAGCGAACGGCGTTCGGCGTTATACTCGGGATAGCGAATCCGTGCCGTAAACGCCCGTCAGCGAGGGCAACAGCAAGATGGAAATTCGATTTTCTCCGCCCGATATAACGGAAGCGGAGATCAGGGAAGTAACGGACGCGCTGCGGTCGGGCTGGATCACGACCGGACCGCGCGTCAAAAAGCTCGAGAAACAAGTTGCGGAATACGTCGGTACGCCGCAATGCGTGTGTTTAAATTCGCAGACGGCGTGTGCCGAAATGGCGTTGCGGGTTTTGGAAATCGGCGAGGGGGACGAGGTGATAACGACGGCCTATACATACACCGCGTCGGCGTCGGTCGTATGTCACGTAGGCGCGAAACTTGTTCTGGTGGACACGCAAAAAGACGGTTTCGAACCGGATTATGCGGCGTTGGAATCGGCGATCACCGACAAAACCAAAGCGATCATTCCGGTGGATCTGGGTGGTATTCCGTGCGATTACGATAGAATTTTCGAGATAGTCAACAAGAAGAAAGGCTGTTTTAAGCCGAATAACGAAATACAAAAGGCAATCGGGCGCGTCGCGGTTTTGGCCGATACCGCCCATGCGTTCGGCGCAGAACGGCACGGCAAAAAGGTCGGCAGTATCGCGGATTTTTCGGCGTTCAGCTTCCATGCGGTCAAAAATTTGACAACGGCGGAGGGCGGTGCGCTGACTTGGCGGCACATCGAGGGTGTCGACGACGCGGAAATATACCGACGGTTGCAATTACTTTCGTTGCACGGGCAGAATAAAGACGCGCTTGCGAAAACGCAGTTGGGGGCGTGGGAGTACGATATTATCGGCACTTGGTATAAGTGCAACATGACCGACATAGCTGCGGCCATGGGGTTGGCACAACTCGAACGGTATCCGCTTTTGTTAAAACGCCGCCGCGAGATCATCGAACGGTACGACGCGGCGTTCAAGCCTATCGGGATACAGGTATTGCCGCATTACACGCGCGAGCATACGTCGTCGGGGCATTTGTATATCACGCGTATACCGGGTATCACGCCGCAACAGCGCAACGAAATCATTACGCGTATGGCGGAACGGGGCATTGCTTGCAACGTGCATTATAAGCCGATTCCGATGCACACGGCGTATCGGCAACAAGGTTTCGAGATGAAAGACTATCCCAATGCTTATCAAAACTACGCCAATGAAATCACATTGCCGCTACATACCTGTTTGACAGATACGGAAGTAGATTATGTGATCGAAAACTATACAAGTATTGTCGGCGGGTATTTACATGCGGATTAAGCGCTGGAAAAAGATTCCCGACGATATGAAAAACAACGACGTGTTGCAAGTGTGGTTGTCACTTAGAAGAAAGCGTTTTTCGTTGTTTTGTAAGCGCGTGTTCGACGTCGTCGTTGCGCTATTCATGTTGATTCTTCTTTCGCCTGTGTTTTTGGTGCTTGCGATCGCCATTAAGCGGGATTCGAAAGGCCCTGTATTCTATCGGCAAGCGCGCGTTACGCAGTACGGAAAGATATTTCGTATTCACAAGTTCCGTACCATGGTTGTCGATGCGGATAAAATCGGCAGTGCGGTGACAGTGGGCGGGGACAGCCGCATTACCAAAGTAGGGAGAAAGATTCGGCGTTTGCGGCTGGATGAACTTCCGCAGTTGATAGATGTTTTTGTCGGGAACATGACCTTTGTAGGTACGCGCCCCGAAGTGCCGAAGTATGTGGCGCAGTATACCGATGAAATGAAAGCGACGCTATTGCTGCCCGCGGGCGTGACAAGCCTTGCGAGCATTCGGTACAAAGACGAGGATCGGCTTTTAGACAATGCCGAGAACGCCGACGAAACATACGTCCATACGGTGCTGCCGGCTAAAATGGAATACAATCTGCAAGCGATACGCAAGTTCGGTTTTTGGCGCGACATCGGCACGATGTTCAAAACGGTTTTCGCCGTGTTTAAGAGGTAGAGAATGTGGAAAAGTTTTCGGTTTTAATGTCTGTTTATATAAAAGAAAAGGCCGAGTATTTACGTGTGTGTCTCGACAGTATTCTAGAAAATACCGTTGTACCAAACGAGATTGTAATTGTGAAAGACGGCCCTCTCACAGAAGAGCTTGAAACTACTTTATCCGAATATATCGATCTCAATGAAAACCTTTACAACATTGTTCCGCTTGCGACAAACAGAGGACTTGGCCTCGCGCTTGCGGAGGGCATATTGCATTGCGCCAACGAGCTTGTGGCGCGTATGGACACGGACGATATTGCCGTACCGGATCGATTCGAGACGCAGCTAAAAGCATTTGAAGCAGATCCGTCTTTGGACATTTGCGGCGGCCAAATAGTCGAGTTCGACACCGACCCCGAAAAACCGATTGCCGAACGAAGAGTGCCGCTTACACATGATGCAATCGCGGCATATCAAAAAAAACGCAGCGCGTTCAACCATATGACCGTAATGTATAAAAAAAGTAAAGTCCTTGGCGCAGGAAACTATAAAGATTGCCCGCTTATGGAAGATGATATGCTTTGGGTGGATATGCTGCTTTCAGGTGCTAAGTGCGCGAATATCAATAAGGTTCTTTGCAATGTGCGTACCGATTACGACATGATTGGTCGCCGCGGCGGGTTACAGTATTATAAGAAATACAAGCGCGGCAGAAGGATGATTTTAAATACCGGTTACATTACCAAAAGAGAGTTCAGAAAAACAAACCGTATTCAGTTTATAGTTTGTATAATGCCAAAATGGTTGCGTAAAAAGGTGTTTTTCGGCCTGTTGCATAAGCAGATAAACGGCAAATCATAATGGGAACAGTGGAAAAATGAAGATTATTCACAAATTAAAATATGTAGCGACGTTGCCCATTTCGTTTATACTCAGCAAGAAATATGCCACGCCTACAGTCTTGAGCGACAGAGAGACCGTTCAATATATTTTGCAAAAAGGCTGTTCTGTTATCCGTTTCGGAGACGGTGAATTAAATTTAATGAAGGGCATTGGAATTAAATTTCAGAAGTTCGATGGCACATTGCGTAGGCGTTTACAAGAGATTGCGATGTCGAATCAAACGGAGCGCGCGCTTATCTGCATACCGAATATATTTGCCACATTAGATGCTTTTACAAAAGAAAGCGGCGACTGGTGGAAAAAATATGTGCGATGCACGCGGGGTTACTGGTACAAAATGTTCAGAAACGGTCCGTATGGCGATACCAATGTCACAAGATTTTATGTGGAAAATAAAGATAAAGACAGAGACGAATATGTAAAACAATTAAAGGAAATATGGCGCGAAAAAAGGGTTCTTATCGTCGAGGGCGCGAAAAGTCGGCTGGGGATGGGGAACGATTTATTTTCAAATACCGCGGATATCAAACGATTGATTTGTCCTTCGGCCGATGCGTTTAAGGTATACCCGCAAATTTTGGAGGAGACGAAACAGAAAATCGGCACAGGGCATTACGATTTGATGATTTGCGCTTTGGGGCCGACAGCGACGGTTTTATGTTATGATACGGCATCCGAAATACAGTCACTGGATCTGGGACATGTTGATATAGAATACGAGTGGTATTTGCGCAAAGCGCAATCCAAACAGGCCATTTGCAATAAGTCGGTAACAGAAGTTGAGGACGGATGCGGAGACGATGTGGACTATACGTACCGGGAGCAAATAATAGGAGTGATCAAATGAGAGTTTTACAGGTTTTGAGTTCACTGAACAGGCTAAGCGGCGTAGCGAACGTAGTTATGAACTATTACCGACTGGTAGAGGAGAAAGTTAAGTTCGATTTTTTATTGTACGGGGAAGTCGAGGAAAGTTTTGCCGAAGAAGTCGAACGCTACGGGTCACGAATATATTACATTCCCAAATTCGGGATTGCCAGCTATCGCAGGTATCAAAAAGAAATCAAAAAGTTTTTTCGGGAACACGGCAATCAATATGAGATTGTGCATATCCATGAAATCATGTCGCAAAGAGTGATACTTCCAATAGCAAAAAAATGCGGCTTGAAAGTAGTCATGCATTCGCATGGCCCGTTTCCGGATAGCAAGATGGTCGGATTTGCAAAAGCTATGCGAAACAGATTTCTGCTTAAAGGGTTTGATCGGAATGCCGATTATTATTTGGCTTGCAGCGCACATGCCGCCAAGGCATTTAAACGGCAAAAGCAAGTAACCGTTTTGAATAACGGTGTCGATATAGACCGTTATATCGACGTTCCGGATATGCGCAATGAACTCGGCATCAGCAAGGACGCTTTTGTGGTAGGATGCGTAGGACGGATTACGCGTCAAAAAAATCCGACAGCAATTATCGAAATATTTTCGGAAGTCAAAAAAATCGACGGCGGCAGCTTGCTTGTCGTTGCGGGGAGCGGCGACGACGGTATGGCCGAAATGGCGGCGGCCGTAAAACAACACAATTTGGATAATAGCGTAAAATTTATCGGCAACTGCAAAACGATTCCCGCGCTTATGAAAAGTTTGGATGCAATGCTGATGCCTTCGCTATGGGAAGGATTGCCGGTTGTTTTGGTAGAGGCGCAGGCTGCCGGATTGCCGTGTTATTGTTCCGATAATATTCCGCAAGAAGCGAATCTGACGGGTAACGTGAAATTTTTGAGTTTGGAGACCGGTTTCGATATTTGGGCAAAAGAAATTCGTAGCGGTCATAGGATTTCCAGACAGGAAATTTATGACGGCTTTTTGAAAACGGGCTATGAATTGAAACACAATGCCGAAGTATTGCTGGATATTTACCGTGAGGTTGCCGGCAGTGAGGCGTAACGAAAAAGCAAAAAAGTCAAATATTCGTTTTATAAAATGGAAAGACATATTTGCATGTTTTGTTTTTCTTTTTATGGCGCCGATTGCTTGTGTCGCAAAGATTTTTATTCACAACTTTTGGTTGGTTGGCGAAGAAAAAAACGAGGCGCGCGATAACGGGTACTGGTTTTATAAACATGTGCGAGAACGTCACCCCGAACAAAAAATAGCATATGTAATCAATAAAAAGTGTCCGGATTACCGGCTGGTAAAAGATTTGGGTAAAGTGATTCAATGGGGGAGTTTGTCTCATTGGTTTTGGTATCTTACGGCAAAGAAAAATATAAGTTCGCAAAAAGGGTGCAAGCCCAATCCGGCTGCCTGCTATTTGTTTGAGGTAAAATTGCGGCTGTGGCGTAACAAACGATATTTTTTGCAACACGGGATTACCATCAATAACGCCAAATGGCTGTACAATGAAAACAGTCGGTTTCGTATGTTTGTATGCGGGGCAAAACCGGAGTACGAATATGTGAAAAAAGAATTCGGGTATCCGGAAGAGGCGGTGCGTTTATTGGGATTTTGTCGTTTCGATGGGTTGCATAACTGCGAATCCGAAAAAAACTCGATTTTAGTCATGCCTACTTGGCGAAGTTATTTGGTGCGCCCTCACGGAACCGTTCGGGCAGACGACTTAAAAAAACACTTCGTGCATAGCGAATATTTTAAGGCCTGGTCCGAATTTTTAACGAATAAACGGTTAGTTCGATTATTGGAAGAGAACGGGTGTAAGTTGATTTTTTATCCGCACCGAAATATGCAAATTTTTCTGGACGCATTTCACGCGTTGCATCTTTGCCCGCAAATTGAAATTGCCGATCCGAATCGATTGTCCGTGCAAGCTGCGTTAAAAAGCGCTTCGTGCCTGATCACCGATTTTTCGAGCGTATGTTTCGATTTTGCATATATGGAAAAGCCCGTCATCTTTTATCAGTTTGACGAAGCCGAATTTAGGAAGAATCAATATGCGGACGGCTATTTTGATTACCATGACAATCCGCTTGGAAAATGGAGCGGTCGATTGGATACCTGTTTGGATTTGTTGGAAGAACAAGTGTATAGCGGGTATCCCTCTAATCCGCGTGTAAGAGAGTTTTTTGCATTGCATGATTGCGAAAATTGCGAAAGAAATTATCAAGCTGTTTTTGCGCAGTGAGGAGGACGTATGGGGCAAGCAACACCTATAAAAATATTGCATTATTGTTGGTTCGGCGGTAAGCCCATGCCGGACGAAGTAAACGTATACATGGATAGTTGGCGAAAATTTTTGCCGGACTTTGAAATCATGCGCTGGGATGAATCCAATTTCGACGTGGGTTCCGTTCCCTTTGTCAAAGACGCTTACCAAGCCGAGAAGTGGGCGTTTGTATCCGATTACGTTCGATGCTACGCCTTGTACCGATTCGGCGGATTGTATTTGGATACGGATGTCGAGATGATCAAAGGGATTGACGACCTACTCGGTTCGTCTTTTATGGGATTTGAACATCCGGGAATTGTCAACCCGGGGCTTATTTTGTACGCAGCGCAGCCGGAAATGAAATTTTATGAAGAGTTGCTGCAGAGGTACGGGGCGTTAAACTTTGAGAAAAGCGCAATGGGCAAGTTGGCGTCGCCGATCCTATTTACCGATTTGCTGCGGGAACATGGTTTGAAGAGAAAAAATATGTTGCAAAAAGTACAAGATATCACTATATATCCGATGGAATATTTTAATCCGATAGGCGATGATATTGCGTCAAAACCCAAAATAACAGAGAACACGTGCGCTATACATTGGTATCAGGCCAGTTGGTTCGAGCCGTTAGATAGCAAACTTTTCCAATACCGAAAAAAACACGGGCATTTTTGGGGAACTCTGCGCTTTATTTTAAGACATCCTAGAGCGGCTTGGAAACGCAATAAAAACAAAAAAACACAAGAGAAATATTAACGTGCAAACTATGTATAACGAAAACAAAATGATACTGTCGCGGAAAAAAGCAAGTCGTGTTTCGACAAAACGACATAGCGATACTTTTTCCGTCGCTTTAATATTGGTATTATTTGTTCCGTTTTATTATTATTACACGTCTCTCACGCGGTCGATCGATTCGATTTTAACGGGCGCTTTTATCATTGTATTGACAGCTTTACTGGATGTATTCATACTGTATAAGATTTATAAATGTAAAAACAAACCGGATCGCAAGAATAAGATCTTATTGACCGTATTTTTTTTCTTTACGGCATTGACATATATCATGAATGCCTCCGGGTTACAGCGAATTTTATTACTGGTATTGCTGCTTTTAAGCGTATATATGTTCGGAATCAGCCCTATAAGACAAAAAGAGGGTAAATTGCTGTTTTGGCTCTACTTGATTTCGGTAATTTGTGTTTTATGCAATACGGCTACTGCAAATCAAGATGCGGTTGCGCTTGGTAAAACCAATCCAAATTCAGGCGGTTTTTTACTGGCGATCTTGTTTTGTATGGCGCTGGTGTTTTTCGGTAGAGAAAAACGATTTTTATCCAAAGTTACGTATGCGGCGATATGTGTGGCAGCGGCGGGTCTGCAATTTGTCTACGGTTCGAGAACCGCGATGTTCGGCCTGTTGCTGTTTACGGTACTAGCCGTTTTCAGTAAAATACGAAAAAAGGGATTCAAATTCAAAACGGTATTTTGGGGAATGCTGATTGTTGCCGTTCTCGGCATTATAACGGCGTATATTTATTCGGAAGTTCTGTTCCCGTTACTTGGGTATGGGAAAGTAACTATATTCGGAAAAGACTTATTTACGGGACGTCAAACGATATGGAGTTTTGCGTTTGAATCTATAAGGAATCATTTATGGTTTGGGGTGGGTAGCCATTTAAACGAACAGTATTTCGATGAGGGGTATTATGAACTGATTATGAATGCGCATAATCAGCCGATTGGAATACTTGCGGCATTCGGCATTTTTGTTTTTATTGCGTTTTATGTGGCATTGGCTTATAACACAGCTTTGCTCTACAAAAAGCGATCGAAATATCAGTATAAAAAGAGTCCCGCAATTTACATGGTCGTCATCATGTTTATGAGTTGGTTTGATATATATTTTATGTCACTGTATAATTTGTTACCGATAATCGTGGGATATATCATCATAGTAGAGAGTAGCAAAAAGGAGCGCAGTAAAAAATGATTACGGTTTTTACGCCGACTTTTAATAGAGGACATTTAATTGATACGCTATATCAGTCGCTTTTGAAACAAACGAATAAAGACTTCGAGTGGATTGTCATCGACGATGGCAGCACGGACAGAACGGAAGCGTATTTTACCGAGATTCTTGCAAAACATAATCCATTTGAAATCATTTACCGCACACAGCCTAACGGAGGTAAGCACAGGGCGATCAACGCCGGCGTGCAAATTGCAAAAGGCGAGCTGTTTTTTATAGTTGACTCGGACGACTATTTAACAGAGGACGCGATTGAAAAACTTTCGGAATGGCGAAATAGTTTAGACGATTCGAAAAAATGGGCCGGGGTGTCGGGGACGAGAGGATATTCGAGCGAACAGTGTATCGGCGGCGACGGCGGAAACCATGCGTATATAGACGCAAAAAATACGCAAAGGGAGAAGTTCGGTTTATGCGGTGATAAGGCCGAGGCGTATTTCACCGAATTATTGCGCCGGTATCCATTCCCGGAGTTTAAAGGAGAAAATTTTATAACCGAAGAGGTCGTGTGGAATGCGATAGCCTTTGACGGATACTATTTGCGTTGGTTTAAAGATATTATTTACATTTGCGAGTATCTTGAAGGGGGGCTAACGCAAAGCGGAGATACTAAGTTCAAAAACAATCCGAAAGGGGTATTATTTTGGGCGAAGTTGCAAATGTTGGTATTCCCCCATGGGTTAAAAAGAAAACTTGCCAGTGTGTATCGATATTATAAAGCAGTTTCGGAAACGAAAAGTATCAAAGAGATTGCGCAGGATTTAGGCGTTTCACGGTTGTTTTGCTGTTTAGCTGTCACTGCCGGTAAAATTAGGAAAGCATAAATAAAACCGCAAAGGGAGTCGGACAAGAGAATGTTGCAAATGCAAAAAGTTTCCATTATAGTCCCTATATACAAGGTTGAAACGTACTTGCCGCAGTGTATTGACAGTATCATAAACCAGACTTACAAAAATATCGAGCTCATATTGGTGGATGATGCGTCTCCGGATAACTGCGGCAAAATATGTGACGACTATGCGAGCAGAGATGCCAGGATCATCGTGATCCATCAAGAGAATGGGGGCGTATCGGGTGCGCGCAATGCGGGGGTGGCGATTGCGACCGGCGAATATGTTATGTTTGTTGACGGTGACGATTATCTTTCGGAAAATGCCGTGTCTATTGTTGTCAGCGCAATGGAATCCAAGCAGTTGGATTGTTTGATGTTTAATGTCAACCTTATCGACGGCGATTGCAAACGCTTGATCGGACAACAATCTTTTGACGATGTTTGCGACGGACTTGCGTTTTTGGAGCGAATGACGAATGCAAATGTGCTGTGGGTAATGGTGTGGTTATACTGTTATCGTCGTAGCATTTTGACAGAGTACGCCTTGCAATTCAAAACGGGAATTGTCGGTGAGGACGAACACTTCACGCCGCGAGCGGTACTGTTTTGCAAGCGTGTGACGTATATTGATAAACCGTTGTATAATTATGTGAAAAGACCTGATTCGATTACGACCACGAGCGACACAAAGAAGATTATAAAAAGATACAAAGATGTCATTTCCACATTATACGAATTAGAGCATTTTTATAATGAACACATTCCTAGAGATAAAGGAAAGGTGCTGCGGGAGTTGTCTGCAAATAAGTACTTGCGATGCGCCGCTATTTTGAAACATTATAAGCGGTTGAAAAAAGTCGATTATAAATTTTTGAAACGCAATATATTTACGACCAAAATGAAAATAAAAGTAGCGGTTTTTAAGGTATCCTATACATTATATGCACACCTTGCCAACATTAAAATGGATTAAAATTTATGGATAAAAAGCGCGGAATGGCGAACGTGATCGTTTCGGTTTCGTTTCGCATGATTCTTCTCGTGGCCAATATCGTGGTGAGAAGATTTGTAATTCAATATATAGGCAACGAAGTAAACGGACTCAATTCGCTTTACGTGTCGTTGCTTGATTTTTTATCCGTGGCAGAACTCGGCGTTGGAAGTGCGATTACTTTTTGTATGTACAAGCCTATTGTGGAAGGGCAAAACGAAAAAGTTTCTGCGCTTTACGGGCTTTTTACCAAACTGTACTTAATCATTGGCGGGATTATACTGGTAGGCGGTCTGGCCATTATGCCATTCCTTAAAATTTTGGCAAAAGATTATCAGACATTAGATGTCAATTTATATTTTACCTTCGGGCTGATGCTCGCATCTGTCGTTCTGTCATATACGTTCAGTTCTAAAACATCGCTCATCAATGCGCATAAGAATAACTTTATTACAGCCGCTGTCGCATCTGTGGGACAGTTGTTGCAAGACGGCCTACAAATACTTGTACTCCTGCTTACGCGTTCGTTTACCTGGTTTTTGGTTTGTCGTGTCATTGCGGTTTGCTTACAGTGGGCCGCAACCGAAATAATCGCGAGATATAAATACGGGGATATCATATGTTGCAAGAGCAAGCCGGATCCCGAGACGAAAAAGGAAGTCACTAAAAATGTAAAAGCTATGTTCATGCATAAGATTGGCGGCGTATTGGTGAATACGGCGGACAGTCTTATCATTTCGGCATTTATCGGCATTGTCGTGCTGGGAAAATATTCGAATTATACTACGATCATGCTGTCTATGACCAGTGTCATAATGCTTTGTTTTTCTCCGCTCACTTCGGTGATCGGGCATATGTATGTAGAAGAGGACATTGCTGTCACGCAAAAATACTTCAGTTTTTTCCACGCATTCAATTTCTTTTTGGGGATGGTGTTTTTCCTCGGATACTACGCCGTCATAGACAATTTTGTAACTATTCTTTTCGGGGACGGGCTTACATTGCCTCGCATGGTTGCATTTGTCATTACGCTGAACTATTTCATACAATTTATGCGGCAATGTATACTGCTGTTTCGTGACGCTACCGGTACATTTTATCACGATCGTTGGAAACCGATTGCGGAAGGCATTGTCAATATCGTGCTTTCGATCCTATTTGTACTTGTGTTGCCGGATGCGTACAATGTTGTAGGCGTTATAGCGGCTACAATACTGACAAATTTATTCATTTGCCACATCGTTGAACCGCATGTATTGCACAAATATGTGTTACAGCATTCCGCCAAGCAGTACTATATCCGCAATTATCTTTATATGGCTATGTTTGCGGTATGTCTTGTTGCGCTTCATTTTTGCATGGTGGATTTACCGAACCAGTGGATCGAATTGCTTGCGAACGGTGGTATCGCCGTGGGGATAGCTATCGTTCCGTGTGCAATCCTGGTGCTTGGCAATAAGAACTTCAGGCACTATATAAAAGTTGTATTTGGTAAAATAGGAAATAAATTGCAAGGGAGAAGCAAAGAATAGGGGAAACCACTTTACGCGGCAAACAAGTTTTTACCGCGGTGCATAAAAGACAATCATTACCGAACAGTCGGTGATGTGAAAATAAATAAAAAACAATGAGGAGAAACATAAAATGAAAAAGACCAAAAGAGTAATGCTTGCTACCGTAATTTGCGGACTGTTTGCAATTATGGGGCTTTGCGCTTGTGCGGCTGAAGTGCCGCCGTCCCCCCCCCGGAAGATCATATCGCTCCCGTCATAGACGGGGTTATGCCGGCGCGTATCGATCTTACTACAGATAAGTTCAACATTTACGAGGGGGTTTCCGTTTCGGATCTCGACGATGACGGAAATACGTTTGACTTAACAGCCTCGATAAAAGTGGTATTGCCGTCGGATGTGACGAAAAGCGAAAACGGCGACGTTGCGTTCAAAAAGGCCGGAGATTATACGTTTACGTATTATGTAGCGGACAGCCACGGCAATGCAACGGCGGTAAACCGTAAAATCGAAGTACGCAACATCTATAATTTGTATTGGGCCGGGGCGACTTTGCCGGTGCTGTACCAAACGCTTGACATGGTGACAAATGATTATAAATCTTTGATATGGGTTGAGCGAGCCGGCACTATCGATTTTGACAAGTTGGATGAAGATCGGTTTATTTTTAAAGCGGATGGCGCAGGGAATGCGGAATTGGCGCAAGCGCAAGCAGAAGTCGGAAAGATTGCGTCTTCCGATCCGTACAGCTATTTTAGAGTATTTACGGTTGACGCGCGTTGCGGGCAAGAACTGTTCACATTACAAGCGAATGGGATTACTTTGGATCGCTACGAAGTTAAACTCACTTCGGACGGCAGTTTGACTTACGGAACTATATTTTCTACGTTTAAGAGCGGCAACGCGCTTCAAAAATGGAACACCCGTAAAGAATTGTATGAAAAAATGACCGATAAGGCGGTACGTGGCGATTTTGTATCGAATGATGGCGTCATCTATGAAATCAGCGCGCCGATCAAGTTCGGCGAAGGTGACACGCCGAGCGCAGCATATTATTCCGACGGGAAATGGAAAATGACTTCCGATTTGTGGAATTCGTCTTTGGAGCAGTGTGCTCTTGTCGCCGCACAAAGAGACAATGTTGAACTTTGGTGCGCCTATCCCGAAACGCTTACTACAAGCGATGCAGCGTTACAAGTCGAGTTTGACAAGATCAATATGCCCAAAATGGACCCTGTGGCAATGTATAAGGCACTGACAGACGAACAGCGAGAATCTTTTTTACAACTTGTTAAATTTAATAAAGCGGATTTTGACGAGACCTATTTTGCGGAGGAAGGCGACTATTTAATTATAACCGGGACAAGCTATGTACGGGGCGGCAGTCTTACGGACGAACAGTTTTTCGATATTATCGATAGAATCATCTCCGATAATCCCGATCGTAAACTTTTGTTTAAACCGCATCCTGCCCATATTCCGTCAGAAATAAACTATCCCGAAATCTATGCGTATTTTGCGGAAAAGAACATTAAGATTTTGCCGGGAAGGCTTCCAATGGAAGTTATTTCGTGGGTGTATTCCGATGTTGCAATAGGCGGGTTTGATTCTTCCTTATTCATGGCTGTGCCGCAAAACAATGTCAAGTTCTTCATATCTCCGGGCGCAAGCAGCCTTACAGCATTATCTAAAATATTGTTGGCCGACGGGGTTTGGGGAGAACCTGAATTTTACTGGAAAGCCTAAACGCCTTTCTGGTGTGAGTGCAGGAATGCTGCGCTTGCAATATCTTAATTTTATCGAGGTGATGTCATGAATTTAGTAGAACGAATCGTAAATAAAACGAGGAAAACCATTTTTAATTCTAAGTATAGAAAAAAAGTTCAACAGGACTACCGTTCTCGAATACAATCGGCTGAATTTTCTATTATATGCAATAATTGTTTTATATGCAATAATTGTTTCGGTGGAATTTTATACCATGATTTGGGCATGAAATTTTTGTCTCCGACTGTCAACCTGTATATGGAGGCCGCTGACTATTTGGAGTTTCTCGAAAATTTGGAATTCTATTTAAGCTGTGATATCACCGACGGAAGCCCTGCGGGTGGGGGACGCAATGAAGGCGATCCGGTAATCGGCCTATTAAACAATCATATCAAACTTTACGGGGTACATTATCAGACATTTGACGACTTAAAAGATTCATGGCTGAAGCGTAGAGCAAGAGTCAATTACGATAACCTTTTTATTATAGGCGTATACAGGGATGGTTTCACAGATGCGCTTGCGCAAAGATTTTGCAATTTGCCCTATAAAAACAAAGTGTTTCTTTCGCACAAGCATATCGATTGTGAAAATAATCATTGCGTAATCCAAATACGATGCGGGAAAAATGTTAGTGAGGCGCCTCCGGCGGATAAAATGAAATCTTGTAAAATGCGTGCTTATGATGCGGCATTTGATTTTGTCGGATGGTTGAATGGCGCGTACTAGCGCGAAAAGGCTGAGCGGGGGCTTGGCCTTTTTTGTTGGGGTAAGAAGGCGGTTTGGGTAGGTGGTTGGGGGGATTGGGTGTATATGCTGAATGTAGTCTAAATTATGTATGGGATTGGCAGTATCGTAGTTCTCGCGGACGGGCAAAATGTGTTCAATCGGGGTTGCGTTCGTGGGAATGCGGGGGCTTTGTGGGAATGCGATTTAAGGGAAATGTTGGAGACGATTTCAGAGAGAGAGTATAGAGGATGCTTTGGGGGGGGGATTTTAGAGGGATGTTATTATGGGGGGAATGCGGGGGCTTTGTGGGAATGCGATTTAAGGGGAATGTTTTCGGGAGACGATTTCAGAGAGAGAGTATAGAGGATGCTTTTGGGGGGGGGTTAGAGGG
>JAAVYI010000003.1 GCA_022791055.1 Clostridia bacterium | reverse complement strand
TATAATAAAAAACCTAACCCGAACAATAGGTGTTCGACTTAGGTTTTAAATGGTGCACCAAAAGAGTATAATCCGAACTCTATACTTGTTACAAGTGAGTGGTTCGGATTTGCTTTTTATCTCGGCAATATTGCCGCAAAAAAGCAATGATAAAAAACCGCCGACAGCGTGCATGGTTCTGTCGGCGGTCATGTATTTCGGTTTACGCGACTCGGGCGCTATCTTATATTGTGTAAGTCCAGACCGTCAGACCGATCTTTCGACCAAGGGACGCACGCCGTCGGCGATCAAAAGGCCGAGCTGCTTACACACGTCGGCCAGCGGCGTGCTGCGGTCGGAGCGAAACCAAGCGGCGTAGACGCTGAACACGCCGGAAGTGGCGAACGTGATCGAGGTGTCGATTTCGGCGGCGGGAATGTCGGGGTGCGTGGCGGCGTACAGGCGGCTGAGCCGCGTGCAAAGCGCGGACTGAATTTCGGCATACAGGCCGGCGTCGTCGGCCAGTAGAAACTTGGCCAGCAACGGGTCGGCCGTCAAATAGTCGCTGATCGCCTTCAACAGCGGATAGGGGTCGCGTACAATGCTGTCGAAATCCTGTTCGCGCACCAGTTGCAAAATCTTTTCGCACGTGTCGCGCGCGATCTCGGTCTGGATGTCGTAGATGTCGTAGTAATGCAAGTAGAATGTCGAGCGATTGATGTCGGCCAGCGTCGCAACGTCTTTCACCGTGATCTTGGCGATATCTTTTTCAAGCATCAGCCGCATAAAAGCGTTTTGTACGGCTATTTTGGTTTTTCTCTGCCTGCGGTCGGCCATAGCTTACCTCAAAAAAATTCAAAAAGCTGTGCGTTTTGAGTTGATTTTTTCAACAAATATATTATAATATTTATATATCCGTTTGTCAACAGATGTCTATTATTTTTGAGTAAAATTTGCAAGCAGTATGAACAAGATCGCACGGTTTATCGTAGAAAAAAGAATACTGTTCTTTATCCTGTTCGCGGTACTCATCGTGTACTGCGTGTTCGGGATGAGCAAGGTCGGGATCGAATATTCGATCTCGTCGTATCTGCCGAAAAACACCGATACGGCTAAGGCGCTCGACATTATGGAAAACGAGTTCGTCACGTTCGGCACGACCAAGATCATGGTCAAGAACGTCACGTTTGAGCGCGCCGACAGCCTGTACCGCGAAATCAAAGCGCTCGAGGGCGTCAAGAGTTTTACGTTTGAAAACAGCGAGGACTACTACAACGACGCATGCGCGCTGTTTAACATCACCTTTGTCGGCGATGACGGGGATGCGGCGTCGGTGGCGGCGTTTGAGCGGATCAAAGAAATATTGGCGCCCTACGAATTCGTCATACCGGTGCCGCTGGTCGATTCATTTGTCGAGGAGTTGGCGCGCGACATGGTGATCATTTTGGCGATCGCCGCCGCCGTCATTATTTTGGTATTGCTGTTTACATCCAAAAGTTTTGCCGAAATTCTGGTGTTCCCGATCGTGTTCGGCGTAGCGGCGCTTTTGAACATGGGTACCAACTACTGGTTGGGGACGATCTCGTTTATTTCGCAGTCGGTGTGCATCGTTTTGCAGCTGGCGCTTGCCATCGATTACGCCATCATTCTGTGTCACCGCTTTACCGAAGAAAAAGAAATCAATCCGGGGAACGCCAAAGAAGCGATGGTTTCGGCGCTCGCCAAATCGATTCCCGAGATTTCGTCCAGTTCGCTGACCACCGTTTCCGGCTTGGTCGCGCTGATGTTCATGCAGTTGCGGCTCGGTTACGACCTCGGCATGGTGCTGGCAAAGAGCATTATCTGTTCGCTCGTAACCGTGTTTTTGCTGATGCCGGGGCTACTGCTGACGATCAGTCAATGGATGGATCGGTCGCGGCACCGCAATTTCGTGCCGAAGATACGCTTTTGGGGCAAGGGGATCATTCGCGTTCGATACATACTGCCGGCGCTGTTTTTATGCCTGTTCGCCGTATGCGGCTATTTTTCGCAACAGATCCGCTACGTGTATTCGGAGAACGCGATCGATACGGCGCGGCCGACGAGCACGATGACGGCGGTGCGCGAAACGCAGGAAGTGTTCGGATACGACAATATGTTCGTCATTCTCGTCCCCAAAGGGGACTATCGAAAAGAGCGGCTGGTTCTCGATACGGTCGAAGCCGAGCCGATGGTCAACGCGGCGCTAGGCATTGCCAATATCGAGATCAAAGACGGTTATTATCTGTCGGACAGTATCGGCTACCGTGACTTTGCGGCGCTTACCGACGTATCGGATACGCTCGCAGTCAACGTATTTCGCATGTACGCCGTTTTGAACGAGGATTACTGGGCGGTGACGGCCGACCGGATCGACGACTATCGGGTGACGGTCATCGAATTACTCGACTTCGTGTTTGACCACGATGAATATATCAGCCTTGACGACGAGCAGCAGGCCGACTTCGATGACCTGAAAACGATGCTCAAGGACGGCGAGGCGCAGCTGATCGGCAATACGTATACCCGACTGGTGTTCAACATCGACGGCGCGATCGAAGCGCCCGAAACGTTCGCGTTGATCGAGCGGCTGATCCCGGCCGTCAAGGCGATTTATCCGGAAGCCATTTTTGCGGGCGAGAGCATGAGCGCCTACGACCTCAACGATTCGTTCGTTTCCGATAATTTGCTGATCAGTTTGCTGACGATCGCCTTTATCTATGTCATTTTGATGTTCACCTTCCGCTCATGGGGAATCCCCGCCGTGTTGGTGCTGGTCATTCAAGGCGCCATATTCATCAATTTCTCGCTGCCCGTTTTGATGGGGAGCAACCTGTTTTTCTTTGTCTATCTGATCGTCAGTGCCATTCAAATGGGCGCGACCATCGACTATGCCATTTTGATTACCAACCGTTTCCGCGAGCTGAAAGCCGAGACCGACAAAAAGACGGCGATCGTCGAAACACTGTCGGCGGCGTTCCCAACCATATTCACGTCCGGCTCGATCATGACGGTGGCGGCGTTCTTGATCGGCTTTATTTCCGGCGAACCGCTGATCGCCTCGATCGGTATGTGTTTGGGGAAAGGTACGCTGATTTCGATCGCTTGCGTAATGACCGTATTGCCGGCGCTGCTGTACTTGCTCGATAAACCGCTCGAAAAAACGGTGTTCCGTAAGCGCGAACGCATCAAGCGGACGAGCAAACGCAACTTGCTGACGCAAGCGGTGACACTGTTGGGGCGCTTGAGCGCGCCGCCGCCCGACGCCGCAGACGGCACGCCGCCCGCCGCGCCGCCCGACGCCGGGGCGAAACGGGAAACGGAGACGACGGAAAACAAGGAGACGCTATGAAAAGAGCAAGAAAAATCGGGGTTTGGGCGGTCGCGCTGTTCGCTGTGATGACGGGACTGGGACTGACGGTCGCATCGGCTGCGGCCGAGCCGACCTATTATATCTGCTATGCGAGCAACGATTACAAAGTTTCGGCGACCAACGCGCTCAAAAAAGACGGCGATGCGTACAGTATTTCGCCCACGCTCGGCCGCGGCGACAAGTTTTTTATCAGCGACGGCAACGGTAGGCTGTGGGGCAACAAAAAAGGCGAACCATTGACGGTGACGGAATCGGGCGTTCACCGCTATACCGTACGTTTCGACCCGAATGCAGAGGCGGGCGAGAACGTGCGCTTCGACTTTTACGCGCCGACGGAATACAGTCTGATGGCAGGCGGCACGCCGACCGCGATGACGTACCGCCGCAGCAACGCCGTGTTCGAGGAGTATTATGCCGAAGTCACGCTTGCAGCCGGGGACATCGTGACGGTGACGGGGACGGCGGGCGTGTACGGCGAAACCGGCTTGGATACGCCCGGGGTGACGGTAGGACTTGCCGGCACGTACCGCTTTACGTTCACCGCCGACGCCGACCACCTATACGCCGACGGCAAATACATCGCGTATGCCGAGGTTCCCGCACTGTACCTGTTGATCGCGGAAAACGAATTTACGCAAGACGAAGCATACCGCTTGACACGCGACGAGGAGACGGTCGCGTTCGCGCAATACCGTTTCGCCATCGACGTGCCGACCAACGCATACGAACTGACATACAGCGTGTACGATGCGGATGCCGACAAAACGTATCGGCCGAGCGAAAGCGGCAGAATCACCGTGCGCGACAGGGGGCGGTATGCCGTTTTGTACAGCCCCGATCACGCCTATTCGATCGACGGGGGTACGCGGTACTATACTGGCGTCGAGCGCATCCCCGAATTTTACGACGGCTATTTCGTGCTGGGCGATTGCAACGATTTTACGTTTTCGGATAGCGACGTTTTTGCCGAAACGTATCAACTGCTAAAAGACGAAACGCAAAAGGACTACGACGAATACACGCTGACGCTGTACGTAACCGACGAACTGTTGCGGCGCAGCGACGGCAAAACCGAATTTTACATCACCGACGGCGAAACGCTGTACCGCAAGCCCAACGGCGACAATATCGTTATCGACCGTGCCGGCGAATACAAACTGACCTTCTCACCCGAGCATACTTACGGTTTCGGCTATCACTACCGATATACACGCATCGGCGACGAGATCGAACGGCAGACGGTGCGCATTGATTCTGCCGAAGCGTTTACCGACTTTTTGGCGGCCTGCACGTCGCCCGAATATTCGTTGAATAAGGCGTTCGAACTGACTTGTGACGTCGATCTGACGGGACGGATCGTCGCGCCCGCGCGCATTTTTGCCGGCACGTTCGACGGCTTATTCCGCACGGTGCGCGGCGTAACGCTGTCGGGTGAAAACGATTATACGGCGCTGTTCGAACGCGTTACCGCAGACGGCGCAATCTGTCGGACGGCGTTCGACGTGCGTATCGACGGCGACGGGCGGTATACCGGCCTCATCGGCGAGAATAACGGGCATATCGCCGACTTGACGGTATGCGGCCGCGTGGCCGGCAACGATTATGTCGGTGCCGTTGCGGCGGTCAACGCCGGCGGCGGCACCGTCGAGAACTGCCGCGCGGCAACGGCCGTCGAGGGCGTACTCAACGTCGGCGGGATCGTCGGATTTAACGTCGGGCGTATTTCCGACTGCCGAAACGTCGGCGCGGTCAACGACAAAACGTTTTCGACGGCCGAAGCGCGCGGTATGCTCAACGTCGGCGGGGTCGCCGGCTATTCTACCGGTACGGTCGAGGGGTGCGAAAACGCGGCGTCGGTCGGCCTCGGGCAGGGACGTAACGTCGGCGGGATCGTCGGGCTGTCGAGCGGCGGCCTGTATATGAACGGCAACGTCGGCGCCGTGTCGGGCGCGACAAACGCCGGCGGGATTGTCGGTTACTACGGGCGCATGGCGCAAGAGAGCGGTGCCGCCGATTTGACGCAGGAGATCCGCGACTTTCTCGACAAATATTTCGGCACCGACAACGGTCCGAACTTCGAGGAGTCGGAGGACAGCGGCATTCATCAAGTGTATTATTGCCGAAACGGCGGTGCGGTGACGGCCGAGAATGCGGCCGGCGGCATTGCCGGGTATGCCGGTGCGGCGGGGCTGAAAATCGTTGCTTGCCTTTCGACCGGCGCGGTGACGGCGCATACTGCCCGCGCGGGCGGCGTTGTCGGCGAGTTGGGCGAGGGAACGGTATCCGATTGCATGACATACGGCGACGTGACGGCGCGCAAAGGCAGCTATGCCGGCGGTATTGCGGGCCGCGCGGTCGGCAGGATCGAACATTGTCAAACTTCGGCATATGTCGAGGCTGAAATCAGCGACGCGGGCGGTATCGTCGGATTCGGCGCGGCCGTATTCGGTTGCTTTTCCAACGCGTTCGTCGGCGAAGGGACGGGCGATCGTTTCGGGCTGATCGCCGGCACGGCCACGCTGGCGGAGACCGAACGCAATTTCTATATCGAGGGTACGCCGCGCGGCATCGGCGGGATCGAGTACGGCGAGCAGTCGAACTATGCCGCCTGTAGCCGCACGGCCGCCGACTGCGCGAGCGTCGGTATGCTGTCGCCCCTTCTCACCCTCGACGCCGACCGCTTTTTGGCGGGCGAGACCGAGCCTCGGTATCCCACGCCGCGCGCGTTCGACGAGGTTGTCCTGCCCGATCGGCTTTCCGACGAAGTCGGATTTACCGCGCGTTTCGACGCCTTCCGCGTTTCGGTGCGAGACGCGATAGACACGGGCGGGCGGCAGTCGGTGACGGTGACGTTTTACGCGTATGACTTCGACGCCGAGACGTTTAATCGATTGACCTCGTTCCGCTTGCACAGCGGGGAGGGGCTTTCCGACGATCAGGTGCCGACCGTTCCTGAAAAGGACGGCTATTTCGTGTGGTGGGACGCGTCCGACTTTACGGCGTTTACCCGCAATACGGAGATATACCAACGGTTCGACCGCGCAGTCGCCACGCTTTCGAGCGACGACGGTGTGCGCCCGGCCGTACTGGTCGAAGGCAAGTTTTACAGCGATACCATGTTGGAGTTGGCCTATAACGGCGATTTCGTCACTCTGCGGTTTACACGCGGCGGCCGTCCGGTATCGTACGGCGATGTGACCGTGCGTTATTTTGTGGGAGACACCGACGGTTGTTCGATTCGCTTGGTGCGCGGCGACGGCGTTTACGACGTCGACTCGACGGCCGCGGGAGAATATCTTTGCTTCCGCTTGCCCGAGGACTGCGGCTTTACCGCCGTCCGCGCCGAACGGTCGCTTCTGTGGCTGTGGATTTTACTGGGCATTTCGGGCGGCGCTCTCGTCACCGCCGCCGGGTTTACGGTCGGGATCCTTTTGAACAAGAGGAAGAAGGCATAATTTTATATACGTTTTCCCGTAAAAAACGCCGCACGGGCGATATTCGCGCGGCGTTTGGCGTATACTGTTGAAACGGAGGCCGCATCTGCCGGATGTATCGCCGTAACAGAACACTTGACATTCGGCATAGAAAGCGGTACAATATACATACTATTTTATATCGGGTCTTACACCATATAGGTGAGAGGCCGGAGGGTGACGATGGCAGACTGTAACGGAAATTGCAGCGCGTGCAGCAAGGAATGCGGCGACCGCAACGAGTTTTTGGCAAAGCTGAACGGCAAAAGCACGGTTAAAAAAGTGATCGGCGTAGTCAGCGGCAAGGGCGGCGTCGGCAAATCGCTGGTGACGGCGCTATCCGCCGTGGCGGCGCGTCGGTCGGGCGCGAACGTAGCCGTTCTCGACGCCGACATCACAGGCCCGAGCGTGCCGCGCATGTTCGGACTGACCGAGAAAGCCGAAGGCACGGGCGACGAGATTTTCCCCGGGATCACGGCGACCGGCATTCGCGTGATGAGCATCAATTTGCTATTGCCCTCCGATACCGATCCCGTCATTTGGCGCGGGCCGGTCATTTCGGGCGCGGTCACGCAGTTTTGGACGGACGTCGTTTGGGGCGACGTCGACTATATGTTTGTCGACATGCCGCCGGGAACGGGCGACGTGGCGTTGACCGTATTCCAGTCGCTGCCCGTCGACGGCATTATTTTGGTGACTTCGCCGCAAGAACTGGTTTCGATGATCGTCAAAAAGGCGCGCAAAATGGCCGAAATGATGAACGTTCCCATTTTGGGCGCGGTCGAAAATATGAGCGGCGTCGTTTGCCCGCACTGCGGCAAGACGCACGACCTGTTCGGGCCGTCGCGCGCCGAACAAATCGAGCGCGAGGGCATTCGCGTTTTGGCCAAGCTGCCGATGGACGCGTCGTTTGCCGCAAAGTGCGACGCCGGCCGCGTCGAGGACATCGTCAGCGAAGGCGCGCAAGCGGTGTTTGCGGCCGTTAAATAAGAGTGTAAGGAAGATACTGTATGAAAGCATGGAGAGTGTACGGCCCGCACGACGTGCGGCTCGACGATATGGACAGTCAGCCCGTCGGCGAGAACTGCGTCAAGCTCAAACTGTTGCATTCGGCGATCTCTTTGAACGACGTCGGCGTTTACGACGGTTCCGTCAAGGCCGATTATCCGATCATCATCGGCCGCCACGGCATCGGCATGGTGACCGAAGTCGGGGAGGGCGTGCGGAATTTAAGCCGCGGCGATAAGGTGGCCGTCAGCCCCCACGCCTGTTGCCACGCCTGCGCCAACTGCCTTTCGGGCAAAACGGCCGATTGCGACAAAACGCTGACCTTCGGGGAGACCGAGGACGGCTTTTTGCGCGACTTTGCCGTCGTGTCGGCCGACGACGTGTTTTCGCTGCCCGACCGTATCGAGTTGAAAGACGCCAATTTCTTGGAGCATATCGCCATGGCGGTCAACACCGTCGGCAAACTCGATCTCGAAAAGGGTGAGCATATCGTCATTGTCGGCGCGGGTATCAACGGCATTGCGCTCGCGCAGGTGGCAATGTACTACCAGGCTGTCCCTATTTTGGTCGATATGCACGCCGACAAACTGGAGTTGGCCTCACGACTGGGCGTCTATTACACCATCAATTCGGTCGAAACCGATCCGTTTAAAAAGATATTTTCGCTGACCGGCGGACGCATGGCGGAAACGGTCGCCTATATCGCCGGCGGCAGTATGCCGTTCGGCCGCACGCTCGACTATGCGGCCAAGGGCGGCCGTGTCGCCGTCGTCGGCTGGCACGTGCCGGAAGAGCTGAACGCGCCGCTGTCCACCGTGATGACGCGCCGTCTGACGGTGATGGGCGTGTCCGACATCGGTCGCAACCTCTCGAGCGCGATCAACATGCTCGCCAATAAGTCGGTCAACGTTTCGCAACTCATTTCCCGCGAAATCGGGTTTGACGAGTGCGGCACGGTCATCGAGGAAATGGCCGCCAACCCCGGCAAGTATATCAAAGTCGTCGTTCATATTTAAAAACATAAAAGGCCGCAAGTGATTTGCGGCCTTTCGATTTTTATGCTGTCGGCGGCATAGGGATTGCGCTCTTAGCCGTCCGATAAAACGGACTGTTCGCGCGTTCGCCGAAAAGAACGACGGGGGCAAAAAGCGACCTGTGCGGGCGCGGCGGCGCATTGCATAGAGTTGCGGCTTTCGTCGAAAAAAGGCAAGAAACTACAAAAAACCGGCCGAAAAGCCGGTTTTTTCCGGAAAGCAAGATACCTTCATTGTACATTATATATTATTTTGTCAATACTGTCAAGCGACTTTTAAAAATTTTGTTAGAAAAATTTGTTTACCCTATTGATATTTTTGTTATTTTACTGTATAATATAGGCATAAGATATTTAGCATCAAAGCTGTGCCGATGCACGGTAGGTAATCGGAGGAAAAATGAAATACGATATACGGCAGCCGGACTTTGAACAGGGTAAAGCAACAGACGCTTACCGCTTTATGGGCTGTCAATGGGATGAGACGGCGGCGAGCGCCGTCTTTCGCGTATGGGCGCCCCGCGCGCGCTATGTGGCTGTCGTCGGCGACTTCAACGGCTGGGACTGTAACGCCGCCCCGATGACGCGCATATCGAATGCGGGCGTGTGGGAATGCACGGTGACCGGCGTACACAAGTTCGACAACTACAAGTTCTATTTAAAAACCGACTGGTGCGAACTCTACAAATCCGACCCGTATGCGTTCCATTCGGAGACGCACGATTCGACGGCGAGCAAGGTCTATCCGCTCGACGCCTACGACTGGAAGGACAAAACGTACATGGCCGCCCGCGCCAAGGCCGACCCGTACCGCGCGCCGATCAATATATACGAGGCGCATATCGGGTCGTGGAAACGCTACCCGGACGGCAATACCTATTCGTACCGCGCGTTTGCCGACGCGATCTGCCCGTATCTGACCGAAATGGGCTACACGCACCTCGAGCTGATGGGCATTGCCGAATATCCGTTCGACGGCTCGTGGGGCTATCAGGTGACAGGCTATTATGCGCCGACCTCGCGTTACGGCACGCCCGACGACTTCAAGTATCTGGTGGACAAGCTGCACGGCGCAGGGATCGGCGTCATCCTCGACTGGGTACCGGGACACTTTCCGAAGAACGGCAACGGGTTATACGAGTTCGACGGCGGCCCGCTGTACGAGCCGAGCGACGAACTTAAGAAAGAACATAAAGAGTGGGGGACGCGCTGCTTTGACTACCGCCGCGGCGAAGTCGAGAGTTTCCTCATCTCCAACGCCGCCATGTGGTTGGACGTCTACCATATCGACGGGCTTAGGGTCGACGCGGTCGCCAGTATGCTGTACCTCGACTACGGGCGGCAGGAATGGCGTCCCAATGAATACGGCGGCAAAGAAAACCTCGACGCGGTCAAGTTCTTCCGCGACCTCAACACGGCGATGTTCCGAAACTTCCCCGGCATTATGATGATTGCCGAAGAATCGACGGCCTGGCCGAACGTCACCAAGCCGGTCGATATGGGCGGCTTGGGGTTCAACTTCAAATGGAACATGGGTTGGATGAACGACACCCTGCGCTACGCCAAGACCGACCCGCTGTTTAGAAGCGGCATTCACAACAATCTGACCTTTTCGATGACATACGCGTTCAGCGAAAACTACGTGTTGCCGATCTCGCATGACGAGGTCGTACACGGCAAAGGCTCGCTTTTGAACAAGATGCCCGGCTCGTACGAAGAGAAGTTCGCCGGATTCCGCGGCTACTTGATGAACATGTTCGGACACCCGGGCAAAAAGCTGCTGTTTATGGGCGGGGAGTTCGGCCAGTTCGCCGAATGGGATTTTTCAAAGCAGCTCGACTGGCAGTTGCTCGACTTCGACGCGCACCGCAGCACGAAAGATTTCGTTAAGACGCTCAACGCGACGTACAAAGAAAACGCCTGTTTGTATCAGATCGAGGACAGCTGGGACGGCTACCGCTGGCACGTGGCCGACGACTACAAGCAGAACATCATCGTGTACGAGCGGCGCGATAGAAACGGCAAAGGCATACTGGCGGTCATCAACTTTTCGCCGGTCCGGCGCGCGGCCTACCGATTCGGCGCAGACCCCGGCACGTACCGCGAAATCCTGTATTCGGACACAAGCGGTTGGAACACCGGCCGCGGCAGTCACAAGGCCGAAAAGGTCGCCTCGCACGGTTTCACGCACAGCCTGGTGCTTGATGTCGAGCCGTATGCGGCCGTATATATGACGTTACCGGCGCCGACCAAGCCGAAAGCGACCGCCGAGACGAAACAGGCAAAGCCGACGAAAACGGCGTCGGCAACCAAGACTGCGCGGAGCGCCGCGAAACCCAAACAGACAAGTAAAAAATCAATAGGGAAAGAAGGAAACTGACATGAAAAAAAAGAAGTGTATCGCAATGCTGCTGGCCGGCGGCCAGGGAACGCGCCTGTACGCGCTGACGTCGAGCGTCGCCAAGCCCGCCGTCTCGTTCGGCGCCAAGTATCGCATCATCGACTTTCCGTTGAGCAACTGCACCAATTCGGGCATCGATACGGTCGGCGTCCTGACGCAGTACCAGCCGCTGATCCTCAACGAGTACGTCGGCAACGGCGAACCGTGGGACCTCGACCGCAGCTACGGCGGGGTACATACGTTGCCGCCGTACCAGGCCAAGACGGGCGGCGAGTGGTATAAGGGTACGGCCAACGCCATCTATCAGAACTTGCATTTTCTCGACGAGTACGACAGCGACCACGTGTTGATCCTCTCGGGCGACCACATCTACAAAATGGATTACTCGAAGATGCTGTCCGAGCATATCGCCAACAAAGCCGACTGCACGATCGCCGTGCTCGACGTGCCGCCCGAAGAAGCGCCGCGCTTCGGCATTCTCGACTACGACGACAAGAACCGCATTCGCTCGTTCGAGGAAAAGCCCAAAAAGCCGAAGAGCAACCATGCGTCGATGGGCATATACATCTTTAAAAAAGACGTGCTGGTCAAGGCGCTCATCGACGACGAGAACGACCCCGCGTCGAGCAACGACTTCGGCAAGAATATCATTCCGAAAATGATCGCCGACAAAATGGCGGTCTACGCCTATATGTTCTCCGGCTACTGGAAGGACGTCGGCACGGTCACCAGTCTGTGGGAGGCCAACATGGATCTTTTGGGCGAGCATCCGCTCGTCAACCTCAACGATTCGTCGTTTAAGATCTATTCGCGCAACCAGGCGCTGCCCCCTAGCTACATCGGCGAAAACGGACATATCGAAAACAGCATCATGACTGCCGGCTGCGAGGTGTACGGCACCGTCGTCAATTCGGTGCTCGGCGAGGCCGTCACTGTCGGCAAAGGCGCCGTGGTCAAAGATTCGGTGATCATGCGCGGCACGGTTATCGGCGAAGGCGCGGTCGTAAAATTCGGCATGATCGACGAAAACTGTACGGTCGAAAATAATTGCGTCATCGGCGACGACACGTCGGACAAAAATCACATTGCGCTCATCGGTCGCGGCAGAACGCTTGCACCGGGCACGGTCGTCAAGCCGGGCGAGATCATCGATTGACAAAGGGGAGACTATAGAACAATGAAAGTAATGGGAATTGTGTTTTCCAACATACACGACAAGCAAATGCCCGAGCTTACCACCAACCGCACGCTCGCGTCGGTGCCGTTCGGCGGCCGCTTTCGGCTGATTGATTTCGTCCTGTCCAACATGGTCAATTCCGGCATCAACAAGGTCGGCGTTATCACCAAAAAGAACTATCAGTCGCTGATGGATCACGTCGGCAGCGGCAAGTACTGGGATCTGTCGCGCAAGAACGGCGGCTTAATCGTGCTGCCTCCTTATGGGTCGGACACCGGCAGTTCGCTGTACTCGTCGCGCTTTGAGGCGCTCGTCAACATCTCGCAGTTTATCCGCCGTTCCGACGAGGACTACGTCGTCATGAGCGACTGCGACGCGGTGTGCAATGTCGATTTTTCCGACGCCGTGCAAAAGCATATCGACAACCACGCCGACATTACGCTATTGTACCGCAAGACGACGCTCGACGGCGCCAAGAGAAAGCGCACGGTCATCGAAACCGATAAGAACCGGCGCGCGGTTGCGATCAACGTGTCCGGCAAAATGCTGGGCGAAAAGAACGTTCTCACCAATATGATGGTCATCAACCGCGAGTTCCTACTCAATCTGATTGAGAACGCCGGGGAAATGGACATCAACAGCTTTACGCAGGACGTGCTGATCCGCGGGATCAACAAATACCGCATTTACGGCTACGAATTAAACGGCTATTTCGCCTCGATCGACAGCGTGGCCAACTACTATAAGCACTCGATCGAACTCTTGGACAAAGAAAAGCGCGACCAGCTGTTCTACGCCGGCGGCGCCAATATCTACACCAAAGTGCGCGACAGCGCGCCCTGCCGTATCGAGGACAGCGCGCGCGTGTCCAACTCGCTGATCGCCGACGGCTGTATCATCGAGGGCGAAGTGACCGATTCGATCCTGTTCCGCGGCGTGCGCGTCGCCAAAGGCACGGTCATTCGCAAGTCGATCATCTTTCAGGATTCGGTCGTTTGCACCGGCTCGCGGCTTAACTGCGTCATCGCCGATAAGCAGGTCAAGATCCTCGAAAACCGCGAATTGTCCGGACACCCCACACATCCGTATGTCATTGCCAAAAACACGGTAATTTGACAAAAGCAGGGCAGAGGTTTTACTTTGCCGGCAAACTGTGATATACTAAATCGGTAACACAACATTTCCGAATTATTAAAGGAGACAAATATGGCAGCAACCAAGAAACCGACAACGACCCAAAAGACGACGGCGGTCGGCAAAGCCAACTCGACGGCAGTCACCGTCAAATCGAAAGCCGAAGTTCCCGCGGTAAAACCCGCAGCCGAAGCGCCGGCTGTCCGTAAAACGCCGGTCAAAAAAGCCCCGGCGGTCAAGAAAGAAACCGCGCCCAAAGCAGAGCCAAAGGTCGAAACGCCCGCGGCGAAAGTCGAGCCGACGCCCGCGCCCAAAGCAGAGACGCCCGCGCCCAAGGCGGCGAAACCCGCAGAGAAAAAGGCGGCCGCACCGACGGAGGCGAAAAAGCATATACTGTTCGTGTGCAGCGAGGCGGCGCCGTTCTGCGGCACGGGCGGACTGGCCGAAGTCATGGGCAGCCTGCCGAAGTCGATCAACGACAGCGGCGACAAGTACGAGGCGCGCATCATCTGCCCGCTGTACGAGTCGTTCCCGTATGAAGAGCGCAAGAATCTGGAGTTTATCTGCCATATCAACGTGCCGCTTGCCTGGCGCAACCAGTACTGCGGCTTGTTCAAGTACGACTATCAAGGCGTGACGTACTACTTCATCGACAACGAGTACTACTTCAAGCGCCCCAACCTGTACGGCTACTACGACGACGGCGAGCGGTTTGCGTTCCTGTCGCGCGCGGTGGTCGAGCTGATCCCGCTGCTCGGCTGGAAGCCCGACGTGTTGCACTGCCAGGACTGGCAGACTGCGCTGGTGCCGATCTATTACAAGCTGTTCTATATGTACCGCGAGGGGTACGGCGGCATTCGCACCATCTTTACCATTCACAACATCGAGTATCAAGGCAAGTATTCGCGCAGCATCATCGAGGACGTGTTCGGCATTCCGCAAAGCGAATATATGTCGATCGAGCATCGCGGCTGTATCAACCTGATGAAGGGTGCGATCGACTATTCCGACGCGATTTCGACCGTCAGCCCGTCGTATGCAAAAGAGATCATGGACCCGTTCTATGCGCACGGCCTGGAAAACGTTCTCTTGAAAAACAGCTACAAGCTGCGCGGCATCTTAAACGGGGTCAACGTCGACGTGTACAATCCCGAAACCAATACGGCGCTGTTTAAGAACTACACCAAAGCGACCGTAAAGGCGGGCAAGGCGACCAATAAGACCGAATTGCAAAAAATGCTGTCGCTGCCGGTCAATGCGGACGTGCCGATGGTCGCCGTCATTTCGCGCCTGGTCGCGCACAAAGGTCTCGATCTCATTCGCTTTGCGATGAACGACTTACTTAGAAACGACGTGCAAGTCGTCATTTTGGGCAAGGGCGACCCCGATTACGAAAACTACTTCGGCCACATTCAGAAAATGTACGACAAAAAAGTCTGCTCGATCATTGCGTTCAACAAAGATCTGTCGCACAAGATCTACGCAGCAGCCGACATGTTTTTGATGCCCAGTAAGTCGGAGCCTTGCGGCCTCAGCCAAATGATGGCGTGCCGCTACGGCACGGTGCCGATCGTGCGCTTGACGGGCGGCTTGAAAGATTCGATCGTCGATTGCGGCGAGGGCGACGTCGGCAACGGCTTTACGTTCTATTCCTACAACGCCGGCGACATGTTGCACGCCGTCGATCGCGCCGTCGGGCTGTACCGCGACTACCGCGACAAGTGGGACGGACTGGTGCGCCGCGGCATGGAGACCGATTTCAGTTGGACGGTCAGCGCGCGCGAGTATATCAAATTCTACAACGAACTATTTTAAATTGCCGTTCTTCAATCGGCTTGAATGATCAAAACACACAGTAGAGAGGAATTGCAGGAAGTTATGACGAAAACGGTAGACGAAGTCAAGGAACTGTTGACAGACAAATTGATGCGGTATTTTGCCACCACGCCGCAGCAAGCGACACAGGAACAAATGTATAAGGCGGTGGCGCTGGTCACGCGCGACATACTGCTCAAAAAAAAGCAGGAAAACAATTTAAAGATCAATAAAAACAAGCAAAAGCGCGTCTATTATCTGTGCATGGAATTTCTCATCGGCAGACAGATGCGCAACAACCTTTGGAATCTCGGCCTCGAGGACGCATTCCGCGCCGCGCTCAAAAGTTATCGCTGCGATCTCGACGCTCTGTACGAAATGGAGTCGGACGCAGGACTCGGCAACGGCGGTTTGGGACGCTTGGCGGCCTGTTTTATGGACAGCTTGGCGACATTGAACTATCCGGCTATGGGCTTTTCGATCCGCTACGAGTACGGCCTTTTCAAGCAGAAGATCGTCGAAAACCAGCAAGTCGAACTGCCCGATATTTGGTTGGATTCGGGCGAGGTGTGGATGATGCCACGCTCCGACAAGTCGTTCCATATCAAACTGGGCGGCCGCGTGCGCGAGGTGTGGGAGGACGGCCGCTGCCGCATTCTACACGAGGACGCCGACATTATCGAGGCCGTGCCGTACGATCTGATGCTGTCGGGCGCCGATTCCGACGGGGTGAGCGTGCTGCGCTTGTGGCGCGCGTCCGCGGCCAACGTATTCGACATGAAGTCGTTTACGCAGGGCGACTATATGATGGCAATGCGCGCCGACAACGAGGCGGAACTGATCAGCAAAGTGCTGTATCCGTCCGACGACCACACGCAGGGCAAGCAACTGCGCTTGAGCCAGCAGTATTTTTTGGTCAGCGCGTCGTTGCAATCGATCTTCAAAGACCACTTGAAAAACTACAAGTCGCTTGACAATCTCCCCGACAAGGTGGCGATTCACATCAACGACACGCACCCGGCGCTCGCCATTCCCGAAATGATGCGGCTGCTCATCGACGAGCACGGCTACGACTGGGACACGGCCTGGAATATGACGGTCAACACCGTCGCCTACACCAACCATACCGTCATGGCCGAGGCGCTCGAAAAGTGGGGCGTCGATCTGGTGTCGGCACGGTTGCCGCGCATTTACAGTATCATTTGCGAGATCAACCGCCGATTCTATTTGTCGCTCGAGGGCATCGGGGACAGCGAAAAGCTGTCGCGTATGTCGGTCATCATGCACAACCAAGTGCGCATGGCCAACTTGTCCGTCATCGGCTCGCACAGTATCAACGGCGTCAGCGCGTTGCATTCGGACATCATCAAGAAAAGCGTTTTCCGCGACTTTTACGACGTGTACCCGACGCGGTTTTGTAACGTCACCAACGGCATTGCGCACCGCCGTTGGCTGTGCCAAGCCAACCCGGGCTTAAGCAAACTGATCGCCGAACTGATCGGCGACGGTTTTATGCACGACGCCGACGAACTGGATAAACTGGCGGCGTTTAAAGACGATAAAAAGGTACTCGACAAGTTGCACGCGATCAAACGCGCCAACAAGGCGGCGTTTGCCGCGTATCTGAAAAATACAGCCGGCGTCGAGATCGACCCCGACTCGCGTTTCGACACGCAGATCAAGCGTATGCACGAGTACAAGCGGCAGCTGATGAACGTCTTGAAGATCGTTACGCTGTATCTCGAGCTACTCGACGATCCCGATAAAAACGTTACGCCGCAAACCTTTATTTTCGGCGCCAAGGCGGCGGGCGGTTACTATCACGCCAAGCGGATTATTTCGCTGATCAACTGCTTGAGCGCGGAGATCGCCAAAAATCCGAAGATCAAACAAAAGCTCAACGTCGTGTTCGTCGAGAACTACAACGTCACCAAGGCAGAACGGCTGATCCCCGCGTCGGAGATTTCCGAACAGATCTCATTAGCCGGCAAAGAAGCGTCGGGTACGTCGAACATGAAGTTTATGATGAACGGCGCTGTGACGCTCGGCACGGTCGACGGCGCCAACGTCGAGATCGCCGAACGCGTCGGCGACGACAACATTTTTACGTTCGGTATGCTGACCGAAGAGGTCGACCGCGCGTGGATCGAGGGCGTCAACAGCTCCAACGTCTATTCGCGCAACGACCGCGTGCGGCGCGTCGTCGACCGCTTGAAAGTCGGTTTCAACGGCGAGAGCTTTGCCGACATCGCCGCGTATCTGACGATCGGCGTCAGCGGCGTCCCCGACCCGTATATGTGCCTACTCGACTACGAGGACTATATGCGCGCCTATCACCGCATGGACGAAACCTATGCCGACCGCTACAAGTTCGGCTCGATGGCGCTTATGAATATCGCACGTTCGGGCATTTTCGCCGCCGATCGTGCGATCGAGGAGTATGCGAAGAAGATCTGGAAACTAAAACCCGTCAAAGTTTGACGGCATATAGCACGCCGCAGGCCGACTACGCCCCTGTTGTCGCCCTTCGACGCACTCTATGCCGTCAAACGCAGCCCCGTCTACACTGTCAAGTGTGACATATGCAGTCGTAGGTCGACTACGTGCGGGAACGAAACTCGCCCGCACTTTGGCACCCCGAGCGTAGCCGAGGGGTCTAGCGAAGCGAATAAAAATAAGTGCGCCTTTGTACATCTCGAACTGACAAAAGGGTTTATTCCTTTTTCCGAATGGCAGTGTAACCCGTAGGACGGGTTCTCTCGCCGTAAATAAGCAAACCGCAAAGCAAAATATTCCCCTTGTTACGGGGGGAAGATAAGGAGTCACGACTATGAATAAATGCGTAAGGTTTTTTCCCAACCGGGAAGAGTTTAAGCGGCCTATAGGCGGCGTCAAAGTCGGCGAAGAGATCCGACTCAATCTGATGTTTTCCCGCCCGACCAACGCAGCCGAAGTGTTGCTTTCGCTGACCAAGGACGGCGAGGACGAAGTATTCTATCCGTTGCACTTCGTCACCGTCAACGCCGACGGCATGAACGAGTACACCGTCACGCTGACCGTGACCAGCCGCGGCCTGTATTTCTATCATTTTGTCATCAACACCGATGACGAGCAGCAGGTTCGAATCGGCGCCGATCACGATTTGAACGCGCTTTGGGGCAAAGGGCAGGACTGGCAGTTGACGGTGTTCGAGCAAGTGGCGCCCGCGCCCCGTTGGCTCAAGGGCGGTATGCTGTATCAGATCATGACCGACCGCTTTTTCATCGGCGGCGAGCGCAACAAGACCAAGCCCGACGCGGTGTACCGCGACGACTGGGGCGGCATTCCCGAATATCGTCCGACGGCGGACGGCAAGATCCTCAACAACGATTTCTTCGGCGGCAATCTCAAGGGTATCACCAAGAAGCTCGGCTACCTCAAGAGTTTGGGCGTGACGTGTATTTATCTCAATCCGATCTTCGAGGCGCATTCCAACCATAAGTACGATACCGGCAACTACCGCAAAGTCGACCCCGATTTCGGCACGCAAGCCGACTTAGAGGAACTGATCAAAAAGGCGGCCAAGAAAGGCATTCGCCTGATGCTCGACGGCGTGTTCTCGCACACCGGCGACGACAGCATTTACTTCAATAAGTACGGACATTACGACAGCGTCGGCGCGTATCAGTCGCCCGATTCGGCGTTTGCCGACTGGTATCATTTCAAGAACTGGCCGGACGACTATGACTGCTGGTGGAACTTCACCACGCTGCCCAATACGATGGAAGAAAACAAGCATTTCGACGAGTACATCAACGGCGAGGACGGCATTATCCGCTACTGGACGCGCTTAGGCATTGCCGGTTGGCGCTTAGACGTTGCCGACGAACTGCCCGACGGATTTCTCGACCACGCGGCGCACGCGGCCAAAGCGGTCGACCCCGAGGCCGTCATGCTCGGCGAGGTTTGGGAGGACGCCTCCAACAAGGTCGCGTACGGCAACCGCCGCCGCTACTTGCAGGGCGGCCAGCTCGACAGCGTGACCAACTATCCGTTCAAAGAGGACATTTTGAACTTTGTGCGTTCGGGCGACGCCGAGCGGCTGAACAATACCGTCAACGTGCTGATCAACAACTATCCGAAAGACGTGCTCGACAGCTTGATGAACATACTCGACACGCATGACACCGCGCGCATTTTGAGCGTTTTGGGCGAGTGCGGCGACACGTCTACGCGCGAGTTGCGCGCGACCGCCAAGGTGCAAGATCTGCCCGCCGCGATCAAACGGCTGAAAATGGCGACGGCGTTGCAATTCACGTTGCCCGGTGTGCCGTGCGTCTATTACGGCGACGAAGTCGGCTTAGAGGGCTTTGAAGATCCGTTTAACCGCCGCTGTTTCCCGTGGGACGACCGCAACCGCGACATCTTGCGTTGGTATAAAAAACTGGGCAAGATCCGCACCGAGGAGCGGCCGATCCTGTCGGTCGGCGAGTACCGCCGCATTGTAGCGGCCGACGGCGTGCTGGCGTTCTCGCGTAGCAACGGCGTCGAAAAGCTGATCGTCATCGCCAACCACGGCACGGCGCCGTTTGCCTACAGCGACGGCGAGCAATATACCGACCTTTTGACCGGTAAGCCGTTCTCGGGTCGCGTGATTCCGGGCGAGGTGTCGATCCTCAAGCGCACGGCCGACGTCGTCATTCCTGTCAAAAAATAATAATCCTATAATAAAACAAAATCGCGGGATTCCCGCGATTTTGTTTTATATATTCGTAGGGCGGTCGCTTGCCGCCGCCGCATTCAAGACCGGTTGACTTTACCGCCGCAATGTGCTATACTGATAAAACTATGTATACCATGCAAGCCGTTTTGGGCGACATTACAAAAATGAACGTCGACGCGATCGTCAACGCCGCCAACCGCTCGCTGCTGGGCGGGGGCGGGGTAGACGGCGCCATTCACCGCGCCGCCGGACCGCGGCTACTCAAGGAGTGCCGACGCTTACGCGGTTGCAACACAGGCGACGCGAAAACGACCAAAGGCTACGACTTGCCGGCCAAGTACGTCATTCACACCGTCGGCCCGATCTGGCAGGGCGGCAGCGCGAACGAAGAAGTGCTGTTAAAACAGTGCTACCTGTCCTGTTTGGCGCAAGCCGTCGAAAAAGACGTCCGCAGTATCGCTTTCCCGGCAATCAGTTGCGGCGTGTACCGTTTCCCCGTCGAAATCGCCGTCCGCATCGCCGTCTCGACCGTCGAGGCCTTTATGCGCCGCAACGACGGTCTTATTGCCCTCAAAGAAGTGTATTTTGTTTGCTTCGACGAGGCGATGTATCAAAAGTATTCCGAAAGAGTGAATGATAAATAAGTTGTTGATATTCTTTTGTAAAAGAGTACAAAACGAATCCCCGGCCTTTTGGCATCAAAAGGCCTAGGCGAAAACTGTAAGGGAGAGGGACACTTTCGACTGTGTCCCTCTCCCTTAACTCTCACCCCGCAACGACTTCCCTACGGGAAGCGACAAGGACGAGTTCTCGCAATGCCGCTAAGAAGTCGGCGACGCAATGCAATCTATTTTTTGCGACATGTATGACAATTGATATGACTTATAAAGAGGAGTCCAGAGACGTAGTCTTTGGCAGTTGCGGGGTGGAGATTTAAAAGAGGAGGGACACAGTCTGAAGTGTCCCTCCTCTTTTACGGTTTTTGCCACGCTTTTTGGCGGCAAAAAGCGTGATTATTGTTTTTCGGTCTTTTGCTAAAAGACTTTCGTTACGTTCAAACAGCAAAAAGCAACGTGCAACGAAAAGAAAACTTCCTTTACATTAACTCCTTGATCCTCTGCTCGAGCATGGCGCGTTCGTCGGTTTTGATTTTGGCAATGTAGTTGAGCAGCAGCGCGCTCAGCTTGCGGCTCATTTCGACGCGCTTGGACGTGCTGCGTTTTAAGATCTCGATAAACAGCCGCTCGACAACCGATTGCATATAGGCGCCGAACGTTTGTTTGCTGTTGGTGTTTTTGACGGCGCACTTGAAAATTTCTTCGGCTTGCGCAGTCTTATTCATTACGCACAAATCGACGACCAAATTGAAAAATTCGCCGTCGCCGTAGTTCGGCCCGTACTGGAAGATGGCGCGGCGCACATACGGATCGTCTAACAATAGCTTTTGCGCTTTGGGAGCGGACTTGGCTTTAAACAGCTTATACAGCTTCTCGCCGAAGCACTGCGCGACTTTCGGGTCTGTCAGTTTGCTCTCGTAGGTAGCAAGCACATAGTCCCACAGGTCGACGGCGCGGCTGTAATCCTGGTTGAGAAAGGACTTGAACTGTTTTTCGACCGCCGCCGTGTCGTTTATGTCGATGCGAGCAAAATCGGCGAACATTTGCAAGAACTTGAGTTGCGCTGCGTTCATACTATATACTTGGCCTCCCGGATCGTGTTCTCTATATAGTATAACAAATACAAAGACAAAACGCCACAAAATCAAGGCGAAAAATTAAAAATAATCGGAATTCATACGGGAAAAAGCCGAAATCGGGGGCGAAATAGCGGCGTGACGCGGGGCGAATTGTTTGACTTTTCGGCCGTCGAAATGGTATCATATAGATATAGGAGAAACGTATGCCCGTTAAGATCGACGCCAAACTGCCCGCCAAAGCCTTTTTGGAGCAGGAAAATATTTTCGTCATGACCGCCGACCGCGCGCTCGAGCAGGAGATCCGACCGCTTCGGATCGCCATTTTAAACCTCATGCCGAATAAGATTGCGACCGAAACGCAGCTGTTGCGTTTGATCGGCAATACGCCGCTACAGGTCGAAATCGCTCTATTACGCACGGCGAGCTACGACTCCAGGCACACCCAGCGCGAACACCTCGATTCGTTTTATAAAACGTTCGACGAGGTCGTCGCCGAAAAGAGGAAGTTCGACGGCTTGATCATTACAGGCGCGCCGGTCGAGCGCATGGACTTTTCCGAAGTCGCCTACTGGGACGAGTTGCGCGACATCATGGAATGGGCAAAGCACAACGTCTATTCGACGATGTATATCTGCTGGGCGGCGCAGGCGGCCATGTTCTACCTGTACGGCATCGACAAGCGTCCGCTCGACAAAAAGCTGTCGGGGATCTTCCGGCATCGGGTATTGAACCGATTCAATCCGCTTGTGCGCGGCTTTAACGAGGTGTTCCGCGCGCCGCACTCGCGCCATACCGAAGTCGAGGCCGGCCGTATCGCCGCAGAAAAACAGGTCGAAATTTTGGCGCAGTCGGACGAGGCCGGCGTGTATTTGGTATGTAGCCGCGACTTAAGGCACGTGTTCGTGTTCGGACACGGCGAGTACGACGTCGACACATTGCACAACGAATATATGCGCGACTTGGCCGCCGGCATGGCGATCGACCCGCCGCAACACTATTATATAGACGACGTAGTCGGGCAACTGCCGCCGATTTCCTGGCGGGCGCACGAATCACTGCTCATGCAGAACTGGCTCAACTACTGCGTCTACCAGTCGACCCCTTACGATATCGAAACCATTCAGTAGGAGAATTGTCATGCGTAAAACCAAAATTGTTTGCACCCTCGGCCCCGCGACCGACAACTATACGACGATGAAAAAGCTGATCAAAGCCGGCATGAACGTCGCCCGCGTCAATATGTCGCACGGCAACCACGCCGAACACGCCAAGCGCATCGCCATGGTCAAGCAGGCGCGCGAGGAACTCAATACCGCCGTCGCCATTCTGCTCGACACCAAAGGCCCGGAGATCCGCATTCGCACTTTCGAGAACGGCAAGGCGACCTTGTCCGAGGGCGATTATTTCACGCTGACGACGACCGACATTATCGGCAACAACGCCCGCGTGTCGGTCACTTACGAGCCGCTGCCGACCTGCGTCAAAACGGGCGACCGTATCTTACTGAACGACGGCATCATCGAGCTGAAAGTCGACAGCGTGACAAAGACCGACATCGTGTGTCAGGTCGTGCACGGCGGGCCGCTGTCCGACCGCAAGAGCATCAACCTGCCCGATGTCGAAATCGACATGCCGTATATGTCGGAAGTCGACAAGCAGGACATTCAGTTCGGCGTCGAACAGGACGTCGATTATATCGCCCTGAGCTTTGTCCGCAGCGTCGACGACGTGCGCGTCGTCAAGCAGTTTTTAAACCGCAACAAGTCGGACAATATCCAACTGATCGCCAAGATCGAAAACCGTTCGGGCGTCAACAACTTCGAGTCGATCATCGCCGAATGCGACGGCGCGATGGTTGCCCGCGGCGATATGGGTGTCGAGATCCCGTTCGAGGAACTGCCGGCCATTCAAAAGGATATGATCCACTGCTGCTATCGCACCGGCAAAAAGGTCATCACCGCGACGCAAATGCTCGAATCGATGATCGCCAATCCGCGCCCGACCCGTGCCGAGATCTCCGACGTCGCCAACGCCATTTACGACGGCACGTCGGCGACCATGCTTTCGGGCGAGACGGCCGCCGGCAAATTCCCGGTCGAGGCGGTCAAGACCATGGCCAAGATCGCCGAAACGACCGAAAAGTCGATCAACTTCCGCACGCGGTTTTTGAAAATGGACGCAGTCATCAAGAACATCACCGACGCCGTGTCGCACTCGACGGTGGCCGCGGCCTACGACCTCAACGCCAAAGCGATCATTACCGTTTCGCAGTCGGGCTACACCGCCCGCAAAGTGTCGCGCTTCCGCCCGATCTGTCCGATCATCGCCGCCACCACGTCCGACAAAGCCTATAACCAGTTGGCGCTCAACTGGGGCGTCGTCCCGACCCGCAGCGTGCCGCAACCCAATTCCGACGAACTGTTCAAACACTCCGTCCAGTGCGCGCTCTCGACCGGCGTCGTCAAAGAGGGAGACCTCGTCGTCATGACCGGCGGCGTCCCCGTCGGCATATCGGGCAAGTCGAATACGATGCGGATTGAAATCATCGGCCAGTAACACACGGCGGCGCATAGCGGCACATCTAGGGGCTACGTGCGCACCGTCGACAAGGTCACGTAGGCAAAACTACGCCCCAGGTCGCAATCGCAGATTGCTCCCCGCTTTGGCTAAAAAATGTTCCCCGAACATTTTTTACGGCACGGAGTGCCGCCGCGTCGCGCCCTTGCGACGGTGCGCCTGTTGTCCCTATCTGCACCACTCTGCGCCGCCTTTGATTCCGGTGTAGCGTTACGATTGCCGACAGACTGCCTGAATAACGGAATGCTGTGCCGCAATAATGGTGAAACCATAACTTTGTAGCTTTTGACGGCAGAGACGGGGGTGAAGAGTGACAACAGTTGGCAAGTCGGCTTTGGGAGTGTAGTTCGGTCTACTCGACTAAAGCCGACTTGCCAAGCGTAGTCGCTATGCGCCCCCGTATATGCCGTCCAAACAAACCTTTCGGGAGAAATGATATTTTATGCAAGAGATATTGATTGTCGAAGACGAAAGCAAGATTGCGCGGTTTGTGTCGCTCGAGTTGACGCACGAGGGATATAAAACGACCTGCGTGGCCGACGGGCGCGAGGCGCTCGACTTAGGGTTAGAACGAGACTTCGATTTGATCATCCTCGACGTCATGCTGCCCAGTCTCAACGGCATCGAGGTGCTTAGACGGCTGCGGCAGTCCAAGGATACGCCGGTCATCATACTGACGGCGCGCGACGCAGTCGTCGACAAAGTGTCCGGGCTGGACCTCGGCGCCAACGACTACATGACAAAGCCGTTTGCCATCGAGGAACTTTTGGCGCGCATTCGCGTGGCCTTAAAGCGCAAGACGACGGGCAAGGCCGAAACGTATCAGTTCGGCAAGCTGAAAGTCGACGTAGGCTCGGTGACGGCCGTATACGGCAGCGAAAAGATTGAGCTGACCAAACGCGAATTCGATCTGCTCGTTTACCTGTTGGAAAACCGTAACGTTGTCGTCACGCGCGAGCAGGCCTTAGACGCCGTGTGGGGCTACGATTTTTACGGCAACACCAACGTCGTCGACGTGTACATACGGTATCTGCGGTCGAAGATCGACGACGTGTACAAGATCGACATGATCGAGACGGTGCGCGGCAGCGGATACGTCATTCGAGGCTAGGCATGGCGACGGAAAACGCGCGGGAGACCGCCGAAGAAAGCAAGAAAGAAGCAGTAGACGAGACGATCCGCGAGGTGTTGGCCGAACAAGCCCCGCCGCCGCAAAAGCGCGCCTGGTGGCAGACGACGCTGATGATCGTCTTTTTCCCGTTTACCGGTCTGATCGCGCTGTATCGGTTTATCACCAGCCATCTGCATTTGCGGATCAGCGTCAAAACAACGGTCATTTTCACGTTGATGTTCGGCGTCGTGCTGGCGGCGTTCGTCATCTTTGTTATCAGCAGTATCAGCAACCAACTTTCGGGAGATACTATCGATACCGACCGCTATTTGGCGACGCTCAAACTGACGTCGGCGATCTTGGTCGTGCTGTTTATCATCATCGGCGCGGTCGTCGGCGGCATCGCCAGCCAAACGATGTTAAACCCCGTCCGCCGCATGATCGACACCATCGATTCGATCGACGGCAACAACCTGTCGCGTCGATTGGACGCCGGCGAGAGCAAGGACGAACTGGCCGATCTGACCGGCCGGATCAACAGTATGCTCGACGACATCGAGCTGACGTTCGACCGCCAGTCGAACTTTGTTTCCGACGCCAGCCACGAACTGAAAACGCCGCTGTCGGTCATTCAAGGCTACGCCAACCTATTGCGGCGGTGGGGCAAGGACGACCCCGAAATCCTCAACGAGGGAATTGAAAACATTGCGCGCGAGGCCGACAACATGAAACGCATTGTCGAACAGCTGCTGCTGCTCGCAAAGCTGGGCAACTTCTCGATGGCGAAAATGCGTTTCGACCTGTCGCAAGCGGTCGGCGAGGTGGTCGATTCCTATCTCGTCACCGATATACGCCACAAGCTGACGTTCGAGGGCGACGAGGGCATCACCGTCGAGGCCGATAAAAATATGTTGGTCGAGAGTATCCGCACGCTGATCGACAACGCCGTCAAATATACGCCGCCCGAAAACGGCGTCATTTGCGTCAGTTGCAAGCGCGTCGATGCGCACGCCGAAATTACCGTCGCCGACAACGGCATCGGCATATCGGAAGCCGACCTGCCGCGCATATTCGATCGGTTTTACCGCTGCGACAAGGTGCGCGGCCGCGAGAAAGGCTCGAGCGGACTGGGACTGACCATTGCCAAAAATATCATCGAGATCATGGGCGGCGCGATCGAGGTGCAAAGCAAAGTCGGCGTCGGCACAACGTTTGTAATCAAGCTGTACTGATTGTGCATAATAAGTAGGAGGGACGTCATGCGCAGACTGATTATTTTGTCCGATTACGGCCTCGACGACGCCGTAGCGACCGCGCACGTATTCGAGCGCCGCGAACAGTTCTCGACGATCGACATCGTAACGGTCGCCGGCAACGTGTCGGCCGATACGTCTCGGCGTAATGCCGAAAAACTGCTGTCGAATCTCGACGCCGATCTGTCGCACGTGCGCATTGTCGATACCGCCGCCGTGCCGCAGCACTTTTCACAGCTACCGTCGATCCACGGCAACGACGGCATGGGCGACCTTTTATCGCTGCGTCCGCACGCGATACCGGTCATATCTTATGCCGAGTTTGTCGAAGATCTTCCGACGCGCCCGACCGTGCTGTCGCTCGGCCCCTTGACCGTCACCGTCGATTTGCTGGCGCGTTTGCAACCCGAAGAACTGATTATCATGGCCGGCTTAGTGGCCGAAACGCCCAACTTCAACGGCTACGAGTTCAACCACTTTCTCGACCGCCCGGCATTCGCGCAGGCCGTGCTGTATCCGCACGTCGTCGCAACCTTAGACACCTGCCGCGCGCCGCGGTTCAATATGATCGATCGAAAAGGGCAGGCGGGCGGTCTGATCGGACGGCTGATCGACCGCGCCATTGCGTTGGCGGCGGCCCGTCACCCCGACAACTGTTATATATACGATTATGTGGCGGCGCAGTACCTGACCGACCCGCACGGCTTTACCGTCGACTACGCCGTCGACCCGTGGGGCAACCGCCTACACCAACTGCAAGGGAAGTAAAAACGTCTTTTGTCATTAGCGTTGTGATAAAATGTCCGAGAGGAAACGAGAGCGCACGCACTTTGTCACCCCGAGCAGAGCCGAGGGGCTAGCGTAAGCGAATCAATCATTTAATACGCAAATATTATCCTATCAATAAAAGGAGAGCAATGGAGACCAAAGCGCAACTGGAATACGATACGGCCGACGTATTATACTGCGACGACAATCGCGCCTACCGCAAGGAGCGCGTCGTCAGCGGCGTTTTGTCCATGCTCCTAGGGATCGCGTTGGCGGCGCTCGGGCTGCCGTATTTTGCCGGGCAGTGGCTGTATCAAACCCCGATTGCTGTGGCCGCCACCTGCTTTGTGCTGATCGGTATCGCGCAGATCATCGTCAGTTGCAAGTTGGCCGCATTCCCGCACGCTTGCGTCATCGATATGCGGCGCATCGTCATTCGGGAAAAACGCCGCTATCATTATATCGACTTTTGCGAGTTGGGCGTGGTGCGATTCCATTGCAAGACCTTGCACGGCGGCTGCGACGGGATAGGCCACCACCGCATCGAGATCATCGACGGCGCCGTCTATTATTATATCGGCGAACTGAAAAAACGCTTCGCCACGCGCGACGCCGACAAGATCGCGTTCATCATCGACCACCGTATCAAAAACGACGCGTACCGCGACTGGGGTCGCGTGTACGACAACGCGCTGTCCGCCTACAAAAAGTCGATCACCGAATCGGACAAGAAAAAGCCCCGCGCCTCTGCCGCGCGATAGTGCGATATATCCTGTCGCCGCCCGGCGAAAGCGGCCGAACGGCGGCGATTTCAGCATTGACAAAAATTTCGGAAAAATTTTTTGAAAAAAAGTCCTGTCGAAACGCTTGACAGGGCTTGATTTTTTGTGATATAGTATAAAAATGCAACATTGCGCGCGAAAAAGCATTTTCGCGTCCGCTATCGTCGAAAACTGACTCCGTTTTTATTGACTTTCTACTAGTTATTATACCGCAATTTTCGAAAATGTCAATAGGTTTGGGGTAAAAAATTAAATATTTTTTTGAAGGAGTGTTTCATGTCCGCAAGAACAATCAGGAAGGTCAAGTACGGTAAAACGGAACGACATTCGTTCGCGCAGGTGCAAGAGGTCATCGATATGCCGTACCTTATCGAGGTACAGAAAAAGTCGTATGCCGATTTCCTCGAACACGGGATCGACGAGGTTTTAAAGGACTTTTCGCCGATCACCGACTTTGCGGGTAAGATCGAACTGTATTTCCTCGAGCACACGTTGGAAAAAGCGCCCAAGTACACCGAAAAAGAGTGTAAGGAACGCGACGCTACGTATGCCGCGCCGATGAAGGTCAAAGTACGTCTATTGTACAAGGAGACCGGGCAGGTCATGGAGCAAGAGGTGTTCATGGGCGATTTCCCGCTGATGACCCCCAACGGCTCTTTCATCATCAACGGCGCCGAGCGCGTCGTCGTCAGCCAGCTCGTCCGTTCGCCCGGCGTGTATTTCGATTCGGTCAAGGACATTAAAACGGGACAAGCCTATTATGGGGCGACCAACATTCCTTCGCGCGGGGCATGGCTGGAGTTCCAAGAGGACGCCTCCGGCACGCTGTGGGTACACGTCGACCGCACCCGTAAAGTGCCGGCCTCGGTGCTGTTGCGCTCGCTGTCGATGGTCACCGAAGGCACCAAGTTCGGCACCGACGAGGAGATCTGCGCGCTGTTCCACAACGAAAAGCTGATGGTTTCGACGTGCGAAAAGGACGCGGCCAAAACCGAAGAGGACGGCATTATCGAGCTGAACCGCAAGCTGCGCCCGGGTGAAATCCCCAACCTCGACAGCATTCGCGGCTACGTCGAAAGCCTGTTTTTCGAGCGCAGAAAGTACGACTTGAGCCGCGTCGGCCGCTATAAGTTCAATAAAAAGCTGTCGATCGCTGCCCGTATCGAGGATCAAATTGCTTACGCCGACATCATCGACGCCGATGGCGTGCTTTTGGCGAAGAAAGGCGAACGGATCGACCTCGAGACCGCGCGCAAGATCCAAAACGCCGGGATCAACGAGGTGGCGCTTGCCGTCAACCCCGAACTGTATAAGACCGAAAACGGCTATCATATCGTCACCGGCAACAACCACGTGCGTCTCGACGGCTACGTCGACTTCGACCCGAAAGAGATCGGCATCACCGAAATGGTGCATTATCCGGTGCTGCGCGAACTGCTCGAGCAGGCGGGCGGCGACGCCAAAGCGCTCAAGAGCCTGATCGTCGAGAACGTCGACCGACTGGTTTGCAAACATATCCTCATCGACGACATCATCAGCACGATCAACTATATCATCGGCTTACGGTACGGCATCGGCTATACCGACAACATCGACCATTTGGGCAACCGCCGCGTTCGCAGCGTGGGCGAGCTGTTGCAAAACCAGTTCCGCATCGGCATTGCGCGCTTAGAGCGCGTTATCCGCGAGCGTATGCAGATCCAGTCCGATTCCGAACTGACGCCGCAGACGCTGATCAATATTCGTCCCGTTTCGAGCGCGATCAAAGAGTTCTTCGGTTCAAGCCAGTTGTCGCAGTTCATGGACGAATCCAACCCCATCGCCGAACTGACGCACAAGCGCAAGCTGTCGGCCCTAGGCCCGGGCGGCTTGAACCGCGAGCGCGCCTCGTTCGAGGTCCGCGACGTCCACTATTCGCACTACTCGCGTATGTGCCCGATCGAGACGCCCGAAGGTCAGAACATCGGTCTGATAAGCTCGCTGTCTAGCTACGCGCGTATCAACGAGTACGGCTTTATCGAAGCGCCGTATCGCCGCGTCGACAAGGCCAACCGCCGCGTTACCGACGAGGTCGACTATCTGTCGGCCGACGAAGAGGATCGCTACGTCGTCGCCCAGGCCAACGAGCCGCTCGACGAGAATCACTGGTTTGTAAACGAGCGTGTCATGATGCGCTACCGCGAGGACATCGCCGAGCGTTACCGCGAGGACATCGACTATATGGACGTCAGCCCCCGGCAAATGGTTTCGGTGGCGACCGCGCTCATTCCGTTCCTCGAGAACGACGATACCAACCGCGCGCTGATGGGGTCCAACATGCAGCGCCAAGCCGTGCCGCTACTTAAACCCGAGGCGCCGATCGTCGGCACAGGCATCGAGCATAAGATCGCCTACGACTCGGGCGTTATGGTTATTGCCCGCGCCGACGGCGTCGTCCAGTACGTCGATGCCGAGCATATCCGCATCCGCGAGAACGACGGCAAGACTTACGAATATACGTTAAAGAAATTTATCGGGTCCAACCAGGGCACGTGTATCAACCAAAAGCCGATCGTCAGTAAGGGCGAGACGGTCAAGGCCGGGCAGGTCATCGCCGACGGCCATTCGACCGAAAACGCCGAACTGGCTTTGGGACGCAATATCCTCATCGGCTTTATGAGCTGGGAAGGTTACAACTACGAGGACGCTATTCTCATCAGCGAGAAGATCGTCAAAGACGACGTATTCACGTCGATCCATATCGAGGAACACGAGATCGAGGCGCGCGACACGCGGCTCGGCGAGGAAGAGATCACCCGCGACATTCCCAACGTCGGCGAGGACGCGCTCAAAAACCTCGACACCGACGGTATCGTTATGATCGGCGCGGAAGTCGGATCGGGCGATATTTTGGTCGGTAAGGTCACCCCGAAAGGCGAGACCGAGCTGACGCCCGAAGAAAGACTGCTACGCGCGATCTTCGGCGAAAAGGCGAGAGAAGTGCGCGATACGTCTTTGCGCGTGCCGCACGGCGAGGGCGGTATTGTCGTCGACGTCAAAGTGTTCACCCGCGCCAACCGCGACGAGATGAGCCCGGGCGTCAACAAACTGGTGCGCGTCTACATTGCGCAAAAACGTAAGATTTCGGTCGGCGATAAAATGGCCGGCCGCCACGGAAACAAGGGCGTTGTCAGCCGTATCTTGCCCGAGGAAGATATGCCGTTCATGGCCGACGGCACGCCGCTACAGATCGTGTTGAACCCCTTGGGCGTGCCTTCCCGTATGAATATCGGGCAGGTGCTCGAAGTGCATTTAGGCCTTGTCGCCAAAGCGCTCGGCTGGAAAGTGGCTACACCGGTGTTCGACGGCGCGCTCGAGAGCGACATCGAAAAACTGCTTTTGGAAAACGGCTTTACCACAAACGGCAAAGTCGACGGCAAGATCCAAATGTACGACGGCCGCACGGGCGAGCCGTTTGAAAACCGCGCGACGGTCGGCTACATGTACATGATCAAACTGATCCACTTGGTCGACGACAAGATCCACGCGCGTTCGACCGGTCCGTACTCTCTGGTCACGCAGCAGCCTTTGGGCGGCAAAGCGCAGTTCGGCGGACAGCGTTTCGGCGAAATGGAAGTTTGGGCGCTGTACGCATACGGCGCGGCCAATATCCTGCAAGAGATCATGACGGTCAAGTCCGACGACATCGTCGGCCGCGTCAAGACCTACGAGAGCATCGTAAAAGGCCTCAATACGTCCGAGCCGGGCGTGCCGGAGTCGTTCAAAGTTCTCATTAAGGAATTGCAAGCGCTGGCGCTCGACGTCAAAGTATTGACCGAGGACCGCGAGGAGATCGGCATTAAGGATCTGATCGAGGACGAGGGCGAGACCGAGGCCGATCACGAGGCGCGCAAAAAGCACTTCCGCGACGGCGAGATCACGTTCGAGGACGAGATCGACATTGCCGATGACGCATTCGGCGACGATTTGGACGACCCGTTCGACGACGATCTGGACGACGGCGGTCTGTTGGAAGGCGAGGACGAACTGAGCGACATCGACGACCCGTTCGCCGATCGGATTCTGACCGACGACGACCTGCTCGACGACGAATTGCCGGCCAAGAAGGGAAAGAAGCGCGACAAGGACAAGGAGGACTAGTTTGAAAGCGCAGGCATCGCGCCTACACTTTCAAGCGATTCTTTCAGCCTAGTGGATAAGGAGATTTTAATACAGTATGTACGAGTTAAATAATTTCGATTGTATGCAAATCGCGCTTGCCGGCCCCGACAAGATCCGCGAATGGAGCCACGGCGAAGTCACCAAGCCCGAAACGATCAACTACCGCACGCAAAAACCCGAAAAGGACGGCCTGTTCTGCGAACGCATCTTCGGACCGACCAAGGACTGGGAGTGCCACTGCGGCAAGTACAAGCGCATTCGCTATAAGGGCGTTATCTGCGACAAGTGCGGCGTCGAAGTGACGCGCGCCAAGGTGCGCCGCGAGCGCATGGGCCACATCGAACTGGCCGCGCCCGTCACGCATATTTGGTACTTCCGCGGCGTGCCCAGCCGCATCGGCTTGCTACTCGACATGACGCCCAAGGCGCTCGAGCAAGTCGTGTACTTCGTCAATTTCGTCGTGCTCGATCCGGGCGAGACGGCGCTCGAATATAAACAGATTTTGTCCGACGCGCAGCTACGCGAGGCGCGCGAGCAGTACGGCGAAAAGTCGTTCCGCGTCGGCATGGGCGCCGAGGCGATCAAAGAATTGCTCGAGGCGATCAATATCGAGCAAGAGTATAAGACGGTAAAAGAGATCGTCAACAGCTCGACCGGACAAAAGAAAGTGCGCGCGATCAAACGCCTCGACATTCTCGATTCGTTTGTCAAGAGCGGCAACAACCCGACTTGGATGGTCATGGAAGTGCTGCCCGTGCTACCGCCCGAACTGCGCCCGATGGTACAGCTCGACGGCGGTCGGTTTGCGACCAGCGACCTAAACGACCTGTATCGCCGCGTCATCAACCGCAATAACCGTCTCAAAAAACTGATGGAGTTGGGCGCGCCCGACATCATCGTCCGCAACGAAAAGCGTATGCTGCAAGAAGCCGTCGACGCGTTGATCGACAACGGTCGCCGCGGCAAGGCCATTTCGGGCGCGGGCAACCGCGAACTCAAGTCGCTTTCGGGACTGCTCCGCGGTAAGCAAGGCCGTTTCCGGCAAAACCTCTTGGGTAAGCGCGTCGACTATTCCGGCCGTAGCGTTATCGTCGTCGGCCCGGAACTGAAAATGTACCAGTGCGGTCTGCCCAAAGAAATGGCGCTCGAGCTGTTCAAGCCGTTTGTCATGAAGGAGCTTGTCGCCCAGGGCAAGACGCACAATATCAAAAGCGCAAAGCGTATCGTCGAGCGCGCCGACAAAGACGTTTGGGGCGTACTCGAGGGCGTTATCAAAGAACATCCCGTACTCTTAAACCGCGCGCCGACCCTGCACAGACTGGGTATCCAGGCATTCGAGCCGGTACTCGTCGAGGGGCGCGCGATCAAATTGCACCCGCTGGCTTGCGGCGCGTTCAACGCCGACTTCGACGGCGACCAGATGGCGGTACACGTGCCGCTTTCCATCGAGGCGCAGGCCGAGGCGCGTTTCCTGATGCTGGCGTCCAACAACATTTTGAAGCTGTCGGACGGCCGTCCGGTCTGTTCGCCGACGCAGGACATGATCATCGGCTGTTTCTATCTGACGCTCGATAAGCCGGGCGCGAAAGGCGAGGGCAAGATGTTCTGCGACGTTGACGAGGCGAAAATGGCCTACGCCAACAAAGAGATCGAGTTGCAATCGAAGATCTGGGTGCGTATCTTTAAGGAGATCGACGGCGTACTCAAATCGAAACGGATCGAAACGACGGTCGGCCGCCTGATCTTCAACGAGGCGATCCCGCAAGATCTCGGTTTTGTCAAGCGCGAGACCGAGGACGACATGTTCAACCTCGAAATCAATTTCCGCGTCGACAAGAGCGGTTTGCAAAAGATCGTCGACGCGACGTTCAAACATAAGGGCGCGACCGAGACGGTCAAGGTACTCGACGCGGTCAAAGCGCTCGGCTTTAAGTATTCGACGATCGGCGCGGTCACCACTTCGGTTTTCGACATGCACATTCCGGCCGAGAAGAAAGAACTGCTCGAAAAAGCCGAACAGGAAGTTATCAAGATCGAAAAAATGTACGAGCGCGGCTTTATGACCGAGGACGAGAAGTATAAACTGGTCGTCGGCGTATGGGCGGCGGCCAACGAGCAAGTGACGGGCGCGCTCAAAAAGACGCTCGACGAGTTCAACCCGATCAACATGATGGCGGTATCCGGCGCGCGCGGCAGCATGAAACAGATTGCGCAGCTGTCCGGTATGCGCGGACTGATGACCAACCCGCAAGGTAAGACGCTCGAAACGCCGGTGCGTTCCTCGTTCCGCGAGGGGCTATCGGTGCTCGAATACTTCATTTCCAGCCACGGCGGCCGCAAAGGTTTGGCCGATACCGCGTTGAAAACGGCCGACTCCGGGTACTTGACCCGCCGTTTGGTCGACGTCAGCCAAGATGTCATCGTGCGCGAGGACGACTGCTACGCCGGTTCCAACCCGAAGGGCATTTTGACGACGGCGATCATGGAAGGCAACCAGGTCATCGAGAGCCTCGAAGACCGTCTGATCGGCCGCTATGCCGCCGAAACGGTGTGCGAGCCGAAGACCAAGCGCGTCATCGTCGAGATGAACGAGATGATCACCGACGACAAGGCCAAAGAGATCGTAGCCGCCGGCATCACCGCCGTCAATATCCGTACCGTTCTGACCTGCCGCAGTAAACACGGCGTGTGCGTCAAGTGCTACGGCAAGGACATGGCGGGCAGCGCACCGGTGCGCGTCGGCGAGGCGGTCGGCATCATCGCCGCCCAAAGTATCGGCGAGCCGGGTACACAGCTGACCATGCGTACCTTCCATACAGGCGGTATCGCCGCGGCCGACGACATCACCCGCGGTCTGCCGCGTGTCGAGGAGCTGTTCGAGGCGCGTAAACCGAAGGGCGTTGCGATCATCGCCGAGTTCGGCGGCAAAGTCAAGCTGATCGAAAAGGACGGCAAGCGCGACGTGGTCGTGCGCCGCGACGACGGCAAAGAGGATTCGTATTCGATCCCGTTCGGCGCGAAATTGAAGCCCGAGATCAAGAACGGCGCGAACATTCTGTCGGGCGACGCCATTACCGAAGGCCCGATCAACCCGCACGATATTTTGCGCACCAAGGGCAGAAAGGAAGTGCAGGAATATATCCTCAAAGAAGTGCAGTCGGTTTACCGCAGCCAGGGCGTGCAGATCAACGACAAGCATATCGAAGTTATCGTACGTCAAATGCTCAAGAAAGTCAAAGTCGAGGACAGCGGCGACACCGATCTGCTGCCGGGCGAAATGATCGACTTGTCGGCATTCGACGAGGCCAACGCCAAGGCAATGGAAAACTACGGCAGACCGGGCGCGGCCAAGCATACGCTACTGGGTATCACCAAAGCGGCGCTCGCTACCGACAGTTTCCTGTCGGCCGCATCCTTCCAGGAAACGGCGCGCGTGCTGACCGAAGCGGCGATCAAGAACAAGATCGATCCGCTGATCGGCCTCAAGGAAAACGTTATCATCGGCAAACTGATCCCCGCCGGCACCGGCATGAAACGCTACAAGAGCCTCTACCCGGTCGAATCCGCCTCCGAGGAATAAGAAGAAACTGCGATAACTCTCAAAAGCTGCGAGTGATTCAAGCTCGCAGCTTTTTATGTGTTTTTATTGCGAGTGTGAAAAATCGGCTTGACAATAGGGCGGCAATATGCTATACTAAATTAAGTGTTTTAAAACGATTGTTTTTAATAGGCTCGGTTCGAGGTGACAATGCGGCGGTTACACGAAACGCACCGCTAACCCCTCGCGCCCGCACAGTTGATAATGAAAAAATACGAGAATGCGCGCGTTTGTCATTTCGACCGAAGTGGAGAAATGTACGCAGGCGTATGATTAAAACAATTCGCTTGCGTTAGACCCTTGCGAATCGCTCGGGGTGACAAAGTGGCGGTTACGCGATTCTTTCGAGACGTGCGGGGTTAAAAAATATAGGGAAGGAGGCGCGTATGCCGCCGAGGGCAAAGTTTACAAAAGAGGAGATTGCGGAGACGGCGCTGAGAATCGTCGAGCGGGAGGGGCTGGCCGCATTGACGGCGCGCTCGCTCGGGGCGGCGCTGGGCAGTTCGGCACGGCCGATCTTTACCGTGTTCGACAGCATGGACGACGTATTATATGCCGTCAACAGTCGGGCAAAAGAGATATACGGCAAGTATATCGAAGAGGGCTTGCGCGAGGCGGTGGCGTTTCGCGGCGTGGGCAGGGCATATATTCGTTTTGCGGCCGAACGCCCGCGGCTGTTTCGGTTGCTGTTCATGCGGGAACAGCCGCAAATCCTCGATAAATACAGCGTTTTGCAAGGCATTGAGGAACACTACGACGCGATCATCGATTCGATCGTAAGCGGCTACGATGTCGACCGCCCGACCGCGCTTGACCTGTACTGGCATTTGTGGGTGTACTCGCACGGCATTGCCGTTCTTTTGGCAACAAAAGTTTGCGCCTTTACGGACGAACAGATTACCGAAATGCTGTCGTCGGTGTTCGCGGCTTTGATGAAAGAGAAAATGCGTAACCGTCGCGCATAAGGCATTTTCAAAACGTTGAAAGGAGATTGCGCAAGGTGCTGAAAGCCGAACATATTTGTAAAAACTATAACGGGACGGCGGTGTTAAAAGACGTCTCGCTTACCGTACCCGACGGCGCGTTCGTTGTCATTTTGGGCGCGTCGGGATCGGGCAAATCGACGCTTCTCAGCGTTCTGTCCGGACTGGAAACGCCCGACAGCGGCACGGTTGACTACAACGGGCAATGCGTCAGCGCGATGAACGAGCGCGAACGGACGGCGTTCCGCAAGCGCGAGGTCGGATTTATCTTTCAGCAGTATTATCTGTTGTCGCATTTGAGCGTTGAAAACAACGTGCGGCTGGGCGCGGATCTGGCGGGCAACCGCGACTATCGCGCCGTCATCGAGGCGGTAGGGCTGGGCAACAAGCTGCGGCACAAGCCGTCGCAACTGTCGGGCGGCGAGCAGCAACGAACGTGCATTGCGCGGGCGCTTGCCAAAAACGCCGGGTTGCTGTTTCTGGACGAGCCGACGGGCGCGCTCGACGAGCAGACCGGGCGGGAAGTACTCGATTATATTGCTAAATTACAGGCTGCGCGCGGGTTTGGGCTAATTATGGTGACGCACAACGGCAACATTGCCGACATGGCCGAAACGGTCGTTTCGATGAACAGCGGCCGCATTGTCGACGTTCGGCACAACGCGACGCGCAAATCGGCGTATCAAATCGGGTGGTAGCTATGGTTGTCGGTTTAAGAGACGGCCTCAAGCGGATCGGCATATCGGTGGTGTGCCTGTGCGCGGTGTTCGTCTGTACGTTTATGCTCAATTATTATCTCGACGTTGCGGCGGTCGGCGCGCCTTCGGACGTCGAACTGTATCCGCTGTACACGGCGCAGCGGATGACCGCGCGCTTTACTGCGGCGATTTCGGGCGGCGTGTTGGGGGCGATAGCGATCGGTATGTTATTGTTCTATGTCAAGCTGTTCGTCGACGAACATGCCGCGCAACTGGGCGCGCTGGTGGCGATCGGCTACAGCGGCGGCAAACTGGCCGCGCGCTTTTGGGTGTTCGGCGCGTGTGTGGCAGTCGGTTGCGCCTTGGGTTTTGCCGGCGGGTGGATTGCGATGCCGTTCGTGTACGAGGACATGGCGATCGAGGGTATGCGCGTGACGCCGACCTTTCATGTCGAACTGCTGTTCGCGCTCGTCCTCGCGCCCGCCGTCGCACTGTCGGCGCTCGCTTGCCTGTTCGCGTTTCTGACCCTGCGCCGGCCGGTCATGCAACTGCTGAAAGGGCGGCCGGAGCGGATTAAAACGGGCGGAGAGGTGCGGAAACCGTCGCGCGGCTTTTTACGGGAAATGTGTTTGCAAACGCTCAAAAGCCGCAAGTCGCTGGCATTTTTCGTCGCGTTCGCCTGTTTCTGCTTTGCGGCTATGGTGCAAATGGGCGCGTCTATGGGCGAACTTTCGCCCGGTATGATGGCGACGATGATCCTGACGATCGGCGTCATTCTCGCCGCCGTCACCATGCAACTGACGGGCAAAGCGTTACTCAAAGCCAACGCCAAAAATATCGCGGTGATGAAAGCGTTCGGCTATTCGTTGCCGCAGTGCGCCCTCGGCGTGTTGGGCGGTTACGTCCCGTTCGCGCTACTCGGGTTCGGCGTCGGCACGGTCTACCAGTTCGGACTGCTCAAGCTGATGGTCAACGTCATATTCGCCGACGTGGGCAATATCCCGACGTACCGCTTCGACGTGCCGATCTTCTTCATCACCCTCGCCGCATTCGTGGTCTGCTTTGCGTCTGTCATGGCGTTCTACTGTTTCAAGATCTCCAAAATCTCGATTCGCCGAATCATGACCGAATAACGAAAAACGCACAGTTTACGTAGTTGCAATAGGAAATTTAATAAGACGCAAATAAAAAGATTTAGGCATAGCGTTAGGCTATGCCTTTTCTGTAATGTTTTCGTGGACGAACTAGGCTACTCGTAGCCTAGCGAGATATAGATATGTTTTATATAACACGCAAAATTCAATCGGTTGCGTTCTTTCATTTTTCGTGATATAATGACCTTACGATAAACAGAAATTTAACGGAGTATAAAGCGTGAACATAAAATTGATTGAAGAAAACGAAATACAGGAAACCTGCGATATGGTTATTCGTTCTTGTAAATATTCCGATTTTGCCGAGTTCTATCCGTCGCAATATTTTTATTGCACATACG
>JAAVYI010000051.1 GCA_022791055.1 Clostridia bacterium | reverse complement strand
TAATTAACCGAGAACTTAGAAGAAGAGAAGAGGAGATAGAAGATAAGGGAGGAGAGGGGGAAATTGAGGCAGAGGACCCAGGGGATAAAGAGGCTGGGGACGAAGCCGGAGATAGAGGTGAGGCTCATGCCGCAGAAGAGGTTGACGAGGTAAACGAGGATGGCGCAAACGACGGTGAGCGCGCAACGGAAAACGAGCGAGCTTTTAAGACTGAAGTTGATGCGCTTGCGGCGGTCGGGATCGCGGAAGTTGAGAACGGCGGCAACAACGGGAAAGACGAGCGTACCGGCAATGGCCAGCCCGTACAGAAGAAGATCGAATTGGAAAGCGCCAACCGTCTGCTTAATACCAAGCCCCACGCGGATGAATAAAAAGAGGATGACCATTTCGAGAACGGTAATGCCGAACAGGAACCCGTAATGGTACAGCATTAACTTGTTGGCGTAGTAATAGTTGTTGGCAGAGTATTCTTTGGCCGCGCCGCTGTTGTGGGTGCGAATGGTGATGCCGTCGCCCAAATCGCGGATATTGTTCTCTAAACGCATGAAATTGCGCTGCTGTTCGTCCTGCGGGAGATCGGCAGCCGCGGCGGCAACTTCGTCCGGTTCTTCGACAGGCGGCTCTTCCGGCGGCGCCGGCGGGGCTTGGAAGAGATCGCCCAAAATGTTTTTGTATTCGCGGTGAATGACCAAAGCGCTTTCGTCGGTAGCGACGTCGGCATCATAGTGCAAAAAGCCGTCGTCTTCCGCTTGCTGTTCGGGAATGGGCGCTACGTCATCCGGAACGTCATCCGGCTGCCGATCGGCAAGCTCGGTGTAATAAAACGGTTTGTAAGGCGTAGGCGGGGAGTCCGCCAGAATGTCCGCTAAGGTTTTGGCCGGCGCTTGGTGCTCATACGTCGGCGTTTCAACGGGCGCAGAAGCCGCTACAGGCGGCTCTGCGGGCGCAATAGGCTCGTCCTCAACCGGGAAGTCATGGAAATAATCGTCGGCGTGCGGGGCCTGAGAGGCCGTGTACGGCGCGTTAAATAACGTCTCGGTATAACTGTCGTTTTCGGCATCTCGAACTTTCTGCTCGAACAGGCGGTTCATAAGTTGCGCGGTGTCTAAGGCCTCGCGCAAGTGCCGTTCGCTGTCATCGGCAGGGACGGTAACGGTACGCGACACTGTGTCGGGTGCTTGCTCGGATGCGTCGGAGACTTCCGGATCGTCGTTAAAGGCGCGCTCGATCTCTTCATCGGTCATGTCGGAAACGGGCGCGGCGCTGTCGGACGAAACAGCGGAAAGATCGAAAGTTTTGTCGGAGATGAGCTTGTCGATGACGGTGCGGGAGTATTCCCAGTCGGTCTGGTTTTTCAAGAAGAGTTCGCGGCCCATGTCGGTCAACGTGTAATACTTGCGTCGGCCGCCGTTGGATTTGGCGCCCCAGTACGAACTGATAAACCCCTGGGATTCGAGCCGCTTGAGGCAGGAATACAGGGTAGGCTGCTTGAGGGTGTACTGACCGCTGCTCTTTTGCTCAATGTCCTTGATAATGTCGTAGCCGTAACGGTCGCCGTCGTACAACGCCTTGAGGATGATGGTATTGATATGTCCGCGAATCAGGTCGCTGTTGATGGTATTATCCATGCCGGAAACCGCCTCACTTTGTCTCATTCTATTGTACTATGAAAAAGGGGATTTGTCAATGGATTGCCCTTTAACACGCCACACATTTTTCTGCGTTTTGTTTTGCTTATTCCATTCATTTGCCTTTTTTTATCCTTTTGTGTATAATTTGGTGGGATAT
>JAAVYI010000019.1 GCA_022791055.1 Clostridia bacterium | reverse complement strand
TAATACGATAAAGCAGTTTTAGTCACAATTTTTAGTCACAAAAGACACGCAAATATACATAAATACAGCCAAATATACAGCAATATATAGTAAAAAACCGCCAAAATAGGCGGTTTTTTGTAGCTGGTGGAGGTGAGGAGAGTTGAACTCCTTTCCGACGGATTTCTATGCGAACTTTCTACAAGCTTAGTTTGCTTATTGGGCTTAGTCCCGGTTGCTACTGCAAACGAACGGCAAAGGGCGGCAGGTTTCGTAGGTACGGCGCGGGTCGAAACCGTTACGCGCGCTGTTCCGACATAGATGACACCGCTTGCGTCCCCTATCGGAGAAAGACGGGCGGCGACTGCTTATTTGTTTAAGCAGCAAGCGCAAGCGCGGGAGCGCTCACGGTTTTTTGCGTTTTAGCGTTTAATTTTAATTTGCGTTGTTAAGGCGGACGACCCCGCCGCTTGCTTATCCGCACTTCGCTCCGCCGTCGAAGCCGGTACACCCCCGCAGTTAGTGTATCTATTATTATAGCGCAGTTATGCGAAAATGTCAAGAACAATTTCGTCGTCCTTTGTCGCATCGCGGCTAAGCATCCTTTTGTGTCTTTTGACTGCGGGTGCGGTCAGGCCTCGACCTGCGGTATTCTTTGAATACGCGTATCCTCGAACACATCGCTTTCGTCGCGGCTGCGGGTGGAAAACTCGCTGACGACGGCGCCGTCCGATCCGGCTTGGAACCAGTGCCGCGTATCGGGGCGCAACGTGTACTGCTCGCCCTCATGTAGCACGATCTCGTGAAAGACGGTGACAGGCGTCGGCGGCAGCGTCGCACGAATCGCGGCTTTGTCTCCTATCCCGTCCACGTATAGATAGCACGTGCCGCGGCGCACACGAAAGGTCTCTTCCTTGCCCTCGTACGGCACGCCGTGTTCCGTCCCGCCCACGTGCCGATGTTCGGGGCAGGTTTGGCCGGGCCGCAACACCATTTCTTTGGCGCAGCATCGTTCCGTATTGACATAGGTGAGCAGTTGTAAGCCCACCCGTTCGACCGCGCCGAGACCGAAGTCGGCCACTTCAATGCGTGCCTTTTCCGCGTCGGTGACAATGATGCCCGCGTCGCGGAATGCGGCTAGCGTAAACGCTACACCCTCTTCATACTGCTTTTTCGTCAACATTTTTTATTTCCTCCCGCCGAGCGCGGCGATGAAGTCGCGGTAAAACAAAGCCGACTGCTTGGGAATGCGGCGCTGCGTCTCATAATCGACGTACACCAGACCGAAGCGCTCGGAAAAACCGTACGCCCATTCGAAGTTATCGAGCAGCGACCAGGCGAAATAGCCGCGCACGTCCGCGCCGTCATCGATAGCCTTGGCCAGTTCGGTCAAATACCGCCGCATAAAGTCGACGCGGTTACAATCCGGCACAGTGCCGTCGGCGGCAACGAAGTCGTGGCAACACATGCCGTTTTCGGTGATGTAGATCGGCTTAGCGTACCGCTCGTACAAAAAGCGGATCGGCCAGCGCAGACTTTCGGGCGTGACCGCCCACCCCAACGAATTTTTGGCAAAGCCTTTGGGGAAGTCGACCACGCGCCAACTGCCGTTGCCGTCGTCGCGCACGCAGCAGCCGTTATACACGTTCTCGCCGTGAAAGTCAATGGGCGAAGAAATGATTCGCATATCGTCCGCGCCGATCGTCGGCATGTCGTCGCCGAATTCTCGATAGCTTTCTTCGGGGTACGCGCCGAAATAGATCGGGTCGCACCAGTGAACGACGTTGTATACCCAGTTGTCGTAATTGCCGTGCAGCGACAGCACCGCTTTTCTTGCGGCCTCGACGTCGGCGGCAGTGGCGGGATAGTGCGCGTTGGAGACCATGGCGATCCCGACTTGCGACTTTGGCGCGTTCGCGCGCACCGCTTGCACGCCCTTGCCGTGCGCGAGCAGCACATTGTGAATGACCGACAGCAGTTCGCGGCGTGACAGCGTAAGCCCGGGCGCGTGCACGCCTTTCCAGTAGCCTAAGCTGACAAAGCACTGCGGCTCGTTGAGCGTCATGAAATGCCCGACGCGGTCGCCCAAACGCTCGGCGACGATCGCGGCGTAGTCGGCAAACCAATCGGCGATGTCGCGGTTGCGCCAACCGCCGCGGCGCTCGAGCGCGAGCGGCAGATCCCAGTGATACAGCGTGCAAAACGGTTGTATGCCGTTTTCGAGCAGCGTGTCGGTCAATCGGTCGTAGAAGTCTAGCCCTTCGGCGTTTACTTTATCCGTGCCGTCGGGCAACACGCGCGGCCAGGCAACCGAAAAGCGATAGGCTTGCAACTTGAGCGCGCGCATCAGTTTGACGTCCTCTTGCATACGGTTTACGTGGTCGCAGCACACGTCGCCGTTATGGCCGAACAGCACTTTGCCCGTCGAGCAAAAGTCGTCCCAAATGCAATCGCCTCGGCCGGCGCGGTCGCCCTCGATCTGGTAGGACGAAGTCGCCGCGCCGAATAAAAAAGTTTCGGGAAATTTCATCAAAGTCAAACCTCTATTCTATGATCACAATGTCGTCTATGTAGCAATAAGCATACGAAGAACTCGGGTTCTCCGTCCAGTCCTGTATCATGATTTCGAACTTGTCGATCGTCTTACCGGCGACGTTCGGATTACCGGCCGTGTCGGCCAAAAACGCCGTCAAATCGAATGTATATACTTGCCCTTCGGCCGATACGGGCGTACCCGACGGCGTCAGCATGACTTTATAGCGCACGTTGTCCGCATACAGACCGAGGAACACCGTCGACGTCGCCGCGCCTTTTAACCAAATCGAGAACTTCGAGCCGACAAGCGGCGTTGCCAGCGTTTTGGTGTAGGTGGTATCCCCGCCGACGTTGACGTACCGCAGTTGCATACCGTGTTCGCCGCCGTTTTTCTCGTCGGCGTTGAGCGTCAACTGCGGGTGGGCGGCATTGTCAGGATGTACCCCCCCCCACGAACTTGCGTCGTAGTCCTCGAAGTCGTCGATGACAAATCGCTGCGGCGGCACCCACGCGGCGTAACGGATCTCCCCCAGCCGTATCGTCGTCGTGCCGTAGGCGGCGGCCAAACTCAATCCCATATGCGTGATATGATCGGGCTGTACCGCGGCAAAATCGACGTCGGCCTGATAGCCTTTTGCAAAATCGGATAGTTTGAGCCGTACGACGCCGCTCGCTTTGATGACAAACGACTGCGTATATTGTTTGTAGCCGTCGACCAACACGACGAAGTTATAGGTCGCGCTGTCGCCGTTTGCCGCGATATTAAACGAAATCGCGTCGCCCTCATGCTTTGTTACTGCGACTTTGGCAAACACGTTCGCCCAACCGCCGACTTGCGCCAACTCGATCTTCAAAGCCGCCGCATCGTGCGACAGCGTGACGGAATCGGTGTTCTGCGCTTGCGTTATGTAGTCACTCGGCCTATATTCGCCGTCGAAACTTTTGATCAGCGTCAGATCGATTTCGGGTACGTCGGCCGCGTTCATGGTTTTGAGCGCGGATATACACACCGTCCCCGTACCGTAGCACTGCTCGACAAGCAATTCGATATGGGTGATCAGTCCGAAGTCGAACGTATCGTTGCCCCAACCGTCGGCGTTTAGCGTCAAGTCGGCGATCGGCAGATACATTTCGCCGTTACGCCCCGCAATTTTTGCTTGCCAACAGTCTCCGTCCACCTCGTACAGCCGAATGCTGACCTGTGGAGCAAAGTTCTCGAACGCAAACCGCAATGCGAGCGTGTCGAGCGTGCCGAGCGTCTCGCCCAACGTGTAGCGCACAATGCCCCAACCTTGCTGATCGTCGTTGTTATAGTCGACGTACCAAGCGCCGTTTTCGTCGACGCCCGACTGCCACCCCTTGTTGCTGCCGCCGTGGAACTGCGTATCGATCGCGTCCTCGCGGAACGAAACGGCCACGCTGTCGGCGTCGGTATAGGTTCGGAACGACCCGACCGGCAAGCCCTTGCCGTTAAACAAGGTCGCAAACGTCGTATTGTTAAAGGCGTAGCGCGCGTAAACGGGCGCCGCCACATCGTCGCAAGTCAAAACAAGTTTGCCGTTCTCAACCGTCGGGGTCGCCGCATAGAACACGCCGTCCGCGCCCGCGATCTCGAATCCGCCCGTGCCGGTCAGTTTCAGCCCGTCGGCGTTTTCAAAGGTCAGCGTCATGGCGCTCCCGTCGACGGCGTTTCCGACATATGTCGGCATATCGGCGGCCTTATCCTCGCCGTAAACGTACTGCGCGATCAGGTCGGCAATGCGTTCGGCTATGTACAGTTTTTCGGTCGGATGAATGTCGGCGAGGTTGCCTTTGTCGAGCGTGGTGACGAGGTGCGCGTTTTCGTCTGCCGCGCAGAACGCCGCTTGCACCTCGCGGATATACGCCCAGTTGTAGTCGTGTTTGTATACAGGCAGTTGCACGATGACGGTCGGCAGATACGCCGCACCGAACTTTTGCCGCACATCGGCGACAAAGGCCTCGAGCAAGTCGGCGTATTCGGCATAGTAGCCGCAGTTATTTTCGCCCTGATACCAAACGAACGCTTTGACGTTCAAGCCGGTCAGCGGCGCGAGCATACCGTTGTAGAGCACGGATGCGCCCGTCCTCGTGCCGTCGTAGGCATCGGCGCTCATCCAGTGTTCGATAAACGTGTCGCCGACCGCCGCCGTCACGATCCCGACGGGAACGTCCGCCGCCTGCTGTACGAGATTGCCGACAAACCAGGCGATTGCCGAGGCGTTTTGCGCGGTGACAGCAGTCGAGGCCGCCCAGTATCCGTTTTTGGGCGAGGTCTGCGGCGCATCCGCGCGGTTTTCGGTTTGGAAGAAAATGCGCAAATTCGCGTTGTCGGCGTCGGGTTTTTCGTCGGTCGACTGACCGAGCTTGAACAGCATATTCGACTGGCCGGCGAACAGATAGACGTCGCCGAACGTTACGTTTTCGATCTTGGCGCTACCGCCTTCGGCGTCCTGTAAAATAAGCGAATACGATCCCCCCCCCGCACATTCGGGCAATGTCGCCGACCAGCGGCCGGCCGCGTCGGTCGTGACAGGGTAATCGGCGCCGTCGAAGGTCAGCGTGTAGGCCGTTTCCGCCTCGCCGTGTCCGGTGATCGTATTTTGCACGCCTCGCTGCAAGACCATATTATCGCCGTACACGCCGTCGAAGCGCACAGTCGATTCGGGTATGATATAATCGGCGGCTCGGACGAAACGCACGTCGCCGAAATAGGCGTCGCCCGCGCCGTAGCAATGCTCGATCAAAAATTCGATCGCGTCGAGGCGCGTCATCTGCACTCTGCCGTCGCCGCTCGACAGGTCCTGCCGTAGCGAGAACTCGCTAAACGGAATGACGGCGAATGCGCTTTGCCCCAACGTCTGCGGCGGCAAATTGGCGATCCATAAATCGCCGTCGGACTCTTTCAAACGTACCGCATAGTCGGCCGCATAGCCGGAGAAAGTAAAGTCGAACCCGATCGCGTCCACGTTGTCTACGACGTCCGCGCCGACGTTCTTGCCGATCACGCCCCACCCGGTGGCCGAAATATCGTCTTGATAGCCGATATGTAGCGCAGGTTTATCGTCGAACACGTTTTCGGCGATCTCGTATTCGAACGCATAGCCGCCCGAATTGAGCGCGTACTGCGCCGCGTTACCGACTTCGATACGGTCGATCGCCTCGGTCTTGTAGTCGTCGTAATTGACGCTGGTGATCTCCCCGATATAGATCGCGCCCGCATCGAAACAGCTTTCGACGAGAATATCGACGCGGTGTACCAAATCGAACTGGATCTCGTGGTCGCCGAACGATTCGTCTTTGCGCAGGGTGAACGCGCTGTACGGCACGACGACGGTTTGCACCGTACCCTTGCCGCCCGTCCCCGCGATCTCGGCGCGCCACAGATCGCTGTCCATTTCGAGAAAGCGTATGCCGAGCGTACAGTCGCCGCCCGTCTGCATATAGGTGACTTTGATCGCGTCGCCGGCGGAGATCGACGCGCCGATAATACGGCTCGCCACGCCCCAGCCGATACTGTTCTTTTCATACGCGACTCGGATCGTCGGCTTCCCCGTCCCCAACGTGTCGGCCGTATCGGCGGTGATCGTCATCGGCATACCCACATTGTTGACGGTGTAGTCCTCCGGCGCACCGACGCCGATCTCGACCTCGGCGTCCTCTTTACTGAGTTGGCAGCGGAACGCGCGGCCGCCGTTCTCCGCAACCTTCGACGTGTCGCCGTTTTGCGCCGTCACCGTCCAGTAGTACGTTTTGCGCAGCGTCAGCGTCGAGCGCAGCCGATATTCGGTTTCGGCAATGTTCGGCTTTTTGAAAACGCTGTGCGTGCAAGCCTCGTCGTCATATAGCTCGAGCGTATAGGTCTCGGCATTGTCCGCCGCCGTCCAGGTAAAGACGGGCGACGCAGTGGCAACCGTCTCTCCGTCGGTCGGCGCGGTCAACGTAAACGCCCCCATCGCGCCGCTTCTTTTGCTCTGATTCCATTCGTTTGCCTTCACCGTCCCGCACCCGACCAAACACAAGGCCGCCACAAGGAGGACAAACAGCACTTTCTTTTTCATGGTCATGATCTCCCTTACGATTTCAAAAATAGTATGATATGTTACTATCGCATTGAAAGCGAAGACGCGCCGCAGTCGGGCAACAGTTGGCAAATCGGCGAGGGCGTGTAGTTCGACCTACCGTAACTAAGCCGATTTGACAAGCGTAGCCCGAATCCGGCGATGTATTCGCTTTCAATATTTCGTATTACTTACGAACACGACGCTTTTCGCCGGCACCGTCACCGCAAGCGTCTGATTCAAACTGCCGCTCAGTTCGTAGTTGGGGACGATGTAGCCGTCGCCGTCTACTTTGGCGTCCTTTTCGCCGAACACGTACACATACAGCTTGTCGCCGACGACCGTTTCGGGCAAGTAAAACGTTTTTGTCACGGCGGTCGCGCCGCTGTTGACGATCGCATAGCCACCCGCCGTCTTATCGGCCGACACCGCCGCTACCGCACGCACCGCCGTTTTATTTTCGCCGTTTAACGCGCAACCGTAGACAGAGCTGCCCGCGCCGAACATTTTCGACAGCAGCATACTCGACGAAAACCACGGCCGCAACTCTTGCTGCGCGGCGTCGCCCAACGAACTGAACATGCCCCAGTTCTTGGTCTTGCCGTTGTCCAAAAAGTGCATGGCGTCGTCGAGTTCCCAGTAGCAAACGCCTTTGGCGCCGCCCATGATGCACTGCAACGTGTAGTCGGCCATGCGCACCCCGTAACCGTAGGTGTCGATCAGCTCGTTGGTGTCCCACTCCTCGTTTTTGCCGTCGATCAAGCCGCACTCCCAGAGATACAGTCCTTTATCGGCGACGGCGGCGTCGTGCCGTTCGATCGTCTCGCGAATCCGTCGAATGTTTTCGGCCAGGTTGCCCGAATCGACGGTATAATCGCTGACGTACAAATGAATCGAATAGTTGCCCAGCTTGTCGCGGGTGTCGCGCGCCGCGCTTTCGCACCAGGTCATGGCGGCCGTCTGCGACGTCGCGTCGGGGCCTGTGATCGATACTTTGTCGAGTAACCCCTTGTCACGGAACTGCGCATACACCTTTTCGACGCCCGTATGCCAGGTTTCGAAGGTATTGCCCGGCAGGTAGTTCGGCTCGTTGGTCGGCACAAACCACTTGATACAGGTATAGCCGCGTGTGTTGACCAGTTCGTCGAAAATCTCGCCGAAGATCTGCGCGAAACGGTCGTCGGCCGAATCTTTCATATCCCAACCGTCCACCGCGCGCCAAGAGCCTAACGCCACCTTGACCCCGGCCGACTGGCAGTAGTCGAGGATCTGCAACAGGCTTTTGATGTTGGCTTGCTCCCAGTTGTACGACCAAGTATCGGGCGCGCCGTCCTCGCCTTTTTGCCAGTCGGTCAGCACCCAGTCGAGGTTGATCATACAGCGGATAAATGCGGGCGCGAGCTTTTGCACGCGCGCCGTCACCGTTTCCCATTTCGCGTCGGTGATGATGTTGGGATGTTCGTATGCGTCCCACTCGACGCCGATGCCGTCGAACGATGCGTGCAACTGCTCGTCGAACGTGTAGGCGTCCTTGACTTTGGGCGAACACCCCGTCGCCGCGGTGGCCATAACGGCCGTCAACAACAGACAAATTGCTTTCTTCATTTTCCGAAACCTCCTTATCGTACCGGTTTAAAATTTCAAAGTCCGAGCGCGGTGTTGACCTCGTCGACGACCGCCGTATATTTGCTCGCATTGTTTTGGTTGAACGTGTCCCAACCGCCGTCGCCGAACGCATAGCGGGTCATTGCCGCCTGCGCCTCGTTGAACAGACCGGCGTTGGCGTTCTTGTTCGGCAGCGACAGCCAGTTCATCTCGGGATACAGCGGCAACAGCTTGACGCTATTTGCCGCAAACTGCTTATCAATGTCCGCTTTCCACGCCGTATGCGCCGCCTTGGTCGCGTCGTCGATCAGCGGATCGCGCGCGATGACGTCGTAGCCGAGCGAGGCGGCAAAACGCAGGTAGCGCGCGCCGATCACCTTGGGCGCATAGGCGCCGTTGGTCTTTTTGCTCCAAAACAGTTCGATGCTGCCGTCGTCGTGTACCGCATAATCGCTGCCCTCGAAACCGTAGGTCGAGAACATCGTCCCCTCGTCGGACAGCAACCAGTTCATGATTTCGAGGAATTTATTAAGCTGCGCGTCGGTAATGTCGGCCGAAAACAGCGTCGCCGACCACCAGTTGTTGGCTTCTTCGTACACGAATTTGCCGTCGTCGCGTTTTAGCCGCATCAGCGCCGTGCCCTCGTCGAGATCGACCGACGGGTTGGCTGCGGCGAAACTCTTACGCAGCTCGGAATAGTTGGTCAGCGTACAGTTGTCGAAGTAGCACCCGACCACGCCCGACTTGTAACGCGTCATGGCGTCGCCCTCTTTGGCGGCGTACTGATCGGCCCAGTATATGCCGTCCTCGACATATTTCTTGGCTTTCTCTAAGCCTGCGGTAAAGGCGGGCGTGGTGAAATTCCACTCGTATTTGCCGGTCTGCGCGTTCAATACATAGGCGTGCGGCGCGTCTTTAAAGTAGTTGGCGACCGACGGGAACGACCACTCGACGTCGGCAAGCGGCACCGTCTTGCCGTTGCCGGCCATGTCCTCGTCCTTGAACGCGGTAAGTAGCCGCTCGAACTCCGCGTAGGTGTACACATCGTCCGCTTTATACAGGTCGCCGTATTTTGTCGGATTTTTCGCGGCCAGCCGTTTCGCCCAGTCCTTGCGGTACACGTAGGTAAACTCGCTGTACACGGTATCGGTGTCCTGCGGATTGCGCACGAGCGGCAGGCAGTACAGTTTGCCGCCGATCTTCATCTGCTCGATTGCCGTCGCATCCGACACCAGACGCGCCACGTTCGGATACGCGCTCAAGTCGTCGGGCAGCGCACGCAGCGAGCCGCCTCTCGCCCAGCGTTCGAGCGTTGGAAAGGTGTCGGCCTCGAGATTCCAGTGGAACACGTGCGGCATATTGTCGCCGTTGACCGCGCTCGTCACCTGCGAATCCCAATCCGTCCAACTGTAGCCTTTGGGCGAAATGCTGACCCCGAACTTGTCTTGCACGTAGTCGGTGTACGCGTCGCCCAAATCGGTCATGTACAGATTGGCGATCTCGAGTATGACATTGCCGTACTTGTCATACTCGCCCGGCTTTTTGCACCCGACGGCAAATCCTGCCGTCGCCACCGTGCAACACGCCAACACCGCGGCCATGGCCGCCCTAAACCCTTTTTTCATATTTTGACCTCCTTATCGGATCGTTTACAAATTGATTTCCCTTGCGCCCCGCCCTTTCGTTTGAAGGTGTAGAAACAAGCTAGACGAGGAAAGCAAACATTTTCGATCGCACTCTCTGTTTGAAGGCGTAGACGGCGGCAGAGAGCGGCAACAGGCGCGACGGAGACGAGGGAATGTAGTTCTGTCTACTTGACCGAGTCTCCGTCGGGCACGTAGCCGCTATATGCTGTCGTATACGCCTTCAAACTAGCCTTTAATAGCGCCCACTACTAACCCTTTCACGAAAAACCGCTGAATGAAGGGATAAATGCACATAACGGGGACGATGGTGAAAAAGATACTGGCCATTTTGAGGCCTTCGGAGAAAGACGGGCGACCGATCGGACTGGGGTTGAAACCGGCGGTATTGGTGACGATCAGTTCGCGCAACACCAGTTGCAGGGGTTTTAAAGACTGCGAGTCGATGAACAGCATGGCGTTGTACCACTGATTCCAGTTGCCGATCGCAAAGAACAGGCCGATCGTGGCGAGCATGGGGGTAGCAAGAGGCAAAAAGATTTTCCATAAGATGACGAGATCGTTGGCGCCGTCGATCTTGGCCGACTCCTCGAGCGCAAAGGGCAGGTTTTGAAAATAGTTGCGAATGAGCAGCATATTGTAGGTGTCGATCGCGCCGGGGATGATCATGACGAGAATGGAGTTGTACAGTCCCAAATTGTTAATCAAATAATAATACGGGATCAACCCGCCCGAGAAAAACATGGTGATGAGAATGAAATTCATGACGATGTTTTTACCCGGCCACTTGGGACGGCTCATGGCATAGCCGGTAATCACCGTGAAGAACAGCTGACACGCCGTGCCCGCGACGACGAGAATGAGCGTGATCTTATACCCCGACCACAAACTTTTGTCGGAAAACACGGTGATATACGAATCGAACGTCCATTCGGACGGGAACAGCATAAACGGCGTCGACAGGTACGCCTGCTCGGTCGAAAACGAAATGCACAGCGCGTTATAGAACGGGTAGATGATCAACAGCAATCCGACGAGCAGAACGGCAAACAGAATCCGGTCGGTTTTGGTGATCCGGTTGCGGGAAGCAGTACGGATGCGGCTCATATGATCCCCCTTTCGCCCGTCAGCTTGGCGATACGGTCGACAAGCAGCACCAGGGCGCACGAGACGACCGATTTGAACAGGCCGACGGCCGCGCCGTAACCCGGGTTGGACGCTTGCGCCGTGCCGAACGTGGTGCGGTAAATGTAGGTATCGAGAATGTCGGCGATCTCGTAGACAAGCGGATTGTACAGGTTGAAAATTTGGTCGAAACCCGACGTCAGAATACTGCCGGTAGAAAGAATGAGCAGCAGCACGGCGGTCGAGCGAATGCCGGGCAGCGTCACGCTGACGATACGGCGGAATCGGCTTGCGCCGTCGATTTCGGCCGCGTCGTACAGTTCGGCGTCGATGCCCGCCATGGTCGCCAGGTAGACGATACTGCCCCAGCCGGCCTCTTTCCAAATTTCGGTGAACATCAGCAATCCGAAGAAGAATCCCTTGTTGCGCAAGAAGTCGATACGGTTGCCGCCGAACAGCGCGACCAAGTTATTGATAACGCCGGTGTTCATGAACAGGTTGTTGACAAAGCCGGCGATAATCACCCAACTTAAGAAATGCGGAAAGGTGAACACCGTTTGCGCCAGTTTTTTAAAGCGGCGCATTCGAATCTCGTTGAGAATAAGCGCGGTGCCGACCGAAAACACAAAGCTGAGCGCGATTCGGCACAGGCTGATGACCAGCGTGTTGCGGAACGCGCGCCAAAATTCGGTTTGGGCGAAGATGTAGCGGAAATTATCCCAACCGACCGACGGACTGCCCGAAATGCCTAAGCGCGGGAAAAAGTCCTGAAAGGCAATGCGCACGCCGTACATGGGAATGTAGTTGAAGATGATATAAAAGACAATGGCGGGAAAAATGAGCAGATAGATATAGCGGGCGTTCTTGACATTGCGCCACAGCTTGGATTTTTTGGCCGATTTCATGCCGTCTGCGCCCCCTTTTTGATAAACGTATAGGTATTACTTAGTTCGTCATTTTTGCACGTCAGCCGCACTTCGATCGCGCCGACATCGAACGCGCCTACGTCGACGTCGATCGGCGCGCCCAAAGCCCCGTCCGCAGGCATGTCAAGCGCGCACACGATCTCCCGTTCGCCTTGACGCACGGTCAGCGTCGCGCCCGTAACGGCGGGATATTCCCGATCGGCCAGTATACAGGGTCGGATCGAAAGCGTGTCGCTACAGTAAATGCTGTCAAACGCAAGCGCCAACACCTGCGGCTTGAGCGCGTCGCGAATGGCGTAATAGGCCGGTTTCGGTTGGCCGCCGTACTCGACGATCGAATTGTTGGCCGCCGACGGCCACACGTCGCAAAAGTCCCAGTTGAGCGCCATGGCGCAAATATCGGTATGCCGCCGCGCCTCCTCGAAAATCGATTTGTATACGATCGCTTGCCACAACTGCGCGTGGCGGCAGCATTCTTCGAGCGTCCCGCCGCCCATAAATTCCCGGACCTGCGGCAAATAGCTCCAGCTTTCCGGTTCCGGGTCCCACACGCCGCAACCGTGGTGCGCCTCCCACACGCCGCCGCGTTTGCCGGCCTCCGCCTCGTCCATAAAGCCCGCGATCGTCTTAAAAGACGACAGCGACGGCACGCCGAATTCGGTGAACGCGGTCGGCACGTTCTCGCGCAAATAGACGTGCGGCTCCTGCCCGGCATAGAGATAGCCGTAACTGCCGTGGCGCATACCGCTGAGCGGCGCGGTCGGCAAAAACGGAATGTCCGGGCAGTGTTGTAAACTCAATGCGTCGAGCATACGCAGCGCCTTCGACTGCTGCGTCATACCGCTCCAGGCCATGAACAGCTCGTTGCCGCCGACGAACAGGGCGCAACAGGCGTGGCCGCCGACACGGGTCAGCATGGCCTCGGCTTCCGAAGCGAGCACCTGTAAATAGTGCGGATCGTCGGCATAGCAGTTGCACGAGAGCGGAAACTCCTGCCAAACGAGAATGCCGTATTCGTCGCACAGGTCGAAAAAGATTTCTTTATTGGCCGTACAGCCGCCCCAACAGCGGACGTAGTTCATATTTGCATCGTGAATGAGGCCGACATAGCAGCGGTATTTTTCTTCGGTCATTTCCGAATAAAAGATTTCGGGTATCACCCAGTTGGTGCCTTTGGCAAACACCTTGACCCCATTGACTTCGGTATAAATGGGCGGATATGCCTGCGTTGCCGGCGGGTGGTAAAAGCTCCAGTTGTACGCAGTCGGCACCAAGCGCACGCGCTTAAAGCCCAACCGCTTTTCGATACGGTCGCAAGCCTTGCCGTCGCAAACGGCCTCGGCGGTCGCCGTGTACAGATACGGCTCGCCGTACCCGGTCGGAAACCACAACTTCGGCCGCTTAATACGCACCGTCAAAATGCCGCTGTCGCGTTCGCTCTCCGCTGTCAAGCCGGCGATATGTAGTCGCGCCCCTCCGCCGCGCGCGCGATAGTGGAGACGCACGTCGACAAACGCGTAATCTTCGCTGAGTGCGTAATCAAAGCGGCATTCTTCGAAATGTACGGCTTCCCGCATTTCGATATAGCAGTCGTTCCATATGCCTAAGGGGATCAGCCGCGGGTGAAAGTCCCAGCCGTAGCTGACGGCGCCCTTTGTACATAAGTTCGCTTGCGCCCGCCCCTCTTGCCCGTTTGCTTTAGGCGCGGGAAAAATGCGAATATACAGCGCTTGTCCCGCATACGGGGAAACGTCGAGACTGAACGGCTTTTGCATACCCTCGTATTCGTACAAAACCTCCGAATCGGTGAACACGCAATAGCGATAATCGATGCCGCCGGAGACCAAAAACAATTGTTCGCCTTGCGGCAGACGGGTGCGGTACGTCCAGTACAAATCTTCCAGGCCGTCATACGCGTGGAACTGCGTGCCGACCGTATAGTCGGGCAGTTCCCCCGCCCGCAGCATATCCAGTTGCACCGAGCCGGGGACGGTGGCGGGAATGAAACGGCCGGGCAATGCATTCCCGTCTTTGGCGCAACCCACTTCCCATTGCAGTCGTATCGTCTTTTTCATCGAGCCTCCTCGTTTTGCGGTATCGTTTTAACCGACCGGCGTTTGACCAACGTACAGTTGAGCACCAGCGACGTGTAGTTTGCCTTTCCCGTAGCCGCGGTGTCGACGACGAAACGTGCCGCCTCTTTGCCCATGGCCTCGCGCGGAATGTCGACGGTGGTGATCTCGGGCGAGACGATCGACGACTCGATCGTATTGTCGAATCCGACCAACGAAATATCTTCCGGCACGTTTAGCCCCAGTTCTTTGATCGTTTTAAGCGCCGAAATGGCGAACAGGTCGTTGCAACACAGCACCGCGTCGACATGCCCGTCGCCGATGACCGCAGTCAACTGTTCGGGCGCTCCGAACGCATAATCGCTGTTGTCGATGTCGACCGATTCGAGCGTCGCGCCCAGTTGCGCATATTCTTGCACGCAGTCGCGCGCCCCCTCGTAGCGCTCGCGGTAGCTTTGCGAAAAGGCGCACGCGCCGTAATAGACCAAACGCCGCAGCCCGTTTTCGATCAGATATTGCGCGGCCTCGAACGACGATTCGTAGTTGCTGGCGCGGATCTGCAAGAACTTGGCCGCCATATGAAACTGCGGATCGATGACAACCGTCGGCTTGTGCTTTTTCTCCAGTTCGCGCATCAGAAACGGGAAATTCTTGTGCATGATGACGTAAGCGCCGGCGTCGTTGCTCTTTAGGCGTCGACTGTCCTCTTCCGAAAAATCGGTTTCATCGTAAATGAAATAGTCGGTGTCAATCCCTTCAAACGAAAGCGCCTCTTCCATGCTGCGAATGATCGGCTGCCAGTACGATTCGCGCGTCAGCACGCGCGAGGACATCAATAGGCAACACGACATTCTTTTCTTCGATTTGGTTTTGATCCGCTCGAAGTCGTAACCCAGTTCGACCGCTTTCATCTTGATAAGCGACCGCATTTCGCTGCTGACCCCGTATCGGTCGGTAAGCGCTCTCGAAACCAACCCTTTCGACACGTTGGCCGCTTCTGCGATCTGTTCCATTGTCACTTTTTTATCCATCACGTCCCCTGCCTTCATTTTCATTATAACATCGATTCAAACGATGTCAATATCCATTCGTGTAAACGAAATCGTAAAGTTGTAAACATTTTGCGCATTTGTTTCGGGATTTATGTAAACGAACCCCGCAAAAGGCACAGCAAAAAAATCCGCAAGCCCCTCTCTTGCGGATCATTCGATAGTGGATATTGCTTTATATGTGTTCCCTGTAATCCCCTTTAGGCGGCAGAGAGTGGCGCAGATGGGGACAACTGTTAAAAAATCGACAAGGGCGCGTACTTCTTTGTACGTAACCTTGTCGATTTTTAAACGTAGTCTCCAGATGCGCCGCTATATGCCGCCTAAAGCATTCGGACGGGCAAGATGAGATATATCAAATCCTCTTGCTCGCCGGCAGGGGTGACGATACAGGGGGTCGAGCTGCTGATAAATTTGATAAGCAGGTTGTCGGCGGTGATGTAGCGGAGCAGTTCGGTAAAATAGCGGGCATTAAAAGCGATGGCGATGTCGACGCCGTTCAACTTAACGGGCAACTTTTCGTTGATCGAACCGACGTCGGAATTGGACGAAAGCTGCATAACGTCGTCTTTGACGTCAAAGCGCACCAGATTGTTTTTGTCGCTGCGGGCGAGCAGAATGGCGCGCTCGATCCCCGACTCGAACTGATCTTTCGGCACGGTGACCGTCGTTTCGAAGTTGGTCGGAATGATCTGCTTATAGTTGATGAAATCGCCGTCAAGTAGCCGCGTCGTCACGCGCGTGTGGCCTAAATCGACGAGCAAATAATTCTTCTGAATGGAGATCTGCACCGGGTCGGTCGTGTCCTCGATCAAGCGCGCGATCTCGGTCAGACAGCGCGCGGGAACGACCGCGCTCATCATCGCCGACGTCTTTTCGATCGGCTTGACGCATTTGGCCAAACGGTAGCCGTCGAGCGCTACGCCGGTGATCGAGTTCTCGTCGATCTCCAGTTGCACGCCTTTAAGCATCGGCCGCGCGTCGTCGGTCGACACCGAAAAGGCGATCTTGTTGACCAAATCTCGAAATTCGTTTTTGATGATGATAAACGACTGCGCCTCGGTCAGTTCCTTGACCGCCGGGAAATCGACGGCGTCGAGGCACTGCAAAACGCCTTCGCTTTGCATATAGCGGATATTGAGGCGGTTGCCGTCGAGTACGCTCAGTTCGATCTGTTCTTGCGTCAGCTTTTTGACGAACTCGGCGAAAAACTTGCCGGGCACAACGGTCGAGCCTTCGATCTTGACGTCGGCGACAATACTCTTTTCGATCGCCAGTTCGAGATCGTTGGCGGTCAAAGTCAGCGATCCGTTTTCGGCTTTTAATAAAATGCCCTCTAAAATCGGGTTGGTGGTGCGGGTGGAAACCGCTTTAAACACCTTGCCGACTGCGTCCGATAAATCGTTTCCGTTACAAATCAGTTTCATGTACGTCATGCCCTCCTTGAGTCATACGATCGAGTTCTTACCCGCGTCAAGCCTTTTTCTCTTGCGTGAAATTGACGCTGTCGACAATCAGCGGCTTGCCGCACTTACACGGCACCGTCGTCGGCAAACCGGTGTGAATAAAACCGATGTTGTCCTCGTCGACCAGCTCCAAATCGTTTTTGCACGTGTCGCATTTGTGCGGATACACGTACAAATATTCTTTGGCGCCGCTGACATGAATGCGCAAATATACGCGGTTTTCGAGTTTCTTGCACTTTTTGCAATAGAACATGGCGTAAAACGCCACGATGCCGTCGCGCTTTAAGGCCTCGAGCCACTTGGCTTTACTGATATTGACCTTTTCGATAGCGTCGGATGTCTTGTATCGCTGCACCGCCGCATCGGCGTCGGTCGACGGATCCATCAGCCGTACTTTCGCACCCAGCGCCTGATAGTTGACGTTGCACAGCGTTTCGACCTGGTTGCCAAACAGCGCCGGCAACCGCTCGTCCGGTTGCGTGTTGGCCGTTTTGACCATCCATTCGAGCAGCTTGTTGCGCTCTTTGGATTCCTCCATAAAAGCGGCGATGTCGTTGAGCGTAGCCATGCTTTTGTCCGCGCCGATTTTGTAAGTAGCCTTTTCCCCGCACTCTGCACACAGTAGAGTAATCGTTTTCTGCATTGTGTAAGACCGACCTCCTTGAAACGCCCTGTCCCGTGATTTTATCGTTTTTGGTATTATACCATATTCACCGCCGTTACGCAAGCGAATGACGGCCGCTAATTCAATTCGACGGTGACGAGCTGCGGGCGGTTGTGAAAACGCGGAATGATATTGCTCGAGCCTAAACCGCCGGAAACGAACATCGTCGTATTTTGCTCCGCGTCGAAAAAATGCCCGACGTCATACTTGACTTTAAACCCCTCGCCCGGCGTCATCAGCGCGCCGATCAGCGGCAGTCGCACCTGCCCCGCGTGCGAATGACCGGCAAGCACCAGTTCGGCGCGGCCGACATAGTCCTCGAACATTTCGGGTCGGTGGCTGAGCAGCAACCGAAAGCCCTCGACCGGCGCGGACATGCGTCCTAACTCCGCCGCCGCCCGCCTGCGCCGCTCGCGTCCGCCGTTGCCGCCGAACGTCATCGGGTCGGACAGCCCCAATATCGAGATCGTATCGCCGTCGCGCTCGATCGTCTCGACGCCGTTTTCGAGAACGTGTACGCCGATCTCGCGCATATGCTTTAAAAATTCGGGCAGCAACGACACCAGCGTTTCGTGGTTGCCGACCACGTAATAGACGGGCGCGATCTTGACCGCGCCTTCCATAAAGTCGCGCGCGTTCTCGATATATTCGTTTTGAAACAGGTCGCCGGTGACGGCGATCATATCGGGCTTTTCATCGGCCACGTACCGTAAAAGCCGCTTCTGCCCCTTGCCGAAACGCTTGTTGTGCAAATCGCTGATGTGTACGATCTTGTACCCGGAAAAACCGGACGGCGCGCCGTCGTAGCGATAACGCACTTTGCGGATACACTCGTTTTCGTAAATCAGATAGGCGATAAACAGCGCCAAAACGGTAAACACGACGGCAAGCACAATGCTCATTTGCGCGATCGGACTCATAGGCCTCCCGGTAGCCGAAAAGATCATTCGGCCAAAAGCGTATTGATTGCGTCGGCAAACCCCGCCGGATCCTCGGGCGTAAATCCTTCCATCAAAAGCGCCTCGTCCAGGAGCACGCCGCACAGCTTGTCGAACTTGTCGGTGTCCTTGGCCGCCGCCAGTTTTTGAAACAGCGCGTGTTCGGGATTGAGTTCGAGAACGCGCTTGGCGCGCACGTCGGCGCCGTTCTTCATCGCCGCGAATACGCGTTCCATTTCAAACGAGATCTCACCCTCGGCGCTCAGACACACGGCGTGCGACTTCATTTTGTTCGACAGCCGCACGTCGGCGACCTTGTCTTTGAGCGACGCTTTGACCGCCTCTGTCAGCGCCTTGTACTGTTCGCGCGTCTTTTCGGAGGCCGCTTTTTCCTCTTCGGTTTCGGCAATGCTGTCCTTGTCGGACACGCTTTTGAACTTCTTGCCGTCGTACTCGAGTAACGTCTTGGCGACGAACTCGTCGATGCTGTCGGAGAAATACAGGATCTCGTAGCCTTTTTCTTTGACGGCCTCGGTCTGCGGCAGTTTGTCGATCTTTTTGACCGATTCGCCGCAAGCATAGTATATGAATTCCTGTCCCTCTTTCATGCGGCCGACATATTCGGACAAAAGCGTCGGCGCGTTCTCGGTCGACGAGTAGAACAGCAACAGGTCTTTCAGCAAGTCTTTCTTCTCGCCGAACTTGTCGTAAGCGCCGAACTTGATGCTGGGCGCGAACTCGGTAAACATCTTTTCGTAGCCCTTGCGGTCGCTCTTGCAATATTTTTTCAGTTCGGCCAAAATCTTTTTCTCGAGGCTGGCTGCGATCGCCTTGAGCTGCCGATCCTGTTGCAACATTTCGCGCGAAATGTTCAGGCTCAAGTCGGGCGAATCGACGACGCCCTTGATAAAGCCGAGATATTCGGGCAGGATCTCCGAACACTTGTCCATAATCAGCACGCCCGCGCTGTACAGCTTCAGTCCCTTTTCGTAGTCCTTGCTGTAGTAGTTGTACGGCGCTTTTTCGGGAATGAACAGCAGCGTGCGGTAGTTGACCGCGCCCTCGATGTCCGCCTTTATGATATATGCGGGCGCGCGGTAATCGTTAAACTTTTGTTGATAAAATTCTTCGTATTCCTTTTTCTTGACCTTGTTTTTGGGGCGCGCCCACAACGGCACCATGCTGTTGAGCGTCTCGACCGCCTTGGTCTCGGTCTCCTTCTCGTACTTGGTCACTTCCATGCGGATCGGATAGCGAATATAGTCGGAATACTTTTCGACCAGACCGCGCAACTTGTATTCGGACAGCAGGTCGCCGTAAGCGTAATCCTCGTCGTCGGCCTTTAGGTGCAACGTGATCGTCGTGCCGCAGTCGGCCTTGTCCCCGCCTTCCGCCTCGATAATTTCGTACCCGTCGGCGCCGTTGCTCGACCAAATGTGCGCAACGTCGGTGCCGTAGGCTTTCGAGTACACCGTCACATGGTCTGCCACCATGAACGCCGAATAGAATCCGACGCCGAACTGCCCGATCATCTCCTCGTCCAACTTGTTTTCGGTCTTAAACTGCAACGTCCCCGACGCGGCGATCGTGCCGAGGTTGTTTTCCAACTCCTGCCGCGTCATGCCGATGCCGTTGTCGTGTATCGAAATCGTGCGCGCGTCCTTGTTGATCTCGAGATCGATGGCAAACTCGCGCGCTGCGGCCGCATCCGTCAGCGACCGAAAGTGCAACTTGTCGATCGCGTCGGACGCGTTGGAAATCAGCTCGCGCAAAAATATTTCCTTGTTGGTGTAGATCGAATGGATCATCAAATCGAGAATGCGTTTGCTTTCGGTTTTAAATTCCTGCATATGTTGTATATCCTCCTGTTGTGGCGATTGTTTTCGATTTACGGCGGCTATCCCTCGTAAGCGTCGTTGCTGATCGCGCGCTTAAATTCCGGGCTGTCGACCAGTTCGGTGGCCGGGCCGTAGCCGACGAGCGCCGCTTTTTTGACGAATCCGCGGCCGCGCATCTCGTCGCGTTCGACGCCGTAACCGTTCAATAAGCACATGCCCATATTAAAGAGCGCCGCCGGATACAGCTGTTTGGCCGCCTCTTTAAACCAGAACACCGCTTGCTGCGGGTCGGCCGGCACGTCGACGCCGTCGTAGTAGGCCTCGCCCAGTTTGTTCTGCGCGGCCGCATCGCCGGTCTGCGCGTCACGCGCCATGTCATCGAACTGCGCCCAAAATTCGCGGCTGGCTTTCTCTCGACCCAACTTGCGAATGATCTCTTCGTAACAGGCTTTGGCCTTGAGCGCCGCGCTGATCTCCGAGGCGTTCAACCCGATTTGGCGGTTATAGGCCGCGCGCTTTTCCGGGTCGCACAGAATGTCGCGCGCATGTTCGACCGTCGCAATACGGTCGTACCGATCGTCGCCCTCCCGCAATGTGTATAGATCGAGCAACCGTTGCGCGCTCCTTTCGATCTCGTCCAAATGCGCATAGTACGGAACGCCCAGCGCGCCGTACAGCGTGTCTTTAAACAGCATGATGTCGGCGCGTACTTTCGCTTCCCAGTCGCCTACCAAACGATGTTCGTCCGCCTCGCTCATCGTGCTCTTGAACTGCTCGAACTCCGACATTTCCCGCGCGATCTCGCGGTCCAGCTCCTGCTGATCGGCGATACGGGTTTGCAACTGCGCGACTTTACTCTCCAGCGATTTCTTTTCCGCCTCGGCGTCGTCGAGTTTTGCGCTGATCTCGCGTATATTCTTCTGCTGCTGTTCGCTCAGGCGTTCGAGCTTTTCACGCTCCGACGCCGCCGACCGCGCGATCTGCGCGCGCGTCTCTTCGGCGCGCGCCTCCGCCTTTTCTTTGGCCGCCTTTAAAGACGCGATCTCGCGGCTCATGCGCACGGCCGCCTCGCGGTCGCTGCGTCCCAGTTCTTCGGCGCGTTTTCTGGCCTTGACTTCGGACGAAAACGCCCGTTCGGCGCTCATGCGCGCGCTCTTTTCCTCCGACGCGCGTTTTTGCGCCCGCTCCGATTCTGCTTTATACGTCCGCGCCGCCTGCTTGGCGCCCTCGACGGCGTTTTCGGCGCGACGGCGAGCCGCCGACTCGATCTCCATTTCGGTCTGCAAGTGCTGCTTTTCGCGCTTAGCCGCATCGAGATTTTTGAGCGCGTCGTCAAGACGCTTGCCGGCTGCGTCGATCTCTTCCTGCAACTGCTTGGCTTGCGCCGCTTTCAACGCAGCCGTCGCGGCAGCCGCCTCGGCGCTCGCTTGCGTCTCGTTGAGCTTGGCCATCAACAGCGCCGATGTTCTGTCGGCTTCGGCCTCGATCGCTTGCAAGCCTGCGCCGCCCGTCGTATGCAACCGCCGCACTTCGTCGGCAAGCGCGCGCACGGCGGCGTCCTGCTTGCGCGATTCTTCGGCTTGCATTTCGATCATGCGTTTCAATTCGGAAAGCTGCCGCTCGGCCTGCGTCTGGAATGCGCTGAACCGTTCCAAAACCGCCCGCGCCGAATGCGTGGCAGTCGGCACGGCCTCGACGGGTTTCGTCCATTCCTTGACGCTTTTTGGCTCTACCGGCACCGGTTTTGCCGCCTCTTCTTTCGCCTCACGCGTATCGGCCGCTTTTTGCGCCTTGGCCGCCGCCTGTTCGCGCGCCGTCTGCTTTTCGCCCAGTCGGGACATCAGCGACTGCATTTGCGCCTTGACGTCGATCGGCCGCGTCTCTTGGCTTTCTTTCAGCCGCGCCGCCTCTTTCCGCGCGCGCTCGATCGCCTCGCGTTCGGCGCGTTCCCGTTTCTGCCGTTCGCGCCGCTCGATCAACTCCTTTTCGGCCGCTTCTTTCCGCGCCCGTTCCTCTTTTTCTTTCTGTTCCTTCTGCGCTTGCAAAGCGAGCTTGCGCTTTTCCTCGTTTTCGCTTTGCCGCGCCTCGCGTTCCTTTTTCTCCGCCTCGCGTTTGGCGGCGATCTGCGCGGCCGCTTTCTCATACGCCTCGCGCACTGCGGCCGCCCGTTCGGCGATACTTTCGGCTAACGTTTTCTTCTTTTCGGTCGGCTCCGTCTCCGCTTTCGTCTCTTTTTTCGGTTCCGGTTTGTCTGTCGGTTCCGATTCGGGTTTGGCGACTTTTTCCGGCTCCGACTTGGCGGCGGCCGCTTGTCTGTCCCGCGTCGTCGGCGACGGTTTCGGCCGCTCGATCACCGGTTCGGTGACGACTTCCTGCGTCGCATGGCGTTCGGCATGGATCGTGTGCGTGTGCGGCGACTGCATTTCCGCCGTCGTCGCGCTGTCGGGAATGTCGGTCAGCGGCACGGTGATCTCGCTGCTCATCAATATCGACTTGTCGTAACGGCTGCGCAATACGACATTGCTCAAGACAGAGTACGCCTCGTTGATTTCGGCAAAGCGCGCGGCGGCCGCACGGTTGCCCGGGTTGACCTCGGGCGAGAACCGCTGTGCGAGCGCGCGAAAAGCGCTGCGGATCTCCGACTCCGTCGCAGTCATAGAAAGTCCCATAATTTTATAATAGTTCTTCATGGCGAGACCTCCGGCTTACGGCTTTGCCGCACCCTCCTTCAACTTGATAATATCATCGATCTTTGCGCGGGCGCTCTCGTACCCTAAGCGCATCATTTCCTCGTATCCCGCTTTGTCGGTCGAGCGGAACGCCGACAGGTCGGGCGCGACGATGACGTCGGAATGGCTGTAGCCCTGGATCGATGCGTTGGACAACGAGATCGAAAGCGTCGCTTTGATCACGCCGAGCAATCCTAAGTCGCGCGTTCCGCTGCCGCGCGTCGGATTGATGTCAACGGTGACGACCTTTTCGGCGCCAAACATGCGCGTGATGTCGGCGGGGATATTGTTCAACAGCCCGCCGTCGACCAAATGCTGCTCACCGCGCACCACCGGCTTGAACAACACGGGGACGCAGCACGACGCACTGACGGCAAGGCCGACGCTGCCGCGGTCTAAAAGCACTTGCTTGGCCTCGACCAGATCAGTCGCCAGGCAGACGAAACGCCGCGGCAAATGCTCGATGTCGGCGTCGCCGATGAGGTCGGTGACCAGTCGCCCGATGTTGCTCGCGTCGGCCGGCGGAAAGGGGCGGCCGCTGTGGATGCGTTTCATTTCGATGGTTGCGGCATAGCGCGCCATTTCGTCGGCCGATACGCCTGCGGCATACAGCGCCCCTACGATCGCGCCGGCCGATACGCCGACGGTCAGATCGAAGTCTATGCCCGCTTCCTGAAAGGCGCGGATTGCGCCGATATGCGCAAAGCCGCGCGCGCCGCCGCCCGACAGACAGAGGCCGAGCTTTATACCGGGCTTTTTGTTTTTTCTGCGACCGAACCGCATTTACCGCGTGCGTTCCTCCTCGTCGGGTGAACTTTTTGTTTCGGCATCGCTCGTCGGCGAATCCGATCCCGTTCGTCCGACAAACAGCTTGCCGTGCGCCAGTTTGGGCAGTTTGGGGCTGACGATCATTGCGACCGCCATCGATACGCCGGTCTGAATGGTCGTTTTCCACAGCGACGCGACTGCGGCCGCCCATGCCGCAGGCAGGCTGTTCGTGTCGCCCAACGCGCCGAACGAGACCAACAGAAAATCGGTGACGGCATAGCCGACCGAAACCCAAAGCGACACGACGGCAAATGCTACTAAGCAGCGCAGCCAACCGGCGCGGCCGCGCAAAACTTTGCTATACAAAAGCCCGCAGAACAGTCCTTCAAACGCCTTGATGACGGCGGTGAACGGCGCGTAGATCAAAAAGCCGGTCGCCAGATCTGCCGCCGCCGGCCCCAGCAAGCCGGTGACCGCGCCGCCGACGGGTCCCAATACGACGCTTGCGATCATGACGACCGCATCGCCGAAGTTGATATACCCCCAGCCGGCCGGGATCTGAATAAGCAGCGTCGCCACGAATGCGAGCGCGGTAAACAGCCCCAGCATCACATAATACAAGGTCGTAACTTTATAGGCTTTTTCGGTTTTCTGCGCGGCTTTCATGCGTACCTGCCCGACTTATTCGGCTTCCACTTTGACGGTCAGCTTGGCGCTGATCTCGGCGTAGGGCTTGACGACGACGGTATAGGTGCCCAGCGTCTTGATCGGCTCGTTCAAAACGATCTTCTTCTTGTCCAGTTCGATGCCCTGCGCGTGTAATGCGTCGACAATGGCCTGCGAGTTGAGCGCGCCGAACAGTTTACCCGTCTCGCCGACCTTGATCCGAACGGTGACTTGCGTTTTGTTCAGCTTGTCCGCGACCTCTTGCGCGGCGGCGCGCTCGACGGCGCGGCGGTGGTCGTCGGCCTCTTTCTTGAGTTTGACGCTGTTGAGCGCGGCGGCCGTGGCCTCGGTCGCCAAGTTGTTTTTAAACAGGTAGTTGCGCGCGTAACCGTCGCTGACGTTGACGACGTCGCCCTTTTTCCCCTGCCCTTTTACGTCTGCGGTCAGTATAACTTTCATGCCCGATATTCTCCTTTTCGGTATTCCTATTTATTATACTATCCGCGCGCCGATTTGTCAACAACCTCAAATCAGGTCGATCAGCTTTCTAAGCGGGATCAGCACGTCGGCAAACCCGAACAGCGAAAGTAAAAGCTGCCCATAATCAAACAAATACAGCGCCGAACAGAGCGTGACGACGACGGCAACCGCCGGAACGCGCGCTTTCGGGGAGAAATGTTGCGCGCAGTACAGCAAAAAGGTAAAGCCGACCGCCGCGCACGGCGCCGTGATCGCGGCATAGAACACCGCGGCGGTCAGCGGGCGCATGTGCGGCCAAATGCCGAGCAATGACACGCCTGCGACCGGCAACGCGACGTACAGCAAATAGCGGCGGTCGAAACGCACGTTTTTAAGCGCGGCGCGGCGGCCGACGCTCACCCAATACAGCAGACACGACGCGACGGCGGTCAGCGACGCATAGCCGAGCGTATAATAAAAAGCGTATTCGGACATCGTTTCGGCCGCGCGGGCGGCAAGCACGTCGAACGCCGCTTGGAGATAGCCGTCCTGTCCCGGCGCGAGCGCCCCCGCAACGCTCGAATATGCGCGCCGCGCCGCCCACTGCCACAGCGGACGGTCGGCGTATCGATAGACATAGTCGGCCGCCAGCGTGCCGAAGTCCTTGCCGACGGCGATCGACCAAAGCAGCAGCAAAGCGACGGCCGTCAAGATCGCCGCCCCGATAGCAGTACCGCCGCAAACATGAATCCCGCGCTTTTGGGTCAGCGCGATCGCCAAAAATACGGCCAGGCCTACGGCAACGGCGATCGTCGGCAGTGGGTCGCCGATAATAAACAGCACGGGCAGCGGCGTCAGCCAGGCATACAGCGCCGCGCCCCAACCCAGTCGGCGGCGCAATGTTTCCGACAGTGCGACGAGCAGCGGCACGGCGACAAACGCCGCAAACGGGACGAACGCAAAAAGCGCCGCGGTCAAAAACGCGGCAAGCGCCGATAACATCGTCCGCCCGGTTTGCAACGCACGCACCTCCGTTTTGGGAATTTCGGGAAGATTGCCCAATCGGTATTGTACCTTAAGTCGATCAAAAAGTCAACCCCGAAAGCCCTGCCGACTATAGCGCGCGCACAAGCAAATATTTGCCGTTTGATTGCAAGCCGCCGCGACATACTGCCGATCAAAAAGGCGGCTCGCCCGAACCGCCCGTGTTTTCTATTCCTGATATAATGCGCGCACCAAGTCGATCAATTCGTCTGCGTCCAGCCCCAACTGCTTGTAGTAAGCCAGTTCGTTCCGCAGACGGTCGCGCGCCAAGTCGGCTTTCCTTTTGGGCGCCGCGGCGGACACGAAACAGCCTTTGGCCGGCAGCGTATAAATAAAGCCGTCGCGCTCGAGCATTTCGTAAGCGGTTTTCACCGTAACGACGGCGACGCCCAACTGCTTTGCCACGGCGCGAATAGAAGGCAGACATGCGTCCGCCTCGATCGTTCCGTCGGCGATCTGTCGCACCAGTTGTTCGTACAGTTGGCGATAGATCGGCGTTTGATTCTTCTGTATGTTTAACTCCATAGGCCTTACCCGTTATCAGTATACATGAAATCGCCTGAAAACGCAAACCTTTATAGGTCGGCGCGCGCAAACGCTTTGCGGGACAGATGCGCGGTCAAGAATGACAGGCCTACGAACGCGACAACGCCGACGCCCGGGAAAATCGACTGCCAGCCCATCATGGCTGGGTTGAGCGTGTCAAAGATGTCGCGCCAGCCGGGGATCAGGTTGACCATCAGCTCGACGGCGGCGTATACGCTTAAGAAAGCGAGCAGCCCGAACAGCATGGGGACGCCGCTTTTATAGCCGGTGCGGTAAAACAGCGGGAAGAAAATCAGATTGAACGCCGACAGGCACAGTAGCGCCGTGCCGAACAGCGTCGGGTTGGGGTCTATGCCGACTTTATTGCCTTCGGGAAATCCCAGAGCGCCGCCGATAGCGAATAAGGCCGCGATCGTCAGCTGCGCGATCTCGAGAATGAGCACCGTCACAAGCCGCGCATTCACTAAGTCGTTGCGGCTGATCGGCAGCATGGCGGTAAATTCGGCGTCGCGGTTCTCTTTGGAAAAGGTAAATACGAAAAATACCAACATGATAACATAGCCGGTGCTGATGATCGTCGGATAGTTCGGAACCGCCGTCAAGCACCCTAGCAGCAGCAACAAATACAGCGGCTTGGGCAGTAGCAACAAAAAATCTTTTTTTAATAAGGCTTTCAGCGTCATCTTTCCGTCTCCTGTTTATTTACAAATTTCACGCATTCGTTTGCGCGCGCTTTCCCGACTCTTGCGTCCCTTTCTCTCGTCAATGCGAAGGCCTCTTCCCCCGTCATTGCGAGACCTTTTCTTTTCCGCCCTTGCGAGAGTCTCGTTTTTCTGTCATTGCGAGGGAGCGTAGCGACCGCGGCAATCTTGCGCGGCATTGTAAATCGTTCTCTCGTCATTGCATGTGCCTCTATTTTTCTGCCATTAGAGTTGTGACAAAACCTTTTGGGAAGCAGTAAAGACCCTTTGTCATTCCGAGCGAAGCCGAGGAATGTACGAAGGCGTATAGAATAATCGATTTGCTGCGCTAGACCGTGCTTTCGCTCCGAGGGTGACAAAGTGTGTGCGCTCTCGTTTTCTCTCGAACATTTTGTCACAGCTCTATTGCCACCGCCCAAGCGAAGCAATCTCCTCCCTCGACCGCCCTTAACGGTTATAATACACCGTGATGTCCTCTAAGTCGGGACGAACGGCCGTCGCGCGCAACGATTCCGGCACGTCCGCCGTTTTCATCAGCGCCTTAAACCCGAAGTCGTGCGATTTGACGCCGATCAATTTGTCTTGCAGCGACGCGAGCATCTCCGACCCGCCCGAAACGACGGTGTGCGCGTCGATGATCGCGTCCTTGGCGTCGCTCATGACGATGCGGCCGTTTTTGATGAACGTCACATAATCGGCGCATTTGTCGAGGTCGGACGTAATGTGCGTCGAAAACAGAATGCTGCGGCTGCCGTCCTCGATCAGCGATAAAAACAAGTCGAGCAGATCGTCGCGCGCCACCGGGTCGAGGCCGGATGTCGGCTCGTCGAAGATAAACAGCCGCGCGTTGTGCGACAGACCGAGCGCGAGGCCGTACTTGACGCGCATACCGGCCGACAGTTGGCTGACGCGTTGCGTCTCGTCGAGCGAAAACCGCTTGAGGCAGTCGCGGTACGCCGTTTCGTCCCAATCGCGAAAAAACCGTCGATAGACGTCGGTGATCTTTTTCAGCGGCTTTTGGCGGTAATACTCGAACGCACCGCCGCAAATCCGATCGACTGCTTGATCTCCAGTTCGTGCTCGGCCATATCGAGGCCGAAGATTTCGACACGACCGGCGTCCGGCCGAATCATGCGCATAATGCTTTTGATCGTCGTCGTCTTGCCCGCACCGTTCATGCCGATAAAGCCCATGATATACCCCGCCGGTAACGTAAACCCCACGTCCTCCAACGTAAAATTTTCAAACTTCTTGGTCAGTCCCGTCACCTTCAGCATGGCCGCCTCCCGAACTGTGCTTATTGTATAGATACAGTATATACAGATCATCGCGCTTTGTCAAGCATTTTTCAAAATATTCTCGCCGCTTGCCAAAATTTCTATACTCTGTATACTAGGCATAGAAGTGTCGAACACATAAGGTTTTAGCGGCAACTCCGCGCGGGATACGCACCCATCCTCGTCATGCATAAGTCCCTGCTTGCGCCTAGGCGGCAATCGCAATAGAACCGGCCTCACCGGGTAGCCACCCGCTTTCGGAACGCGCCGATCGGCGTCTTATTCCCCGCGCGTGACAGATTTCGGCAATAAGATTTTTTCGATACGCGCGTTTTGCTTGACACCCCGCCGCGATTTTGCTATACTGAATAAGCGTTTGGAGAGATGGCCGAGCTTGGTTTATGGCACCGGTCTTGAAAACCGGCGTTCCCTAATAAGGACCGGGGGTTCGAATCCCTCTCTCTCCGCCAATAGCGCGCCCCCAAAAGCGCCAATATGTAGCCATGGAGAAGTACCCAAGTGGCTCAAGGGGCTCCCCTGCTAAGGGAGTAGACCGCTAATACCGGTGCGCGGGTTCAAATCCCGCCTTCTCCGCCAGTTGAAACCTAAATCGAACATCTCGGTTTAGGTTTTTCTTTTTGCTCTTTTGCGCTCGGATATGCCGAGTATAAAGCCGTTAAAATGCCTTTATCGGCACGAAAACGGTTTTGGCGAGTGTTCATACAAAATAAGCAAAGCGGACGGTTTATGCCGCGAAAGCCGCTTGACGTGAGAAAAGCGTGTGGTAGGCTATTTGCCAACGGCAAACAAAAAGCCCCCTTGGGGCGTTTGGTCTTGGCTCTTTGCCTAAATACCGCACGCCGCGGAGGCTCACGTCAAGCGGAACGTGGAATAAATAGTCCGCGTATTCTATATACGCATAATCAGTTGAAAGTCTATCATTTTCGGCTGTTTCATATTCTGAATATAAATCGGGTACGATACGTTTTCCGCATAAAAGGAAAAGCCCTGACTTTCGTCAAGGCTCATCGTTTTGGGGCTGTTGTAGACGATTATCATTTTATTGTCAAACAACCGAATTTCCGTACTTTGCCCGTTTCGTGCGGCGCGTTCCTTTTTTTTCGGAAATCTTTTACGCTCGCTTTTTTGGCTGTACAATCATACAATACGCCTATTCGTTAAGCCGATATATTCAATTATTTTCTTGGGGCGGCGTGGCACGTTGCGCCCCTAACCAATACATACATTTTTTTGAGTTGTCGTAGCACGTTGCAACTCTGACCGTTCAATACAATACGTTAGTTCTTTTTCTTGTCTTTTGCCAATTCCAAAACCTTTACATACAGCGTTTCAAAGAATAACCGCTGTTCGCTGTCTTGTAGATTGCTTATGTCGGGTGTTCCGACTGAAATCACTTCAAGTTTGGTATTGAGCATTTTTACACCTCCTTATGTTTAGATTTTTAGGGTTGTCTATGGCAAAATAAAATACCCCTCACTATATAGCCACGAAAAAGGGCAAAATTCTACGGTCTTTCAAAAATTTCATCAAAATTTAATAAAAGTCCGTATTTTAACCGATTTTGCCGCTGTTTTTTATGCTTACAATATTTAGGCTTGAAAGTCGTATTATCACGGTCTTTCCCGAAAAAATTTGTCCTTACACTAAATAGCCTTGAAAACGGCGAAAGTCCACGCTTTTCATAAAAAATAATTTGAAAAAATTTTGCGCGTTGCTTATAAGCGATAGCATTATACCATACTGCGAAAAATAATGCGGTTGCATTGAAAGGTAGTTTCGGGGAACGAAAGGGTTACAAAGTAACAATGCGGCGCATAACGTATCGGGAGTATTCGGGAAGTGAAAAGCAAGTAAACGGCGGCAACGTAAAAAAAATCGGGGCCGCACGGTAAGCCTGCGCGTGCGCCCCGATTTTAGTTGCCACCCTTGCTTTTTACGTTACAGCGGCTTTGTTCTTTTCGGTTGTGTTCGGTTTGTGGCGGGTGCTTGACGGCGGCGCAAGCTGCCGCTTGTTTTATCAAGCACCCGCCACAGTGCCAATCAAAAATGCCGTTGTAAAAGTATTGATTTTTATTTTCAAATATGCTATATTAAGTTTGCTACACAATTAAATCATAAGTCGGAGTAGTATAGCCAATTAGTACCTCTCTTATCCGTCTTATGGAATTGTGTAGCACAATGTGGAGTGTACTGTTGGAGTGCGTTCCATATTGGAACGCACTTTTTTAACATAAGGAGTTAAAAGTGAAAAAGCATACTATTATTTTAATGTTGATTATAGCGGTAGCATGTGTGATTGGTCTTGCCGCATGTGGTAATAATAATGATAGTGGTATCCAATTTAAGACTTTACAAGTAACAGACACTACTGTATACGGTGAAGTATCTAATGATACGAGTCAGTTTTCATTTATAGATGAAATATCTATGTCAGATTCTGTAACATATGATGTGTGTAAAGATTTAGCTTGCACTGAAACGATACCAAGCAAAACTGTTGAGTTAAATGTAGGTAATAATATTTTTTATTTGCTCGTTAAGAAAAACCATGATGTGAAGTTGTTTACAGTAACAATTCGTCGTCGCCCGTTATATTTAGTGACAACGGAAATTGATGATAGTGATGTTACAAGACAATATATTGAAGAAAATGAAAAAATCAATGAACCCCAACAACCAAATGTAAATGGGTATACTTTTTCTAATTGGGAAATTAATGGTACTATCGCTACGTTTCCTTATACGGTCATTGGAAATACAACAGTTAAAGCAAAACTGGTTGCGAATCAATATACTGTCGCATTTGATGTTAATGGTGGAGAACCATTGACATCATCAGAGTTAGTTGTGACATACAATGAATATTATTCATTAGAAATCCCTACAAGAGAAGGCTATACATTTGACGGCTGGTACGATAATGATACATTATTGAACAATTACGATAAATGGATTTATTTACAAAACAAATCTTTGAAAGCTAAGTGGAACATTAACAGTTACAATATTACATTGAGTAAAAATTTTACCAATGCCGGTGATATTGTTTCTATATCCGACCAAGCAGAATTTAACTCGAAAATCACAATTTCAGCCATAGACAACGAGTTTCTTGGGTATACTTGGTTGGGGTGGTATGACGGAGAAACTTTATTAACAACATCATTAAATTTTACATTTAATATGCCTGCTCATAATATTAATTATGTTGCAATGTGGAAACTGGACGAAAGGTTGGAACAATATGATTTCGCATCAGATAAAACGACATGTATTATAAATAATGTTAAATCCAAGGAAATAACAGAAGCATCTTTACCTGAATATATAACGGAAATAGCAAATTATGCCTTTAAGGATTGTGTAGACCTAATAGATGTTCTAATACCAAGTAATGTAGGTACTATTGGCATAGGGGCGTTTCAAGGGTGCATTAATTTAAAAAATATATTGCTAAACGATAAAATAGATACAATTAAAGATTATAGTTTTCAAGATTGTACTAGTCTTATCTGCATAACAATTCCAAGTGGGGTTATTTCCATTGGCAGTAGTGTTTTTAGTGGTTGTACCAAGTTAGCAAATATTGAATTCAACAATAGCATAACGGCAATAGGCGATTATGCATTTCAAGATTGTACTAGTCTTATCAGCATAATAATACCGAATAATATAACTACAATTGGTATAGGTGTTTTTAGCGGCTGTACAGAATTATCAAAAATAACGTTACCGTTTTTAGGAGCTAACGCAACATCTAATTTATGTTTTGGATATGTTTTCGGTGCTGAAGACTACAATGAGAATGTTACATGCGTCCCTCAATCATTAAGAGAAGTGACAATAGTAGCTGGGCAAGAGATTGCAAGAGAGTGTTTTTATGGATGTACTAGTATACAAAATATTCAACTACCTAATCAATTATCTAAAATCGGTCGTTCGGCTTTCGCAAATTGTAGCTTACTTCAAAATATGGTTATTCCTGATAGCGTTTCCGAAATCGATATGTATGCTCTAACGGGATGTTCTAATCTTAATACCCTTACATTACCATATTGTAACTTCATAGGTAGTAACTTCTCTTCTATATTCGGTGCTGTTCCGCCAGATTCTTTAAAGACTATCAATATATCACGCGGTAGTTACATTTCAAATTATGCATTTAAGAATTACACTAATGTACAAACCATTAATTTACCCAATACAATAACCAGTATTGGCTGGTTTGCATTTCAGAATTGTAAACAATTAAAAGAAATCTATATTCCATCAAGAGTAAATCGCATTGGTCGTAATCCATTTGCTGGCTGTGAGAGACTTGAAAAAATCGAAGTCGATAATAATAATACCACATATAATTCGCAAGGAAATTGTTTAATAGAAACAGCAACGAAGGAATTAATCAGTGGCTGTAAAGAAAGTATTATACCAACTAACGGTAGTGTAATAAGTATTGCATGGGCAGCGTTTCTTGACTGCAAAACACTGGAACAAATTGTTATTCCAGAAAGCGTTGCGTCATTTGGTGCAGAATCTTTTTCGGGTTGCTCGGGGTTGGAACAGATAGTTATACCTATTTCAGTAACAAATACTGGTAGTCATATTTTTTATGGGTGTAGTAAACTGACTATATATGTGCGTGCTACTAGTAAACCCGAATTGTGGGCAGATGCGTGGAATATCAGCAATTGCACTGTATTCTGGGGATATATAGGGTAATAATATTCGTTTTAGGTTATCACCGCTCCGCCAAGAAGAATCGCGTTTGGATACGCGGTTCTTTTATATTTTCGTAAACGGCGTTGCGGGCATAGTTTCAAAACAACAGTAAAATTATGCCCGTTCCGACCTTTCGGAAAGCGCAAAAGCGAGATAGCAGAGGCAACTGCACGAAATAGCGAAAAGACCGATAAGACTAACAATCTTATCGGTCTTTTATTATGTTCTGTCCCTTGATTTGCCTTTCGGACTTCGGTTGCAGCGCGGTTCTCGTAAAAGCAAACTCCAAAAACCGGCGCTTAAAATTTGAATATTGTTTTGCAAGCCTGACAGAAATGTCGGGCTTTTTTCTTATGTCTAAAACGCACTGCTTTTTGAATAGCAAAACGGAAATGCAGGCTTGCAGTTTGCTTTTACTGCCTTATCAAATAAAAGTTCAATCACACCCGAACAGTGATGCTTCAGCTGCTGCCGAAAGGCAAATCATCTCGGAAATAATGCGAACAGAAAAAATGATCGGCGTTATGACATAATTCAACTGTTATGATAGCCGGAAAGGGGTACGAATGGGTTTTAACGAAAGTATACTGTCGGTTTGGATAGGGTTTTTATCGGCTTACCGTATCAAATGCGGGAAATACGGTAACGCGTAGTTTTGCTGCGCCCATAGGAACGAGCGCAATCGTTTCCTTTTCGCCTACATCCTTTGGGGATATTTTCTCGGGCAACGGCGGCGTGAACGTAAAATCGCCCGTTTGTGCGAACATAAGCTTCTCATATAAATTACGACACTGCGTTATTTCGGTTTTGTGCAAAAGTTTCCAACTTGGCAAACGATGCGCCGGAACGGTAAGGCGTAAAGGCGCGCCCGTAAGCGTCCACGGATTTTTCGCACATGTTTCTTGCGGCATCAACCGCACTTCCTTTTCCATACATTCGCTTTCGTCTATGCAATAATTCCACGCCTTGTCCGTGGTAAGATCATAGTTGCATAGCGTGCCGTCGCCGCCGAACGCGGGCACTTTTTCCTCTTTATACGCAAGTCCCAATGTAAACACAAGTGATCCGCGCGTAAAACACACGCCGCCGTCCGAAGATTTTTCCGTCTTTATTTGCGGCTTTAACGTTAAAACGATTTCATCGCCGTCCGCAAAATCGCGTTCGATACGGTAAAAGAAACCCGCTTGCTCTATCTTTTCTTCTTTACCGTTCACCGTTACGACCGCGCCGCTGTCCCAAAGCGGTATGCGCAAACAAAGCGTAAATTTTGCCGTCTTATCCGCATGCACCGTAAACGCAACCGTATCTTCAAACGGGTAATTCGTTTTTTCCTCGATTTGCAAGTTCGCGTCGTCTACCGCAAACGAATACATATTAGGCGCATACAGCGTCGCATATATCTCGCTTTTATTTCGCATCCAAAGACGACGCACGAAATTGGGCATAAACCGATTTGCGTTGCCCACGCAACAGTCGGTATAATGTTTGGAATTGAATCCCATCCACCCTTCGCCGCAGAAAAAGGCGTTATGATTGCTATTTTGCGTGGCGAGCACTTGATTGGGGCATGAAAAATATTGCACTGCGGTAAAATCTTCTTTGACCGCGCCGATACCCGCATTGAAAATGCACTTTTCTATTTTGTCCGCATACTTGACGTCGCCCGTCGCCATGAGCAAATAGTACAAAGCCCAGGTATAGTCGCTTACCGTACATGTTTCGTGGCTCTGCAAACTGTCGTTTCCGAGCATAAATTCGTTGCTGCAATGCCCTCCGTCGGCAAGCATAAACAGCTTTTCGAGCTTTCGGAACGCATGTGCCGACGCGCGCAAATACCGTTCATTGCCCGTGTGCATATACAATATCGCTCCGATTTTCGCCGTTTCGTCATGCGTCACGCCGTGCACATACGGTTTACGTTCCGACAGCATGACCTCTTCGCAGTTATCGTCGGCGCATTTGCGGTTATATTCGGCATACGTATGCTCGGCAAGCGCAAGCAGACGCTTGTCTCCCGTCTTTTCGTATACCCACAGCATACACTCTATGTGTAAAAACTCACGCTTGGTCGTATAGTCGTACGTATTTTTCAGATAAAAGTCCGCGAGAGCGCGCACGATCGAATCGTCGTGCGTATATTCGTATTTGGCAATCAGCGCACGGAAATACACCACAAGCGGCCAACGGTGCCACCCATCGGTCGCCCGCAGTGTGTCCGTTCCGATAAATCCGTCGGCGGCAACCGTTCGCAGAGAGTAAGAAAAACTTTCGTCGGCGCGCGTCGACAAATCGTCCCGTTCGGTGAGAACGCCGCAACAGTACATACCGTCCAAACGGTACGCCGTCTGTTCGAACACTTCCCACGGCGGCGTTTCCGATCCCCGCGTTTCACCTTTCCAAAAAGCGATCGAGTACGGATAACCCGTATGTTCCAATCGCCCGGTCAAACCGTTCGCTTGCGTCACCAAAAAATCTTTGATCCAACCGCGCGGCATAATGGCGCCCAAATCTTCCGCTTGCATTTTTCGATACATTTTGATAGGTTCTCCGCCGAAGCTATTTGGTTTCCAAGTCGGCAATAATAGGTCTGTGGTCGGAATGCATAACGTTCGGCACGCGGCAATCGAGCACTCTCAGACGGTCGTTGACGAAGATATAATCGATTTTCTTTTCGGGGGCGTTCGACGGAAACGTCAAATACCCTTTCCCCGCCGCCGTATCGCACAATACCGACGCAAGCACGGCATACGGCTTTTCGTTTGGCTCCAGATTGAAGTCGCCCGCAAGTATGAACGGTGTGCGTACGCTTTTTACAATGGGCAGTATTTCGCTTACGGCCAAATTCCAATCTTCCGACGATAAGCCGAAATGGCAGAACGCGACCGTCAACGCGCCTTCCGGTGCGGCAATTTCGGCGACCGTAAGCACTCTGTCCTCGTAATATTCCGTTCGACTTCGCTGCGTTTCGGGCAAAACAAGCGGTATTTCGCGCAGTACGCGTATCGGATAACGACTGACGAGCGCGTTGCCGTACCGATACCCGTCCAATTCGAGCGCGTGCGTAAAATGCACATACCCGAAGCCCGCAAGACGGGCGATCTCGTCGGCTTGACACCGCCCGCCCGAAGGTCGGTAATCGCGCACTTCGTTTAAGCAACAAATATCTACGTTCTCGTCTTGCAAAAAGCACGCGAACGGCGCGGGATCTCTGCGCTCCTTGCCCGTTTGCAGGGTGTACGGAAAATCACCCGCCGCCCAAATATTGTAACTTGCAACTCGTATCATGTTTTTTTGCGTCCTTTTATGCCGCCGCCTTCACCGTAACGGGTATCGGCGCGCCGAAATCGTCGGTCGTCCAGAACGACATATCCCATTTGTTGCCGGCGGAAACAGTCAAGTTGTTGTCGGTAAGATACGTTGCGAGCGCGGCCGTATTTTCAAACGCTTGCGTGGGTGCGGCTGTACCCGTATAGTTTTGACTTCCGGTACCCGCAATCGACGTATTGCCATCCCGTTTCGGCCTTACGGTATAAACGTTACGCAAGCAACGGTGCTCGTTGGGCGCATCCCACGATGCAAGGATACCCAATGCGTTGTTTCCCCAACTGTAATTGATTTTGTCCCCGTTGGCCTCTATATTGACTACGACATTGTGCATTTTAGCGGTCTGAACGGTATTTGCGGCAGGGCTTAACAACCCGTTACTGTTTCCCGCAAGATGGAGAATGTGCATATAAACGTTTTCCACAACCCCATATATATTCGCCGAGAACAGGAAGCCGCCTGCGGTTCCTTTACCGTCAAAGATTCCGTGCACGACATTCGTGAACGAAACGTTTTGTATCGTCCCGCGCTTACTGTAATCGGCTGTCAAGTTTTCGAGCGTGCCGAGCATACCGATGAACCCGCCGAAGTAAGCGTTTGTTTTAGCGCCGTCGTTTTCGTTTTCGGAGTTATCGATCACCAAGCCGTCGATCACGCGACCTCTGCCGTCGAACATACCCATAAATCCGACGTATAATGCAGCCATGTTTTGTTTATGATCGGCATCGAAATACACTTTGTCGCCGTTTCTGTAATAGTTGCAAATAAACGGCTTAAACATACGCGTATTGCTGTTGACTTTGCAATTGCCTTCTTTATCCGCAAGATTTTCCACTGTGTTGTATACGATATCCTTACCTAACACAAAGTAGCCGTCCCACTGGTAAGCGGAGTCCCGCTGATATTTGGTGTACTCGCCGAATTCGTCGAGTTCGTCGGCGGAATCGATGATCATGGTGTAAACCGCGCAAGCGATTTTGTACACGCTGTCCGTCGTTTCGATCACGGCGGTGAAGCCGTCGCCCATTCCGTCGCTGTGACGGTACGGCGGTTCGATAACGACCACGCTTGCGTTTTTGTTTATCAGGATCTCTTTCGTATCGTTACCTTTGACGAGATTGATACTGAGTACGCTGTCGGTAGACGCGATTGCCTTGTCACCCGAAAGTCCGAGCGCGGTATTGAGATCGGACGCAGAAAGAGACAACTGTCTGCTCGGCGTTTTCTTACCGTCCGACACCGTAAAGTAACGGCTGAGCTCGAGCTCCCATTTTCCGTCAAGCTCCACGGGTTTCTTGACAACGGTAACAAAGAGTTTGGCTACCATTGCTCCGCCCGCGGAAGCCGTAATGATCACCGAGCCGGACGTCACCGCGGTGATAATGCCGTCGGACGAGACGGTAGCGACGCTTGCGTCGGACGAAGCATACGAGCAACCAGGCATAGCGTAGTCGAGCGTGTCGCCGCATTCGAGCGTGTACGTCCCGCCGTTCCTGGGAATGGGCGCGCCGTTTTCGTCCGCCATCCAGAACGTTTTGTCCCAATTCGCTCCGTCTAATACGGTAAGATCATTTTGAGACAGATACTCGGCAAACTCGGCGACGGAATGAAATACCGTTGCCGGACTGTTTATCTTGTTTTCACCCGCACTGATGCTTAAATCTATTGCATTATCGGAATTGGTCTGCTTGTTTACCACATAAACGTTGCGCAGATGATCGTAGTTGTCGCCCCAATACTTTATAGGCCCCAAAACAACATGACCCTTCCATTCGATCGCATCTTTCTCTATCGACACGACGAAATTCTCTGCGGTCAGAGTCTGATTGACGATCTCTCCGATAGGATTCAGCAGTCCGTTGGAAGTCGACGCCAATTCCGCCACCTGCACATAAACATTCTTGACTATGCCTTGTACGCCCATGGAGAACAGGAATCCGCCCGTCGTGCCTTTCGCTTCGCTGCCTACCGTATATTTGCCGTGCTTTACGTTGGTGAACGAAACGTTTTGTATCGTGCCGCACCCGTTTGCCGACGCGCCGCCTTTCAGCGAGCCGAGCATGCCGATAAATCCGCCGTGGCCGTAGTAAGTATTCGCCGCGTTTCCGTTTTTCTCGGCCGTGCTACCGTCTACGATCAAGCCTTCGATCACGTGTCCTCGGCCGTCGAACATTCCCACAAATCCGCGCATATATGCGTCGGATTTCGTATCGTCGCTTTCGTCGGCGGCGAAAAATGCCGTACTTTTGCTACGGTTAAAATGATCGGCATAAATAAACGGCTTGAAGAATCTGGTGTTTTCGTTGATGTTTGCAACGTTTTCCGCCGAGTTGTACGTAATATCCGCGTCCAAGATAAAGTAGCCGTCCCAAACGTAGGCGTCGTCCCACTGATATTTTGTGTACTCGCCGAATTTGTCGAGTTCGTCGGCGTCGGAAATAATCAGCGTATAGATTTCCATGGGAAGCGTATAAACGGCCGCATCGGTTGTCACCGTTACATTGCCGATCTTACCCATGTTGGCCGCGCGTGTCGGCGGCGTCACGGTAAGCGTGTCGGTTTCGGCGTCGTACGACTTGAAAATATCGCGCTTGCTCGCAACTTCCGCACCGAATTCGGTATAGGGAATTTCCACGGCTTGCGGCGCGCCCCGCATTTTGCCGCCGCCCATCACTTCGGAAAACTTGTATTCGACGACTGTTTGCCCTTTGAGTTCGAGCGTCCAAGTATCGGTCAGCGTGACATTCACGCTCTCGCACGTGACAAAAATACGCACGAAATTGTTGTTGTAGCTACCCGTCAAAACCGCCGTACCTGCCCTGCCGCCCGACGTGACGGTATTGCCGGAAGCGGTTGCGACGCTTGCGTCGCTCGACGTCCATGCGATTTTACTTGTATCCACCGGTGCGCCGTTGTCCGTAACGGTCAGTTTGGCGTCGGCGGAAACGAAGGTGTATCCGTCGTCGGCGACGGTGTCGAGCGTCAACAGATAGCCGTTTTGCGCTTCGTCAAGCTCCGAAGAGAACGTGACGGAAGTGTTGCATACGCGTATTTCGATCCGGCGTGTTACGGGGATCCCCCAGACTACGGTGGAAACATCGATCGCGCTTTCTCCGTACTCGTTCAGAACGATTTGCGCGCGTGCGCCGTCGGCCGTAAACGTTGCCACGCTTTGGTCGGCGCCCTCGGCGTACGACCAAGTAAACTGCGCATGGTCGCTTACGGCGTTCCCCTTATAAGTGACCGACGCGTCTACGTCCACCGTTTGGCCTTTATCTTCGACGATCGACGGCACGGACAGCACGATCAGCGGCGCGGCAAGCGAATTGACGACCGTGACCGAACACGTGCCGCTGTATTCGCCGCGCGTTGCCGTGACCGTAGCCTTGCCCGCGGCAACCGCCTTGACCAAACCGTTTTCCACTGTGGCGATCGCGTTGTTCGACGAACTCCACTCGATCGCGCCTTCGCCCTCCGTTACTACGGTGAGTAAAACGGACTCGTACATATCGAGTTCTACCGAAGACCTACTCAGTTCGAGAATTTTCTCGGTAGGCTGCGGCTGCGGTTGCGGTTCGGGCGTGTGATGGCACGCGGCAAGCGCGAAGCTTAGCGCAAGCAACATCGCAAACGCGACAATCGCAAACAGTTTTCCTCTCTTTCTCATAATCTTCCTCCTTTATTTTACCAGTCCGCCGTAATGGTGTCCATTGGTACGAATTCACGGAATCTAGTGAACTTCAACACTTCGCAATCTTTCTTGAACGCCGCTTTCATCGCGGCAAGGTCGGCGTGCGAATAGTAACTGCCGTATAGCCGAATGGTCGCAAACCGAGGAAACATACTTTCGATATCGATATTTTTCTTCAAAACATCGTACAAGCGCGAATCGGTTTCGCGGTATTGTTGTATTGCCGCATACGCGTCGGCGATATAGCCGTTGAACCGATCCAAAACACCCTTGGGCCAGAATTTTTGCAACTCCGTTTCTTCGTACAGTCCGCCGTTGATCTCCTCAAACGTGTCGCGGATCCAGGTGGTGTGCGCCAGCAACTCGTTGTACATTTTATCCATCGCTTCGGCGCCGTCGCGGAACATCGCTTTGAAATATTTTTTTCGCAAAACTTCGATATCCTGATTGACGTCCCACGAAAGATTTACCGTACGATACGCCTTCCACCAAGAAAAGTGCGTGCGATTCCCGGCATTCCATATCCCTTGGTTGAACATACCGATAGAGCCGATAGACTTGCAGAATCTGTAACTTTCCGCCGCCTGCTCGAAAGAATTGAACGGATACATATAATTGGTGAAGTTGGTGTCGTACAGCCATGTGGTCATGGTATCGGCACACGCCGCCCAGCCCATCATAATATCGTAGGTTTCGCGGTTATGCTCGTCGTAGAGGTCGTACGTGAAATTGGCCTTGATCATGGCGGCGATCACGCCCACGTTTTCATTGCACTTGACGCTTTCGTCTATGGGTTGCCACGCGTCGCCCACTTTCTTTGCCGGCGGCTCTTTGGTGGCGTTATAGGCAAAGAAGAATATCTTGACTTTGCGCGCTTTGTCGCCGTTCCTCGCCCACTCGGTCCCTTTCTCGAACTCCGCTTCGAGACGGGCGTTGACCTTATCCGCCATTTTGTTGACGAACTTAATGATCACCGCCGAATTTGCGCCGTACTTTTCGTACTCGGCACCGCACGCCGGACAGCCGCAACTGTCTTCGTTGTCTTGGTGGGTAAACGAGAAGTTGTTGCGGTCGGGGCAAGCCTCGGCATAGCGCATCATTTCGTTTACGCCGTAGTCGATCATGGCGTCGAGCGAATGTTCGCCCTCGGTAACGCCGTGCGCGGTATAACACAGTTGGTTGCCTTGGGTCGACACCCAACCCGGGCGCGCTTTTCTGATCGCATCGTTGTAGTACGTGAACGTATTGTGGTAATCGTCGCCCACTTTATCGGTGGGAATGAACATATCGCCCCACGCCGAACGCTTATCGTAGCGGTAAGGTTCGGGTCGAGTGGTAATATAGTCGAAGTCGGGACGTTCGGTGATCTCGATATCGGGAAGCGTGACTTCTTCGCCCGGCTTGATGTCGTACTCGATAAGATCGCTCGAATAGATCTCCATACCGAACACGCGTTGCATAAACATCTGCGCGCTTACCTCTACGCCGAACGCGGTATTGGATCGAATGAACGCACTGTTGCCTTTGCTTACGATATACACGCCGCCGCGGTCACCGAGATACTCGCTTGTCATGGTAAGTCCCGCCTCGGTAAACAGGCGGCAATTTCCCACGGCCAAATACTTGTCGGACTCCGAAAACCGCATATCGGGCGTTTCGTTTACTATGGGCAGGCGCACGCGAACGGCGTCTACGATTCGATCCGCCAAATACTGCGCCGCCGCCTGCTCGTTGTCGTTGGGGGTTTGCGGCAAAAGTATTTTATAGTCGCTCGTGCCGTCCGCCGTTACGAACACGCGGCTGTTGGGCGTGCATTTGATTTCGTGTAACGTACCCTCGACCAAATGCTGTTCGGGTTCGGTCACGGGGGTTTTGACGCCCGCGTTCGTCCCGCCGCCTCCGCTATTGCCGCAACCGTTGCAACCGGCTATAACCAAACATAGGATTGCCGTTACAAACAGCGTTATGATCTTGATCGGACTTTTCCGTTCCATAAATACCTCCCTTATGCGACGGTCACGTCGTACGTCTTTACGGCTACGTTGCCCGCTTCATCGTGGGCTATTACATAGACGGTATACACGCCTTTGCGCGACGGGATAAACGAATTGCTCTTTGCGCCGATCGTCGTCATGCGTCCCGATACGGTGCGTACGTATCTCGACACGGTAATATTTTCCGCCGCCGACACGTTATCGGTAACCGTAACATCGGGTATGATAAATGCTTCGCCGACTTTACCCGTTTTCATCGGATCGCCGGAAAACGCGATCTCGGGCGCAACGTTATCGAGAACCGAAATGATGTACACAAACTTTTGCTCGTTGCCGAACGAATCGCTCGCCATGTATTCAACCGAATACATCCCGAACCGATCGGGGGTAAATTCGTATATACGTTCGGGCGATACGTTTTCGAGGCGTATGCCGTCGTTGCTCGTAACTATACTGCCGTCGGGCGCGTGTACGGTAACGCCGAACGAGATCATCGGATCGAGCGCGTCGGACGCAAACGCCTTTTGCACGGTCGCCGATCTGCCTACCTCGCACATGCCGCCGTATACGCCCTGCATTTCGATCACCGGCGCAATTCTGTCGGCGGGGTTGGCCGAAATCAACTGGTTACTCACTTCGGTCAACATATACGACGCTTTACCCGGCGTAGCCCCCTCGAAAGCCATCCCGATATAGACACTGTTGCCGCCGAAGCCGGTAAACGGCGTACCGTCGTCCCACCGTTCTGCCGCGATCGAAAACGTTTTGGCTGCGTCGAATACCCATTTGCCGTTTTCGAACGACACGACTACGTTGGAGTTGGGCGTGTTCGGATCGAACAGCGAACCCGCGAGGATCCGCATTTTGCCCACCGTAAAATACGCGTTTTCGGAATACACCGTCCCCCTGTACGCATCGTATTCTTTTTCCCGTTCGATCTTGCAAGTTATACTGCGCTCCGGATCGGTAGCGTCGAATACCGTAAAGCACAACGCGTCGAATTCGGATTTTTTGGTGATCGTAGAGAATTGCACCCGGATACCGGACAGGATCTGCTCTTTGGCGAATATCCATTGCCCGTTCGCGTCGGCAGCCGCAACTTCGGCGGAGAAATCGTCTTTTTTCAGTTCGAAGCCTTCGCCCATAAAGTAGTTTTCGATTTGCAAACGCATACGACCGTCGTTTGCTACAAACGGCATGATACACCGGACTTCCCGTTTCAGTTCGGCTTCGCCCGCCTTATACACGATCTCCACGCTGTCGCCGTGTTTCGCCACGCGCGGAATATACACTTCGCCTTTGTCTACGACGCGTTCGCCCGACAGATCCTTGACCGATACGGTAGCCTCGACTTCGGTTGCAACGTCACCCGAGTAGGCATACGCACGAAGTTCGGGCAAGTAATACCGCCCGCCCGAAATCATGACGGGTGCAAGCGCCGGTTCGTCCTTGAACACCGTGCCGCCCGCCGTAACGGTCAGCGTATAGCTTTCGGTTTGGGTTTGTCCGCATACGTCCTCGGCGGTATATGTGACCGTCCACTCTCCGCTCTTCTCGGGGCGGAACGAGTAGTCGTCGCCGATCATGATTTCTTGTTCGCCGCAAACCGCTTTTACGGTCACGGGCGCATTGCTATTCGGCGCGGGAATTTCGACGAGCGTACCGATCGCAGCGGTGCGAACTTCGGGCGGTGCGACGGTAAGCGTAACGTCGTCCACATCGCCCGTTTGCACCGTTACCGTCGTTTCGGTTTGGTTGCCGAGCGGATCGCGGGCGGAATACGTAATGATATAATACCCCGCGTTTGCGGTGGCAAATCTGCCGTTTTGTACCGCCACGGCGGTCTTTTCGCCGTTTGGCGTTTGGGCAAATTCGACCTTACTTGCAACTTCGCACACGCCGAACTGCGCGTCGACCGCCGTCGCCGCGGGTAGGGGGAACGTAGCGCCGACTTTGGCGAACGGAACGTTATCGAGGTCGAACGGCGCGTCTACGGTTATCACGGGTTTGTGTTGCTCGTATACGGAATCTTTCGTCAGATCGATACCCGTAACGTGCGTCACCGCGAAATAGGCCGTATCGCCGATATATTCTTCGGCGGACACGGAAAGCCGAACGTAACCGCTCTTGAACCCCGTCCAAATGTCCGAAACGAAATTCGGATCGACGAAATCGCAAATGACCTTGCGATTGTCTTTTGCGGCAACGCCCTTGTCGGTATACTGCTTATCGTAATACGCCTGTTTGGCTTGGTCGTCGTACCAAATACGAATCGGCCTGTCGGCATGATCGCGGCCGTCGGTATACACGCCGGAAAACGCGTACTGACACGTGGTGTGCCACTCGTCCTTACCGTGGAAAATCTTGCCGGTATACCACTCCACACTCATATAATCCTGCCCGTTCGCCATGGCGGATACGATCGTTTTGGATTCGTTTTCCCAGTTGCGGTACTGCACCGTAAAGAAAATGTCCGGATTCAAAGCATCGGCAAACGTAAAAAACAGTCTGCGGAAATCCTGCGCACCCCGAAGCGACGGCGTGACGTTGGCTTCTATAAGCGGCGCGGCGGGATCGATATCGGCAAGCGCGATCAGCGTGTTGAACGTGATACTCTCCTGCGGCGCCAATGCTATTTGTAATCCCGTTATGCCGAACGTCTCGTTCGTGCCGTATTTTGCCGACGACTTTTGGCCCACGGTATACGCGGGTACGGCCGCATCTTCGGCCGCATCGGACTGCGAAAACACATAAGGCATAACGCACATTGCCAGACAAAGAACGAGCAGTACGAGCATCGCGCGCGTCGTTCTTTGTCCGATTTTACTTTTTTGACCCATTTCTTCCTCCTTTTCGGATATAACGTTTTTTGTTACCCTTTTAAGCCGCCCACCATCAGGTTGCCCAACAAGCGCTTTTGCAACACCAAGAACACGATGATAATGGGCAAAAACATGATCATGCTCGCCGCCATGCGCATAGGCACGGTATTCATGGCGTTCTCGGTCGTTTTCTCCATTAAGTGCAACCCGTATGCCACCGTGGGATACGACGGCATATACACGAGCGGCGTTTGGTAATCGTTCCAAAATTCTATAAACTTTATGAGTATGATCGTTAAGAGTGCGTTTCGCACAACGGGAAGCGCCACGCGCAAGACGATCTGCAAATTGTTCGCGCCGTCGATTTTCGCCGCGTCGGTAAAGTCCTTGGGGAGCGACTTGAACACGTTGTAAAACACCAGAAAGTACAGGCCGGTAAATCCCGCGTTGATGATCCACATTCCCCAAATGCTGTCGTACAGCCCGATCGCGCGGGTAATTTGGATTCGGGCGGGTCCGTTGCCGATGATAGGCAATATCATGGTGATGATAACGATATTGTACATTACGTTGCTGAACTTGTAGCGAAACCGAGCGCACAAATACGCCGTCATGCACGGCACGATCGCCGACACGATCGCGGAACCGAGCGAATATAAAATCGCATTACCGAACATGGCGGGCAAAGTAACGAACTTCTGTCCCACTTTGTCGTTGGTGATCATGACGCGGAAGTGCTTAAACACCGTGCCGTAGTTCCACACCCACTGTTCGGGAAGTCCGATGGAATTGTGCAAGAAGTCGAGCCGCGATTTGAACGAGTTGATGAATCCCCACGCAAACGGCAAAATCAGCGAAATCACGTACAGACACAGAATCACGCACATGGCGATCATCACGGGTGAGAATCGGGTGCGGGTTGCTTTTGCTTTTTCTCTTTTCATAGCCCTTTCCCCTTATTCCGCGCTCGGACCGAATTTATCAAACAATTTACGCACCGCCAACGTAAGCGGCACGGCGACCAACGTCATCCAAATTCCCATTGCCGCGACGATCGGCATTTGCGCGGGAGACGATGCTGCGTAGAGCGTCTGTTTGTACATCCAATATCCGTACGTCGTAAGTCCCGCAGGCGCGGCGTCACCGTAGAAGTTGAACAGGTTGAACTGGTTTGTGAACAGTCCCGCAACGCCCGCAATGAGAAACGTGGCGAGCGTGGAAAACACGTTGGGCAAACTGATGTACCAAAATTCCTTAAAGCCGGTCGCGCCGTCGAGATGCGCGGCTTCTACCTGCTCGGGCGGAATATCGTTCATCGAGTTGACGTACATCAAGCAGTTGACGCCGAAACAGCCCCATATATTATAGAACATAATGGTGCCGAACCGCGTATTGGGGTTTGCCATCATGCCCTCAATCGTCTTGTTGCCGCCGGTAATCAGACTGACAAACTCGGGTATCGCGCTGTCTACAAAGAACTTGAAGATAACGCTCATGATGATCGCCGAAATGATGCTCGGCAAAAACAACATGACGCGGAACAGGCCTGCAAGCGGCATCTTTTTGTAGACATAATAGGAAAACAGCAATGCGAGCGGCGTGGCAATAACCAACGGCACAAAGTACGCAAGCAACGAATTGCCGAACGCTTCCACCAGTTCCGGGTTGGTAAAGATGCGATTCAAAGCCGTTCCGAGATTGCCGAACAGCGTCCAAGTTGTCGCTCCCGACGCCAAATCGATCTTTTGAAAGGTCAAAAGCAACGAATTGAAGTTAATGGCGATATAGAACACGCAGAAATGCAGTACCGGCCAAATCATAAAGACCGAATAGAACGCCAAATCGCGTTTACTGCCGCGTGAACTCATTTTTTTGCGCGACGCAACCAGCTTTGTGGCGAGTTGTTGCTTTTCGTCCATTCGTCCCCCTATTTGGAAAGCTCGTTCCACCAGTTACTCGATTGATAGTCGATCATTCCTTGGAAAATTTCACGTACCGAAGCGGACGGATTGGCGTGTATGGCTTCGGAAGCGTACTGGTACGATCTGCCGTTTACGCGCGTATACCAATAGGTGTTGAATGCGAAATACGATCTATTATTGACGACAAGCGGGGTATCGGAAACGTTATACACCATATTCGAACTCTTACGCATTTCCCATAGATCTTTGGCAAACGTCGTCATCTGCGCATAGTCTTCTTCGGCCACTTCGTAGTCGAGCGCTTTAAGCGCCGAAGTGATGCGCGTGAATTCGCTTAACATTTTGTCCGAATTCATGAATCGTATGAACTTGCCCACGATATCTTCCTTTTCGGGCGCGAGCGTGGCTTTGACGAACACCATGCTACCCAAGTCGTCCAATATGGTGCGCTGTCCCTTCTTCGTTTTGTCCGCTTTGGGCAGCGGCAAAAAACCGAAGTTGCGTTCGTATTTGTTGCCCGCGTTATACCGTATAGCCGTGTCGTCGAACGCATCGGTCGCTTCGCCTTCCCACCACGAGCCGTCTATCAGCATGGCGATTTGTCTGTTGCCGTCCATCCCCGAACTTAAATACAAAGCCTGCGCGTCGGTATGAGACACAACGCCTTCGTATGCGTTCGAAGATTGCCATTCCGAGGTATCGAGAATCTCTTTGATAAACTCGGTGGCTTTGAGACGGCCTTCCTGACGCGCTAGCTCATACGCGTTGCTTTCGTTGATCACAAAACCTTGTTCTTTGCTGTTTTGATACGACGTTCCGTCGGCGTTTATCAGCGTGTGCGACACGCCGTCCGGAGAGAAGTTGAGACGGGTTTCTTCCGGGCCTTCGTAATCGGCAACAAGCGACATCATGAGTTTACCGAAATACGCCTTATAATGCACGCCGGTCCAAATGAACGGCACCACGCCGGAACCCTTGATATAATTGCACAGCGTGTAAAATTCTTCGTACGTTGCGGGCATACCGTCGTCGTACGTGCCGTACTCGCCGTCCGGCCCCGAGGAAAGATCGGTCGTGTCTCCCGTAAATTTGTCGTATATGCTCGAAGCGCTTTCATGACCTTTTTTGTAGTAAAAGCCTTTCGACTTGAAAAGGTCTTTGTTATAAACAATGCCCGAAAAACCGCTGTAATTGGGAAGCGAGAAATACCGCTCTTTGCCATCGATTTCCACGCCCATATATTCGCGCTGTTCGGCGGTCATTTTGTCGGCTATCGACCGCGTTTCGCCGAACTCGGTCAGCGGCTCGGTCATCCATTCGGTCATATCGTAAAGACCGTCGCCGTTATATAGGCCGTGAAAGGATGTCCCCTCGGTAAAATACACTTCGTTGGTGCCGTTTCTTACGGTAGAAGCGGCGTCGTTAAATTCCTGTTTGCGGTTATCCATCAGAATCTGCACGCCCACTTTACCGTCTACGCCGGGATAATCCTTATACATTTCTTCAAACTGCTTTTTGGCGGACAATAACCAATCCGCGCGGAAACCCGCATAATAGTTGTATACGTAGATCTGCGTTCTGGTCGGATCGAGTTTTTCGACAAACGGATCGTCGTTATCTTTGCAACCGACAAAACTCGCCACCGAAAAAGCCATGAGAACACTCAGGATCAACGCTATCGGTTTTCTTCTCTTCATAATTTCCTCCGTCGGATTTTGATTGTATGAATCATTATATATTTATCATAACAAAAAAAACATACCGTTTCCACTCAAAATGAATTCAGTATGTCTCAAAATTAACGATTTTTACGGTTTACACGTCGCTATACCGCACTATATCTTCGGTACGCTCGACGGCGACGTCCGTGCAGGTATGCCGTCAACAATCCTCTCCCCCCCCCGCGTTTTGTCGCGGAGGCTTACCGAACCGTTTTTCGTAGGCGCGGTAAAACGTAGCCATGGAATCGAATCCGGAAGCAAACGCGATATCTACTATCGTTTTTTGCGGATCGTTTTCGAGCATTTCCCGAACCATCTCGACGCGTTGCGAATTAACGTAATCGCGGAACGTTTGTCCGACCGTTTCGTGAAACAGTTTGGCAAAGTGATTTTTACTGTATCCCGTTCGTCCGGCCACCGCTTCGACCGTTATTTCGTGTTCCAAATTTTGTTGGATATACTGCATTGCGTCGATCACGGCATTGTTCGGTTTGCTTTGTACTTCCTTGACCAATCCGTATTCTTTATACAACTCACCCAAAAAAAGATTACTGAATCCTTGATGTTGTATTTTGTTGCAATTCGGCTTGTCGTTGCTCCACTGTAATAAAAATTCGATCGCGCGACGGTTCTTGTCCTTTTCCTGCATTAAAACGGGAAAACATATTTTGTTAAGCCGCAGCATGTTTTTGAGCGTATCCAAGTAGTTTTCTCCGATCAAAATCGCGATCGTTTCCGTCCCTTCCCGAATATCGAAATAATGCACGCCGTAATTGGGAATGAACAAAATTTCGCCCTTTTGTATGGCGTACCAATTGCTGTTCATGCAGATCCGGTGAAAAATCTTGCACTACTTGAAGCTTAACTTTTTAACAACCAAATCGTGATTGCCGACTTGCAATCGGTATTCTTCGCCGATAAACGTAAAATCTTTGCCCACTTCAAGCACAAAATTCTTCAAATTACGGATAATAGAT